>NZ_CP024190.1:4916807-5224108 GCF_003391395.1 Mycobacterium marinum
GGTAGCACCATCCCCGGGGTATCCCGCCAGTCAGGAGTTGGTGGCCAGCGTCAGCTCCATCAGCTTGATGGCCTGCGAGCAGGCATCGATACCGGGGGCCTGAGGATTGACCCACCAGCCGACAACTCCGGCGGCGTCGCTTGCGACGCCGCATGCGCCGTTGGGGTCATTGGGTCGCATCACAATCGAGTCGACGCCCTGAATGGTGCGACTCTCGACCTGATACTTCAGTCCCTCGGCCACCTTGCGTTCGTTGCTCAAGCTGCCCTGCTCGAACCAGTACCGGGTGATGTCGATCAGCCCGGCCGGGTTGGCTGCCTGCCAGCGGCAGATCGCGCCGACGAACGTGCTCTGAATGTCGAGCGGATCGGCGCCCACCGTCTTGGCCAGGATGTCGGTGGTCAGCACTTCACATTCTTTGAGCAGGTTGGGGTACTGCTGCTCGGAATTGTTGTTGCGTGGGACCCCACCCCCGCCCGCTTTGATGGCGTTGCCCGAAATCGACCTCGAGCAGCCGGTTATCGACACCAGCACCGCCAGCAGCACGGCCGCCGCGCGCAGGCCTGCACCATTACCGCGCCGAGATCCACGACGCATCCAACCGCTCATTTCGAGTTCGCAATCGACTGACGAGTGAGTTCCCTGGCGACGTCACACGGCGGCGGGAATGGCTTCTGGTTGAAGCTCACCGACCATTCGATGAAGTCGTCCTGGAACTGGATCCCTACCTCACACAACGAGTCGCCCAGGGTGGGCTCGTTGCCGATGGCGATGAAGCCGCTGTGGCCGTCGATGTTGATGTCCTCGACACTCGCGCGGGAGAGCTCCTCGGTCTTGCGCTCACGACCGATTGGACTGCCGCGGTACCAGGAGAAGGAGAAGTGCGGGCCCATGATGCCGCCGCCCGCCAACCACTGGCACCCCACCGAGTTCTGAGCCGTGTTGATCAGGCCACTGATCCTGGTCAACTGTGTCACTGTCTGGTCGCTGACACCGCCGCACTGCGGAAAGAACGGTCCGTGACGGCCCTCGGAGCTGCCCGGGGTCGACGAAACCGTCGCACCGGGATTGTTGTCACCGGAATTGGAGCACCCTGCAACTGCGGGACTCAGAGCCATCAATGCCGCCGCAGCCAGGGCCAGCGTCGTCAAATTACGCCGCACCGCTTACCTCTCTACTGCTGGTCACAGCATGCACTGTAGCCGCAGCCCCGCGGGTCAACCACCGACACGCCACCTGATCAGGCATTTCGTCCTGACCGATGCGGCCGGCCCCAGCACCGGGCCGACACGGTATGCAACAGTTACCCCATGCTCCTGGCACTGCTGCGCCAGTACATCCGGCCGTACCGTCGGCTGGTCGCCGCGCTGATGGCGCTGCAGCTGATCAGCACCCTGGCCTCGCTGTACCTGCCCACGGTCAACGCCGCGATCATCGATGACGGAGTCGCCAAGGGCGATACCAACACCATCATCCGGCTGGGTGTGGTGATGCTCGGCGTGACCGGACTACAGGTGCTGTGCGCGGTGGGTGCCGTCTACTTCGGAGCCCGCACCGGGACCGGCTTCGGCCGCGACCTGCGCGCCGCGATGTTCGAGCATGTGATCACCTTTTCCGAACGCGAGACGGCCAGATTCGGCGCGTCGACGCTGTTGACCCGCAGCACCAACGACGTCCGCCAGATCGTGTTCCTGGTGCAGACGACTGCCACCGTGCTGGTGGCCGCGCCGATAATGAGCATCGGCGGCATCATCATGGCGGTTCATCAAGAGGCCGCGCTGACCTGGCTGCTGCTGGTCAGCGTTCCGATCTTGGCGCTGGCGAACTACTGGATCATGACCCACATGCTGCCGTTGTTTCGCAGCATGCAGGCGTTGATCGACGGCATCAACCGGGTGCTGCGCGACCAGCTGTCCGGCGTCCGGGTGGTTCGCGCGTTCACTCGGGAGCCCTTCGAGCGGGACAGGTTCGCCCAGGCGAACACCGCGTTGGCGAGCACCGCGTTGCGGGCCGGCAATTGGCAGGCGCTGATGCTGCCGGTGACCACGCTGACGATCAACGTGTCCAGCGTCGCGGTGATCTGGTTCGGCGGCCTGCTGATCGACCAAGGCCGGATGCAGGTCGGCTCGCTGAGCGCATTTCTGTCGTACTTCGCCCAGATTCTGATGGCGGTGCTGATGGCAACGATGACCTTGGTGGTGCTGCCGCGAGCCGCCGTGTGCGCGGAGCGCATCACCGAGGTGCTCTCGACTCCCGCCGCACTGAACAACCCGCAACACCCCAGATTCCCCGCTGCCGGCATCACCGGCGCGGTCCGGTTGGAAAACATCACCTTCAGCTATCCCGGCGCCGACTGCCCGGTGCTGCAAGACATCTCCTTGTCAGCACCGCCGGGAGCCACCACCGCGATTGTCGGCAGCACCGGTTCGGGCAAGTCGACGCTGATATCGCTGATCTGCCGGCTCTACGACGTTACCGGCGGCGCCGTGCTGCTGGACGGGATTGATGTCCGCGACTACCAGACCGAGCGGTTGTGGGCGGCGATCGGGCTGGTGCCCCAGCGCGGTTACCTGTTCTCCGGCACCGTCGCCGACAACCTGCGCTACGGCAAATCCGACGCAACCGACGAAGAGATGTGGGAGGCGCTGCGGGTCGCGGCCGCAGAGGAATTCGTCCGGGCGCACGGCCTGCAGATGCGTGTCGCGCAGGGCGGGATCAACTTCTCCGGTGGGCAGCGTCAACGACTCGCGATCGCCCGGGCGATCATCGGCCGACCCGCGGTCTATCTGTTCGACGACGCATTCTCCGCCCTTGATGTGCACACCGATGCGCGGGTCCGCGCAGCGCTGCGAGAACTTGCCACAAAGTCGACCATTATTATTGTCACACAACGCGTTTCGACTGCCGCACAGGCCGATCAAGTGATCGTGATCGACGATGGCAGAGTTGTCGGGGCGGGCACCCACGATTCCCTGCTGATCGATTGCCCCACCTATGCCGAATTTGCCGTCTCGCAGTCGGTGACCACCGACATCAGGGGCGTCTCGTGACCGCGGCACTCAACCAGCGCCCCCGAGGCGGCGCCCCGGCGCCAACCCGATCGCGCGACTTCTGGGGTTCGGCGACGCGGCTGGTGAAACGGCTCGCCCCACAACGACGGCGCAGTCTTGCGGTGATCGCCCTGGGCATCGTCGGCACCGCGATCGGGGTGGCCGTTCCCCGAATCCTCGGCCACGCCACCGATCTGCTGTTCAACGGCGTGATCGGACGCCAGTTGCCCGCCGGAATCACCAAGGCGCAAGCGATTGCCGGCGCCCGGGCCCGCGGTGACAATACCTTCGCCGAACTGCTGTCGGGAATGAAGGTAACCCCCGGCCAAGGCGTGGACTTCGGTGCGGTGGTACGAACCCTCGCCCTGGCGTTGGCCCTCTATCTCATTGCTTCCCTGCTAATTTGGGGGCAAGCCCGGTTGCTCAACGTCACCGTGCAGCGCACCGTGGCAGCGTTGCGCGCCGATGTCGAGCACAAGCTGCACCGGCTGCCACTGTCCTACTTCGACGGACGTCAGCGTGGCGAACTGCTGAGCCGGGTCACCAACGACATCGACAACATTCAGTCGTCGCTATCGATGACGATCAGCCAACTGGTGACCGCGATCCTGACCGTGGTCGCGGTGCTGTCGATGATGGTGTGGATCTCGCCGCTGCTGGCACTGATCACCCTGCTGACCGTGCCGTTGTCGTTGCTGGTGACGCGAGCGATCACCCGACGTTCACAACGGCTGTTCGTTGCGCATTGGACCAGTACCGGACGCCTCAACGCACACATCGAAGAGACCTACAGCGGCTTCACGGTCGTCAAGACCTTCGGCCACCAGGCCGCAGCACGCGAGCAGTTTCACAACCTCAACGATGACGTCTACCAGGCCAGTTTCGGCGCCCAACTGCTCTCTGGCCTGGTGCAGCCGGCGACCACGTTCATTGGCAACCTGGGCTATGTAGCGGTCGCGGTGATGGGGGGCCTGCAGGTGGCCACCGGTCAAATCACATTGGGCAGCGTGCAGGCGTTCATTCAATATGTCCGGCAATTCAACACACCGGTGTCGCAGGTGGCGGCCATGTACAACAGCCTGCAGTCCGGTGTGGCCAGCGCAGAGCGGGTGTTCGAGCTGCTCGACGAACCCGAAGAAGCCGCCGACCCCGCGTCGGCGCTGCAACCGGCGGTCAGCCGGACCGGCCGCGCCCCGGCCCTGACCGGTCGCGTGGAGTTCGAGCGGGTGAACTTTGCCTATCACCCGGGCCATCCGGTGATCCACGACTTGTCACTGGTGGCCGAACCGGGCAGCACGGTGGCGATCGTCGGACCGACAGGTGCCGGCAAGACCACGCTGGTCAACCTGCTGATGCGGTTCTATGAGGTCGATTCCGGCCGCATCCTGGTCGACGGAATCGACATCACCACGGTGAGCCGGCGGTCGCTGCGGTCGCACATCGGCATGGTGCTCCAGGACACCTGGTTGTTCGACGGGACGATCTCGGAGAACATCGCTTACGGGCGTCCGGAGGCCAGCCCGGACGACATCCTCCAAGCCGCCAAAGCGGCCTACGTCGACCGGTTCGTCCACATGCTGCCGGCCGGCTATCAGACCCGGATCAGCGGAGACGGCAGCAACATCAGCGCCGGCGAGAAGCAACTGATCACCATCGCCCGCGCATTTCTTGCCCGCCCGCAGTTGTTGATCCTGGACGAGGCCACCAGTTCGGTCGACACCCGCACCGAGCTGCTCATCGCGCGGGCAACCGCCGAACTTCGCCGGGATCGAACCAGCTTCATCATCGCCCATCGCCTTTCGACGATTCGTGACGCCGACCAGATTCTGGTGGTGCAGGCGGGCCAGATCGTCGAACACGGCACCCACGCGGAGCTGCTGGCCAACCGGGGCGCCTACTACGCCATGACGCGGGCCTAGAACGATTCTGGCGATGCAGCCCCGCTGGCGGTGGTGGCGCCAAAGCGCGCGGTAACCGTACCGGGTCAGCCCGCTGCGCCGTCGGCGCCGGTACCGCCCTGCACGCCGTTATGGCCGCTGATTCCGTTGTAGGTTGTCCCGACGCCTGGATCGCCACCCACGCCACCGTCGCCACCGACAGCGCCGGCGCCGCCCGCACCGCCAGTCCCACCGATGCCGTTGGTACCCGAGTGACCGATCAACCACCCGCCAGTGCCACCGGCACCGCCGGTGCCGAACCCGCCGCCGGAGCCGCCGTCGCCCCCGGTTCCGCCGTCGGTGGCGCCGCCGCCGGAGCCGCCGGCCCCGGTGCCAGACGAACTGCCGTCACCGCCAACTCCGCCATTCCCCCCGGCGCCGCCGATGCCGCCGGTACCGCCGGCGCCGCCGTCGCCACCCACACCACCGCCGCCGCCGTTGCCGATCAGCAGCCCACCGTCACCACCTTTGCCGCCAACCCCGCCAGTCCCGCCGGTCCCGCCATCGCCGCCGGTGCCCGCAATGCCGCCGTCGCCGCCAATATTGGCGTCTGCCACGCCGCCGTCAGTCGAGCCGGCGGAACCACCAACCCCGCCGGTCCCCCCGGCGCCCCCGGTGGCGCCGGTGCCGCCGGTGCCCCCGGTGCCCCCGGTACCGCCGATGCCGCCGTCGCCGACCAATATCCCGCCACGACCACCGTTACCCCCGCCGCCGCCGGTCCCGCCGGTGCCACCGGAAGCGCCGCTGGCTCCATTGCCGCCGGTCCCGCCAATACCCGCATAGGCGCTGCCGCTGGAAGTGACGGCAGGCCCGCCCTGTCCACCATCGCCGCCCGAAGCTCCGGGAGCCCCGCCGTTGCCGCCGGTCCCGCCGAAACCTCCATAGGCGTCACCGCTGCCGTCATTGATGGCGAACCCGCCGACCCCACCGGTGCCTCCGGTCACCCCCGAGCCCCCATCGGCACCGCTGCCACCGTTACCGCCGTTGGCATCACCGGTCGAGGTCGTAATGCCGTTGCCCCACGTGCCGAGGGCGGCTGTGCCGTTGGAGGTGTTCACGCCGTCCGCGCCGGCCAGGCCGGTGCCACCTTGCCCGCCGCTGCCGCCGTTGCCGAACAGGTAGGCGTTGCCACCGTTGCCCCCTTGCCCGGGGTCGCCGCCACCGATACCCGCCGCGGCCGCCCCACCCTGCCCGCCGGCGCCGCCATCGCCGTAGAGCCACCCGCCGTTGCCGCCGGCACCCCCGGCCGCACCGCTACCGCCGATCCCACCGGCCCCGCCCTGGCCGAACAGCCAGCCACCGTTGCCACCGGCACCCCCGGCCGCGCCAAGCCCCCCGGCCCCACCTGTTCCGCCGGCGCCGATCAACCCCGCGCTTCCACCGGTACCGCCGATCTGGCCGGACGCTCCGGAGCCGCCGTCGCCCCCATTGCCGTACAAGATCCCGCCGTCGCCTCCACTCTGTCCAGTCCCCGCCACCCCATCGTCGCCGTTGCCGATCAACGGGCGCCCCAACAGCGCCTGGGTGGGCGCATTGACCACGTCGAGCGCTGCCTGCAACGGCGAGGCGTTGGCGACCTCCGCGCTTGCATACTTCCCCGCAGCCGCGTCAAGGGCGGTTACCAACTGGTCGTGAAACGCCGCCACTTGGGCGCCGAGCGCTTGATAGGCCTGGGCATGTCCGGAAAACACTGCGGCGACCGCCGCCGACACCTCATCGGCACCCGCGGCCAGCGCGCCCATGGTCGGCGCCGCGGCGGCGACGTTAGCCTGACTGATCGCCGAGCCGATGCTTGCTAGATCCCTGCCCGCCACCGCCAATACCTCTGGCGAGACAACGACAAACGACATCACAACCCTCCCACCTGCTCGTGTTCACCCCAGCAGCCGCGCTGTCTTCTTCGCACGATGCGCCGAAGCGGATCGTATCGTCTTCCTACGCAACATATGTCGCATTTTGGTTAACTTGTCATCGCCACACAAAATGTGAAAAGCATTCACGTTCAGCAACATTGGCCACGATAGCCATCCAGGCAGTGACCAGCAGATACTTCGCAGTCCAACCGCCAAACTCGAAAACCACTCGCATTGCGCCACACTGACCGCCAACCGCAGTCGACACCGAAGACAGCCCAACTTCGCTGCCTAGCCATCAAACGCGAAAATTGCTCGCATTGAGCCACACTGACGTCCACTATCGTCCACCCCGAAGCCAGACTAACTGTGCCGAGCACCGCAACTATCACGGTCGGACACAACGCCTACCACCAGAATTCGGTTGCTCTCCTTGCTTATAGATCCATCAGGGCATTTGCCGGGAGGAACCACGCAGGAGCGGCCGCGAAGTCGTGATCCAGGTCAACGATGCAGCGCTACAGCCCAATGCCGGCAACGGGAGCGGCATATGGCCAATGGCGCGGATCGAGCTCGCGCGGGCTAGCCACGGTGCCGGCGCGCAGCCGCCGCGACGCCACCACTGGAGTGCGCCAAGAAGTTGTTGAGAATCCTTGGAGCGGCCGGCCCGATGCTGGGGTCATCCAGCCAGGGAAACCAGAGCAAAGGACCTCAGCAATGTTCTCAACCCGCATCACCGCAGCCATCACCACCGCAATCGGCGCAGCCGCCGTCGGGCTAGCCATCGCGACCGCAGGCAGCGCTGCGGCCAGCACCGACGACACCGCCTTCATCTCACAGATGGAGTCGGTCGGGGTCACCTTCTCCTCACCTCAGGCGGCCGACCGGGAAGGTCACCAGGTTTGCACCGAATTGGCCAGCGGCAAGACGGGCACCGACATCGCCGAGGAAATCCTCAGCCAGACCGACCTGACCTCCAAGCAAGCGGCCTACTTCGTGGTCTACGCCACCAAGGACTACTGCCCGCAGTACGCCAGCCAGCTCGCCTAGCCCTTCGCCAACCACGCGGGGATCCCGGCCCGGGATCCCCGCTTCGGCCTGCTATCGGCGAGTTCAATTATGCGACAGTGCTTTTCAAATCAATCTCAGTGTGCCGATCATCGCCGAGGCGGGTTGGCGGACGGGCGCCAAGAACTTGCCAAGAACTTATTTAGAATCCGCCAAGGCGCCGGCCTCAAGGTGAAATCACCAACGAAAATCACCGACAGAGGATCGCCACCATGTTCTCACCGCGCATCACCGCAGCCATCACCACCGCAATCGGCGCCGCCGCAATCGGCCTCGCCATCGCCGGCGCCGGCGCCGCGAACGCCAGCACCGGTGACGAGACCTTCATCGCCCAGATGAAGGGAGTCGGCGTCACCTTCTCCTCAACTCAGTCGGCCGTGCGCCAGGGCCACCAGGTCTGCCAGGAATTGGCCAGCGGAAAGACGGGCACCGACATCGCCGAGGAGATCCTCAGCCAGACCAACCTGACCACCAAGCAAGCGGCCTACTTCGTCGTGGACGCTACCAAGGTCTACTGCCCCGAATACGCCAGCCAGCTGACCTAGGACCAACCGACCGGGCGTGCGGGGATCCTGATTTCCGGATCCCCGCATCCGTCGTTTCCGGTCCGAAAGCGGAGCTTGGGGACTTGCCGGCGGATCCGCAATCCCAGTGCCCGCAAGGATCTGCACCCAAAGCTTTCACACCCACTCGGGCCCTTCGAGTTCGGTGGTGGATTGTTGACTGTGCTGCTCACAGATTGCTAAGCAGGACAATGCCGTGGGCCAACATAAGGAGAATTCCGATGAAGCATCCGCCTCGTTCCGTTGTCGCCACCGCCGTCACATTGGCAGTCGTGCTCGCGATCGGGGGCTGCTCGAGCAACGGTGGTTCCGGCGGACCCGGGACGGCCACCGGCACCACCGTCACCACCAGTAGCGCCGAGGCGGCCACCATCCTCAAGCAGGCCGCCGAGGCCATGCGCAAGGTCACCGGAATGCATGTGAACCTCACGGTGGACGGCGACGTGCCGAACTTGCGCGTGACCAAGCTCGAGGGCGACATTTCCAACTCACCGCAGACCGTGGCCACCGGAAGCGCGACGATGCTCGTCGGCAACAAACAAGAGGACGCGAAGTTCGTCTATGTCGACGGTCATCTGTATTCGGACCTCGGACAGCCCGGCACATATACCGATTTTGGTGACGGGGCATCCATCTACAACGTTTCGGTGTTGCTTGACCCCAACCAGGGGTTGGCCAACCTGCTGGCCAACCTCAAGGAAGCATCCGTCACCGGCAGCGAGCAGGTGAACGGTGTGGCCACCACCAAGATCACCGGGAACTCGGCCGCGGACGACATCGCCACGCTTGCCGGCTCGCGGCTTACCTCCGCGGACGTCACCACGGTGCCCACCACCGTCTGGATAGCTACCGACGGCTCCTCTCACCTGGTGCAGATCAAGATCCTGCCGACCCCGGCCACATCGGTGACGCTGACCATGTCCGACTGGGGCAAGCAGGTCACCGCAACCAAGCCGGTCTAGCCATTGTCGTGAGCGCAGTTCATCGCAGTTCATCGCAAGCCGTTGAAACCGCCGGAGCACCGGCACTTGGAAAGGACTCACCAATGACGACGATCTCCCGTCGGCGGCGGTTAGCGGTGGCCGTCGCCAGTGTGGCTACCGCCACGGCAACTACCCTGACGCTCGCACCCGTCGCTGATGCCGCCGACCAATACGGCGCGATCGCCTACTCCGGCGACGGCTCCTGGGGACGAGCGTCGCACTACCCGACCCGAGCGGCCGCCGAAGCAACCGCCGTCAAACTATGTGGCTACTCCGACTGCAAAGTGCTCACCACCTTCACTGCGTGTGGGGCGGTGGCTGCCGACGGCAAGACTTTCGAAGGCGGTGTCGGGCCCACCCTGAGCGCCGCGATGAAAGACGCGCTGAGCAAGCTCGGGGGCGGCTACATCGACACCTGGGCATGCAACTGAACCTGCCCGACCCATGCGATGACCACCGTCGACCGGCGGGCAGCAGATCACCCCAAGAATTCGTGGAGATAACAAAAAGGCCTACATAAGAACCTTTTCTCAACGCCCACTCCGCACCCGCGGAACTGAGAAAAGGACAGACGATGAAGATCAACAAGATCGCCACCGCCCTCAAGACAGCCACCTTCGCGATCGCCGCCGGTGCCGTTGCACTGGGACTGGCCAGCCCGGCCGGTGCAGCGTCCGGCACGATGTACGGCGACCCAGCGGCTGCCGCCAAGTACTGGCGCTACCAGAAATACGACGACTGCCTCATCATGGCCGTCGCCGACGTGGTCGGTCAGGTGACCGGCAGGGAGCCCTCGGAGCAGGCCATCATCAAGGTGGCCCAGACGACCCCCAGCGCCGTGCACCCCGGGTCGATCTACACCAAGCCGGCCGACACCAAGAACCCGAACTCGGGCCAGGGCACCAGCCAGGCCGACATCGCGACGTTGCTGGCGCACTACGGCATCGACGCTGTTCTTACCGACCTGGACAACGCCCCGAGCAACGGAGTCCTCACCGGCATGGAGGCCCTCGAGCACCACCTGGGCAACGGTCGCGCGGTGATCGTCAGTGTCAACGCCGAAATGATCTGGGGCGTGACCATCGACAACAAGGACGAGGCCGGCAACCCGGTTTCTGACCACGCGGTGGTCGTGACCGGTGTCGACACCGCCAACGGGGTCGTGCACCTCAACGACAGCGGCAGCGACGAGGGGCGCGACGAGCAGGTCCCGATGGCCCTGTTCATGCAGGCATGGGCCACCAGCCAAGACTTCATGGCCGTGACCACCCAAGCCAGCAATTGACCATCGATCACCACCGCGGGCGGCCCGCCCGGTGCACACGCACCGGACCGGCCGCCCGCACTGGCATGTTCGCAAGCACACCAAGACAATTCGCATGCAACACCAGTGATCGTCTTGGCAGCGCGGGCATTTCAACGGCCATCGTGGTAACCATCTGCGGCCAGAACCAACGGCCGACACCGATGCCGGACGGCCCCGACACCTCGCCGACGTGCCGGGATCCCCGGTTCTCACCGCATCGGCGAACTTGGTACCACAATAACCAGTAACGACAAACCAGTAATGACACCCGACTGCTAGGGATGCGAACGCGAGTGAAGCCGCGGAGGACCCGGAATGGCTGGTAGCGCAATGGTGGACAAACGTCTCGAATTCGGTCTGCTCGGACCGTTGGAGATGACTATCGACGGCGAGCTGGTGCCGCTGGGCACACCCAAGCAGCGCGCGGTTCTGGCCATGCTGGTGATCAACCGCAACCGGCCGGTCGGGGTCGACTCACTGATCACCGCCCTGTGGGAGGAGTGGCCGCCGGCGGGGGCGCGGGCCAGCATTCACTCCTACGTGTCCAATCTGCGCAAGCTTCTCAGTGGCGCCGGGGTCGATCCACGGGCCATGCTGGCCGCCGCCCCGCCGGGCTACCGGCTCAGCATCCCGGATAGCACGTGCGATCTGGGGAGGTTCATCGCCGAGAAGACCGCCGGCGTGCATGCGGCCGCGGCCGGCAAATTCGAGCAGGCCAGCGGGCACTTGTCGAGGGCGTTGGCCCAATGGCGTGGACCCGTACTCGACGACCTGCGAGACTTTCAGTTCGTCGACGCGTTCGCCACCGCACTGGTCGAGGATAAGATCCTTGCCCATACCGCGAAGGCGGAAGCCGAAATCGCCTGCGGCCGGGCGGCCGCGGTGATCACCGAACTTGAAGCGCTGACCGCCGAGCATCCCTACCGCGAGCCGCTGTGGACGCAGTTGATCACCGCCTACTACCTCACCGATCGCCAATCCGACGCGCTAGGTGCCTATCGCCGGGTAAAGACGACCCTCGCCGAAGACCTCGGCATCGATCCCGGCCCGACCCTGCGGGCCCTCAATGAACGAATCCTGCGTCAGGAACCACTCGACGCCAAGATGAACGCCAAGTCCACCGCCGTTGGCACCGTCACGGTGCTCGACCAGCGCACAATGGTGTCGGGCCAGCAGGCCGTCGCCTACTTGCACACCATCGCGTCGGGTCACGACTACCCGATTCGGACCGCGGCAACCCGAATCGGGCGGCTCAGCGACAACGACATCGTCCTGGACAGCGCGAACGTCAGCCGCCACCACGCCGTCATCATCGACACCGGAACCAACTACATCATCAACGACCTACGGTCATCCAACGGAGTGCATGTACAGCACCAGCGGATCCGCGGCGCCGTCACGCTCAACGATGGCGACCACATCCGTATCTGCGACCACGAATTCACCTTCCAGCTCACCGCACGAAACCCCCGGTGAGCCAGCTCATCCAACCGGTTTGTTTAGCAATGCTTTTCGGCGCGCAACGCTTGCCCGACGGGCTAGCCTGCGACGCAATCCGAGATCGCGACAAGGCTTTTGGCCAAAGCTACCTCCGTCTCCGCAGCCGTTCCGGCCGGCCGCACCAGCCCGGCTGCCCCACTGACGCCGTCCCACCTTTTGACCGCGTCCGGTCGGCACCCGCGAACCCGGGCGATGTGGCCGTTTTCATGCGAGCCGACTAGCGAGGGCTTACCGTCAATGGTTGCTGGGCCGGTGATTGGACTCGGGACGACACGTCGGGCCTGTTGATAAAGTCGGCAGGATTCGGGTTGGGTTGAGGAGGTCAGCGATGGGCGAGGCGCCAGACTCGCGTGTGGGGTCGATGTTCGGCCCTTACCACCTCAAACGGCTCCTCGGCCGGGGCGGCATGGGCGAGGTCTACGAGGCCGAGCACACCGTCAAAGAGTGGACAGTGGCGGTCAAGCTGATGACCACCGAATTCAGCAAAGACCCGGTGTTTCGCGAGCGGATGAAGCGCGAAGCGCGCATCGCCGGACGTTTGCAGGAACCCCACGTGGTGCCGATCCACGACTACGGCGAAATCGACGGGCAGATGTTCCTGGAGATGCGCCTGATCGAGGGCACCGACCTGGACAGCATCCTCAAGCGCTTCGGCCCCCTGACCCCGCCACGTGCGGTGGCCATCATCACCCAGATCGCCTCGGCGCTGGACGCCGCGCACGCCGACGGGGTCATGCACCGCGATGTCAAACCGCCCAACATCCTGATCACCCGCGACGATTTCGCCTACCTGGTCGACTTCGGGATCGCCAGCGCCACCGGCGACGAGAAACTGACCCAGTTGGGCACCGCGGTGGGCACCTGGAAATACATGGCGCCCGAGCGGTTCGCCAACGAAGAGGTCACCTACCGCGCCGACATCTATGCGCTGGCATGTGTGCTGTTCGAGTGCCTTACCGGATCCCCGCCCTACCGGTCGGACAGCGCAGGCACGCTGGTCACCGCCCACTTGATGGATCCTGTCCCGCAAGTAAGCACGGTGCGCTCGGGGATCCCCAAGGCCTTCGACGCGGTAATCGCCCGCGGCATGGCAAAAAAGCCCGAGGAACGCTATGCGAGCGCCGGGGATCTGGCCCGCGCCGCCCATGACGCACTCAGCAACCCCGATCAGGACCACGCGGCCGACATCCTGCGGCGCAGTCGGGAATCCACGCTGCCCGGCACCGCCGCGATCACCCCCCAACCGCCGACCATGCCCGCCGTCACCCCGCCACCGGCCATGCCGTATGCCGATCCGGCCAGTTCGGGGCCGTTGCCGCAGTCCGCACCGACCGGGCAGCCCGGGTGGGCGCCCGCGAGCGGTCCCATCCCGGCCGCACACCAACCGGCCCAAGTCCCGCAGTACTACCAAAGCGGCAGCTGGGCAAGCACGCCGCCAGGCACGCCACCGCAACAACCCGTCGGGCCGACGCCGTGGAACCAGCCGCCACCCAAACGCAATCCCTGGCCGATCGTTGCCGGCGTTGCCGCACTGGTGTTTGTCCTCATCGTTGGCGGGATCGGCGTCTGGCTGGTGACCAATTCCGACTCCACCCCCAAAGCGGGCCCCGGCACTACGGGCAGCACCACCACTACTTCCCCCAAACCGGAGACCACCAGCCCCGAGACGACGACCACCCCGGCCGGTGACCCTCAGGCCCGGTTGCTGAGTTACCTGCCGTCGGGCTACGCCAGTGGTGTCTGCACCGCAACCACGCCCAAACCCAACAGCGTTTGGACGGGGGCGGTGGCGATGTACAACTGTGGGCAGAACACCAACGATGGCGGACCAAGTCGCGCTGTGTATGGGCTGTTCCCGAGTCTGGAAGCACTCAAGCAGGCCTTCAACGACGACATTGCCGCGGTGGATCTGGCCAATTGTCCGGGCGAGGGCCCGTCTCCCGACGGGTGGCACTATGACCGGACACCGGACGTGACGGCCGGAATGATCGCCTGCGGGACCTACAAGAACCACCCGAACGTGATCTGGAGCAACGACGACAAGCTGATGCTCAGCGACGCCTTCGGAGACCCGGCCACCCTCGACGAACTCCACACCTGGTGGGCGAAGTACGGGTGAACCACGCCTCGCCGGTGCGCCGATCGGCGCTGCGGTCACCGGGTGGCGTTCCGGAACAGACGGCCGTGGCCCACTAGTGGGGCAGGCGACCGCCGAGCATCCTCGTGGCTTGCGCCACGGCGCTTAGCACGTCGGCGAGCAACCCTTGGGCCCGCTGCGGGGCAGCCGGAAGCTGGGTCCGCTGATCATCGAACACCGGCGCGGACAGTCCGGCGGCACCTTCGTCACGCTTACCGGCGGTAAACGAGAAACCGCTCCGGCAGGTCTGCCAGGTTCGCCGCCAGTCGGTGCACGGTAGACGCGGGAAAGCCGGTGCGAGAATGGATTTCGGCGAGAGTCAGTGCCGGCTCGGCAGGGGTCAATGCATCGAGAACCCCGCGGATCTTCGACCTAATCTCCCGCCGCAGAAACCCGGTGACCGTAGCAGCCAAGGGCTGTCTCGCGGAATGCGACCGCCGACGAAGGCAGACATCTGTCCGCGATCCACCCGATCGCGATGGGCCTGACCAGTTGCGCATCATCAATCGCGATTTCGACGATGTCAGTGGGCCTTGCCGTCGCCTGCGGCAGCACCCCGACCCCGAGATTCGCTCCGATCAAGCCACGCAGCGTCCCGACGTCGGTCCCTTCGAACGCCAGGGTCGGATCTATGCCGTGGCGGGCGCACGCCGCATCAACGATGCGACGCAAAGTGTGGTCACGGTCGAGCACCACGAACGGATAGGCGGCCAGTTCGGGAAATCTGATCAGCCGGCGACCGGCGAGTGGATGATCGGTGCTGACCACCGCATAAAGTTGCTGAGTGAATAGCGTCTGCCACGCTATCTCGCCGTAGCCTTCGAAGGCGGCCGGAAAACTCAAGCTCACATCGGTAACACCGCTGACCAGGTCGCTGAGCACACCTTGACCGGAACGTTGATGCAGTTCGAACCGCGCCTGCGGAAACCGGCTGTGATGCAGGCGAATCAGGTGCGGCACCGTCTGCATCCCCAGGGAGTGAAGAAAGCCCAGTGCTACCGTCCCGCCGCTGACACCGGCGAGCTCACGCACGTTGTCGATTGCCGAAGAGACGCTGCGTTGGGCCAGCCGGCTGCCCACCAGTAGAGCCTGTCCATATCGATTGAGCTCGTTGGTGCGGCCTCGCCGGGTGAACAGTTGCACGCCGATCTCAGCCTCGAGCAGCGTGATGGCACGACTCACCGCAGACTGCGACACCAAGAGCTGCTCGGAGGCGCCCCGAAGCGTGCCGCATTCCGCAACGGCCTGAAAGTAGCGCAATTGATAGAGCTCCACCGGCCCAGGATACTTGCGCAAAACTGAACAGTTCTTCGAAACCTTGTGCTAGACGCAAACCTGGTTGGTTCCTAGCGTGTTCGTAGACCCCGAGGAGACCACAAGATGAAACCCATTCCGCGCAGTTTGTTGTTCACACCGGCAACCAATACCCAGCACTACCCGACCGCGGCAGCGGTGCATGCCGAGGCACTCATCCTCGATCTCGAGGACTCGGTGGCCCCCCGCGACAAGGCGCAGGCTCGCCGGGACGCGCTGAATTTTCTTTGCACCACAACGCCGGCGAAGACGATGGCGGCCATCCGGGTCAATGCCCCCGATACCCTGGATGGCTGGCGGGACCTCACCGCGTTGCTCGACTCTGCGGCCGACCCAGATTTTCTGATGCTCCCAAAGGTGCAGTCCGCGGCCGAGATCGGCCTGGTCAAACGCCTGCTTCGGCAGTCACAGAAGACAACTCGACTCATCGCGACCGCCGAAAGCGCTGTTGTGGCGGCAAATCCGGACTGCGCGCTCGACCCGCGCCTGGTCGACGCAGTCATCTTCGGCAGCGCCGACATGGCAGCCGACCTAGGCGCAGAACCGTCCGCCGCCGTTGTGCGACATGCTCGCAGCACCATCCTCAGCTACGCCGCCGCCGCAAAGATACCGGTCATCGATGCCCCGTTCTTCGACATCGACGACACACCCGGACTGCGCCAGGCCGTCCGCGAGGCCGTCGCAGAAGGATTCGCCGGGAAGGCGGCAATCCATCCCGATCACGTAGCGCTCATCAATTCCGGATTTCTTCCCGGTCAATCCGAAATCAATTGGGCACGTGAGGTATTGAAGTCTGCTCAGGCAGGCGCCGGGTCCGTTGGCGGTCGAATGGTGGACGAGGCGATGGCCCGCCGCGCGCGCGGCATCCTTGCCAGAGCTCAGGGTGTGAACGAGGAGGAACCATGCATGAGCTGATTTCGGCCTATCGGGAAGTCGCACCCGGCGTGTACCGGGAAACCGCGGGCTTGTACTACGAAGATTTCGTCGTCGGCGACACTTTCGAGCATCGACCAGGCCGAACGATCACCGACACCGACAACATCTGGATGACCCTGCTGACCATGAATACCCAGCCCGTGCATTTCGATGCACGCTATGCGGCAGCTACCGAGTGGCAGAAGATGCTTGTCGATTCCACGTTGACCATCGCGATGCTGACGGGGATGAGTGTTCGGACCGTCAGCGCCAAGGTGGTTGCCAATCTGGGGTGGGACAACGTTCGCGCCTGCCACCCCGTTTTCGCAGGCGACACGCTTTACGCCAGCTCCACCGTGCTCGCCAAACGCGAGTCGAAAAGTCGTCCGAGCCAAGGCATTGTGTCGGTTCAAACCCAAGGGACCAACCAGGACGGAGTCGTCGTGATGACCTTTGAACGCACCATGCTGATCTACAAACGTGCCGGTTCACCCGCGGGTGAGGCGAATTACTGATGGAAAATTGCGTAGCAGTCAAGGACCACGCCGCCCTATACCGTGCCAAGCTAACCGATCCCGACACCGCCATACTGGCGGTCACCTCTGGATCGGCGGTGGCAATCGGCCAAGCCGCCTGCCAGCCACCCGCGCTGCTCCAGGCTCTCGCGGCCCGCGCCGAACGCCGCGAGATCGATCGCGTCCGGCTCTTCTACTACCACGCCGAGCGGCCGATGGCCGATACCGTACTGCGTTACAAATTGATGGGGCGGCTCCTGCCCAACTCGATGTTCCTGCAAGCCGCCGAGCGAGACTTGATCGCCCACGGCGAACACGACGGACGCAAAGTTGTGCATTTCATTCCGAATTCGTTCAGCGATGCGGTACGGCTATTCACCGAAACCATCTCTGTCGATACAACTATCGTGACGGTCTCCCCGATGGATGAGCAAGGCTACTTCACGTTCGGAACCAACAACGACTACACCAGTTCGGTGGCCCGGCAGGCCCGCCACCTCATCGTCGAGGTGAACCCCAACATGCCACGAGTCTTCGGACACTCGATGCTGCACGTCGATGAGGTCGACGCCATCGTCGAAAACGACGCCCCCTTACCCGAGCTGCCGCAACGCCCCATCAGCGAGCTCGATCGGGTCATCGCAACCCATGTCGCCGCGCTAGTGCCCGAGCAAGCCTGCCTGCAGATCGGCGTGGGTGGACTGCCTCAAGCGGTATGCGAACAGCTAAGAGACCGTAACGATCTTGGTATCCACTCCGAGGTATTCACCCCTGCGCTGGCCGACCTGGTGCGCCGAGGAGTTGTCACCGGGCGACACAAAGCGATCAATCGGGGAGCAGCCGTCTTCACTTTCGCGCTCGGCGATCGCAAGACCTACGAATTCATGGACAACAACCCCAAGTTGGAGAGCTACCCCGTCGACTATGTCAACGATCCTGCGGTGATCGCCCGCAACGACAACGTTGTCTCGGTGAACTCGACGATCGAGATGGACCTAACCGGCGCGTGCAACTCCGAGCATGTCAATGGGCACCAGTTCACCGGCGCGGGCGGTCAACTGGACTTCGTGCGTGGTGCCTATGCCTCGCGCGGGGGCAAGTCGATCATCGCATTCGCATCGACCACCCGCGGCGGGACGATCAGCAAGATCGTTCCGCGACTTTCCGGACCTGTAACCACGCCGCGCAACGAAACACACTATGTGGCTACCGAGTTCGGAACCGTCAATCTGAAGGGCCTGTCGAGTTCCGCCCGCGCCGAGGCGCTGATCGGGCTCGCGCATCCCGACTACCGACCGTGGCTAGCCGAGTGCGCACAACACATGCACCTCATCTAGAAGGGAACCTTGCACCGATGATGAACAACGACAGCCCGGACAGCCAGCTTGATGAGGACGAGGCCATGCTGGTGGCTACCGTGCGGGCCTTCATCGACCGCGACGTGAAGCCCAGCGTGCGCGAGGTCGAACACGCCAACACCTACCCGCAGGCCTGGATCGAACAGATGAAGCGCATCGGCATCTACGGGCTGGCCATCGGGGAAGCCTACGGCGGATCGCCGGTGTCGATGCCGTGCTACGTCCAGGTCACCCAGGAGCTGGCCCGCGGATGGATGAGCCTGGCCGGCGCCATGGGCGGACACACCGTGGTGGCCAAGCTGCTGATGCTCTTTGGCACCGACGAACAAAAGTCCACCTACCTACCAGCCATGGCCACCGGCGAACTGCGCGCCACCATGGCCCTGACCGAACCCGGCGGCGGTTCAGACCTCCAGAACATGTCCACCACCGCGATGGCTGACGGACCCGACCAGCTGCTGATCACCGGCGCCAAGACCTGGATCAGCAACGCCCGCCGCAGCGGGCTGATCGCCCTGCTGTGCAAGACCGATCCCCACGCCGCACCCCGCCACCACGGCATCTCGATCGTGCTCGTCGAACCGGGCCCCGGCCTGAACATCTCAGCTGACCTGCCCAAACTGGGATACAAGGGCGTGGAAGCCTGCGAACTGTCCTTCGACAACTACCGGGCACCGACCTCTGCGATATTGGGAGGCCAACCAGGTCAAGGGTTTTCACAAATGATGAAAGGACTCGAAACCGGCCGCATCCAGGTCGCCGCCCGCGCCCTGGGCGTGGCCAGCGCAGCACTCGACGACGCCCTGGCCTACGCCCAGCAACGGCACAGCTTCGGCCAACCGATCTGGAAACACCAAGCCATCGGAAACTACTTGGCCGACATGGCAACCAAACTCACCGCCGCCCGCCAACTCACCCACTACGCCGCCCAACGCTACGACAGCGGCCAGCGATGCGACATGGAGGCCGGCATGGCCAAACTCTTCGCCTCCGAAACCGCCATGGAAATCGCGCTCAACGCCGTCCGAATCCACGGCGGCTATGGCTATTCCACCGAATACGACGTCGAACGCTACTTCCGCGACGCACCCCTGATGATCGTCGGCGAAGGCACCAACGAAATCCAGCGCAACGTGATCGCCAGACAACTGATAGCCCGCGGCGGAATCTAACCGCCGCCGGGCGTCATCAGCGGCCCGTTGTTCATCGCGCCCAGTGTTGGGCTTCCCGAGGCGAGTCGACCAGCACGGCGTCGAGTCCGACCTTCTTGGCGAGCTGGTAGTCGTCGGCAGTCTTGACGGCGAAGCCCATGACGTTCATTGGGGATCCCGACTTGAAGCACTCGACGGCGGCCGGGTCCCATAGCTGCGCGTCCACCTTTGAGGTCCCAACGCCCAACGTGAATTCTTCGGTGATCGTGATGCTCCGGTGCAACTCAAAGCCGGCCCACTTGCCAGGATCCGGCGCTGGGTCACAGTGATGGTTCAGCGCCATGGCGAGAAGTCGCTGGCGGGTGATGTCACGGCTTTCGGCAACTCGCAGATGCTGGTGAGCCGCTGCCTCGGTGATGGTCGCATCGGTGGAGTAGACGGTCGCCCGTTCTGCCGCGCCGGTCTGGTTCAGCACCCGCGCGACCGCCGATACCACCGGCTGTGCGGGAGTCTGCTTGAGATCCAGAAACAGCGCGATGTCTGGCGGGACCGCGGAGATTGCCTGTTCGAGCGTGGGTATGGGCGTAGGCCGCTGCCGGTAGGGATAGCCGTCGACGCCCGGCTCGGTGAAATTCCAGCCCGCGTTGAGCTGCTGTAACTGCCCGGCGGTCTTGGAATTCACTGGTCCCGCTCCGTCGGTCAACGTCGCCAGATCACTCGGCCGGTACAACACCGCCACCTCATCCTCGCTGGCCTGCACGGTCAGCCACACACCGTCGACACCGGATGAAACCGCGTTCGTTATCGCTAGCAGGGTGTTTTCCGGGAAGTCGGCCGCGCCCGCGCGATGGGCGATGATCATCGGCCCAGAGGCCGCAGTGGACGGCGCCGCCCCTGCCACGCAGCAAGCGCCTCCCAGCACGGCAACCGCCGCGACCGCACCCAAAATTGCCGATCTCAATCGTCGAATCCCTTCACGAGTCCCCGCCCTACAGCGCCACATCGCTGCGCAGCGAGGGTCAACCATGCGCGGTCATTGTGACCAAAGTAACTGCCCGACAGCGCATCTGCCCGGACCGGACCGCTCTTCGAGCCATACCCTAGCTGCCGGATGGAAACGGTGACACAGTCCGCTCCCGCAATGGGTTTGGGTTCAGTGCTGTTATCGCAGTGCGATGCGTGTTTGGGTTTGGGCCACCCCTGCGGCGGCTTTCAGCCTGCGCAGGAGGCGATCTAGGTCGGCGGTGTCGCGAACCCGGATGTGCAGGAGGTAGTCATAAGGCCCGGTTACGTGGACAGCGTCGCTGATGGTGGGGTCCTTGGCCGCCCATGCCAGAAACTGGTCGCCGTCCTGTTCTGATCGAAGACGCACGTCGACGAATGCCTCGATTCCTCCGCTCGGAGCCTTTTCTGCGGCGAGCACTGCCCGGTAGCCGAGGATGACGCCGGTGGTCTCTAGCCGTCGGACTCTTGCCCCGACGGCGTTCGTGCTCAGTCCGATGACGCGCCCCATGGCACTGAAAGATGCTCTGCCATCCCGGCCCAGGATCTCGACAATTTCACTGTCAATGTCGTCCATACTGAGAATTTACTGGCTGAGCTGAGACATTTGTCATCGCAAGGTTGGACTCGGCGCGATAGTGGGTAGCCATGTCAGCTGTTGCGGGGATCGCCTCGGCGTTCGGAGTCGGACTGGCCGCCGGGCTTGGCGTCGCGGTGCCGTTAGGCGCGATTGGCGTGCTGCTGCTACGAGAGGGAGTCGAGCGAGGAGTTCGTCGCGCCGCGGTGGCGGCGGCCGCGGTGTCGTGTGTCGATGTGACGTATTGCGCCGCAGCGATGCTGGTCGGACGTTTTGCGGGGCCGGCGGTCGAAGGCTTGGGCTCCTGGCCCGAAGTCATCGGCGCACTCCTGCTGGTTGTGGTGGCCGCGGCGGGAATCGCGCGGGGGTTGCGGCGTTGCGAGCCGGCGGCTCAGCACTGGCAATCACCGCGCTCTGGCAATCGATTCGCGTTCTTTTTTGGCCTGACCGCGATCAACCCCGTGACGTTGGTCTATTTCACCGCGATAGCCGCCACGCTGGAACAGTCGCTGGGGGGCGGCGCGGCGATCGCCGTTGTCGCCGGCGTCGGGCTGGCGTCACTGCTGTGGCAGTTGTTGCTGGTCTGGATCGGTGCGGTCGTTGGCGCTGGTAGCACCGCGCGCACCCGGCGCCTGACCATCCTGGTGGGTAACGTCGTCGTCGGCGCCCTCGGGGTAGTCATGCTGGCCTCCGCGGCCCGGTAATGCCTCACCGGCCGGCGCCACACGGACAAACCGACCGACGATGTCCACTGATGTCCACGGATGTCCACGGACGAATCGTCAAACGCCAGTGAGCCGTTGGTCCGGCCCGCCATCAGCGTCCAGGTAGTTCGACAGTTCGACGAGGTTATTGTCGGGGTCGCGCACATACACACTGATGATCGGCCCACAGGCGCCGGTTCGCTGCACCGGCCCGTCCACGATCGGCACTCCCGCCGCGTGCAGTTGCGCCGCGACCGCGTCCATCGGATCCTCCACGATCAGACAGAGATCGGCGCTTCCGGGGGTGGGACGCTGGGCTTTCGGCTCGAACTCGGCGCCCCGCTGGTGCAGGTTGATCTTCGACCAGCCAAATCGCAGCGCTCTACGCCCGCCGCCAAACGTTTCCTGCTCCATGCCGAGCACCCGCGTGTAAAACCTGATGGTGGCGTCGATGTCGGCAACCGTGAGCACTAGGTGGTCGAGGCGGTGAATCTTCATGGCTTCCCTATCCGTCTGTGCCGACTGTTACTCGGCAGGCCCCGAGGGGGGACGGGACACGGCGCACGGAGCACGGCTGGCGGCGCGGTGCGGGTGCGATGTGACGGCCCAACTCGAGGGCGCGCCTAGCACCCGGTGCAACGCCGACGATGTCGCCCGCAATCGGCCCTGTCGACCACATTGGGTAATGCAACCCACAGTATGGCAACGGACTCCTCCGGCCACCCGCCCGTCTGGCCGGCATGTCCGGCACGCCCCCGGCATCGTTTGGGCACCGGGTAGCCCGCAGAGGCCGCGAACTCACCCGCCAGCGAGCCACGGCCGGCACGGAGCAAAGCTGCACCCCAACCCTTTTCGGCACGACGACGCGGCGCAGCGGCGACAGCCCGGATGGGTTTGCTGCATTCATATCATTCACACATACATCGCTAGCAGCTCTCAGGATCTGTGTCCCATGGCAACATTTGCCTGCGAGTCACGCCGCACCGCCTAATGTGATCTTGATCGCTGATCTTCTGGCCAGCAGCGACGGTAACTGCACCTGGGTGAAACCCAGGCCTCGCGCGAGGCCCGCAAGGCCGGGACTCCATTGCAGCCCAGCACGTCGCAAACCCGTCCCACCATGCAGAACTGCCGCAATGGCTTGGTGGCAAACCGCCACGGATATCGGGCACCTCGGCACGTACACTCCAAAGCCTTTCGAGTTTCCGGTTGCTCGCGGAACCCGCTAAACGCGAACCACAGCTGCAGCAATTCGCAATGGTATTCGCCGCGAGAATTCGCGACATTTATACACCAGAGATCGATAATCGTTAATAGTTCGATGCCATTAATAGTGTGCCGCGAAACTCTGTCGACCCAAATACCGAGACGGACGTCAGCCGCGGACACTTTCCCCATCCACAAAGGTATTGCGGACCATTCCGGCATCGGCCGAGTCGCCCAGCGCACGCGACGCCCGGGTAACTGGGACGGTCGTACAGCGCAACTCCGCCACCGGCCGCTAGCGTGACGCCGAGGCGGCTCGGCCGAGGACGCTTCCCCAGGCCGCTGCGCCGGCCCCACGAACGCACGCTGGCCGTGAAGCCGCCGCGAGAAGCGGCCCCACCAGCGCCTAAATCAACTCTATAGCAACATATCTCGCGCGCGCGACGGCCATAGCTGATGTATCGCCTCGAGGCGGATACCGATTCCGATACGCCCGCCAATGCCCCGCGGAGCGGTTGCCAGCGCCCGGGTCCAGCAAATCCGACACGACACTCAGCGAAGTCACAGCAAGGCACCTGGCAACCGAAGCCCATCGAGTTGATCACCAAGCCGAGGACGATGCCAGCTTCAGGATCGTCAACAAAAAAATCGTTGACATCTGCCGGAATCAGGATTACTAAGAAAGGCCAAGCCTGTAATTCAATCCGCGCATGCGGTGTGCGCGGAATCGACAACCGTTGGGCAGGTAGTAGCCATGAGCAGAGCCTTCATCATCGATCCCACGATTAGCGCGATCAACGGTTTGCACGCCCTCCTTGGGATTGGATTGCCCGAAGACGGCGGCATCATCGACTCCGCACTGTCGTTCTTTGGCAAGGCCCTAGATGACCTAGGGTCGGCGTTTCCCGGCGATGGTTGGCTGGGTTCGGCCGCCGATCACTACTCCGGCAAGAACCGCAAGCACGTCAATTTCTTCAAAGAGCTGGCGGAGCTGGATCGTGAGCTTCAGAAGCTGATCGCCGATCAGGCCAGCGCGGTCAAGACAACGCGCGAGATCCTCGAGGACGCGAAGAAGGGCCTCGAGTTCGTCCGTCCGGTCGCCGTGGACCTGACCTACATCCCGATTGTCGGGTGGGCCATGTCGGCCGCGTTCCAGGCACCGGTGTGCGCGACGGCGATGGCCGTCGTCGGCGGAGCGCTTGCCTATCTGGTCGTGAAAACCCTGATCAACTCGATGAAGTTGGTCAGCCTGCTGGCCCAACTCGCCAAGTTGTTAGCGGAGGCCGTGGCGGACGTCGTTTCGGACGTGGTCGACATCATCAAAGGCATCCTCGAAGAGGTGTGGGAATTCTTGACCCACCCGTTCGAATTCCTCAAGGACCTGCTGAACAAGCTCGTCTCCTGGGCTTCCTCACTGCTGTCGCAATGGGGATCAAAACTGCAGTCCTTCTTTGGCGGCATCCCCGGCTTGAGCGGTATGGGCGGCGGCTTGTCCCAATTGACCAGCTTCTTCAGCTCAGCCGGGGCAGCCGGTTCGGCCGGGTCGGTCGGCGCGGCGGATTCAGCCAGCCTGGTCAGCTCGGCCGGCTTGCCCGGAGGGCTCGGCCTTGGCGGCGGGTCCGGCTTCGGCTCCATGCCCAACGTGGCCCAGCTGCGTTCGGCCGCGACACGCCAGGATCCGCGTCTGACCAGCGAGGGCCCAACCCGAGTCTCCAGCGAACCGGTCGGCGAACATGCGCAAGCGGCTTCCGCGCAGGGGGGCCAGGGCATGGGCGGGATGCATCCCGCGGCGGCCGGATCGAAAGGCGCGACCAGCAAGAAGTACTCGGAAGGCGCCGCGGCGGGCACCGAAGATGCCGAACGCGCGCCAGTTGAAGTTGGGGTGGGTGCCGCTGCGCGGATCGCGGAGCGACGCGCCGGCTAGTCCCATCTGACCAGCCGCATCGACCGCGCAAAGCAACGCTAGACGGAAGGGATACCACCAATGACGGAGAACCTGAAAGTGCAGCCCGAGCTCCTCGGTGTGCTGGCGTCGCACCACGACAATGCGGCGGCCAGCGCCACCTCCGGGACCGAAGTCACCTCTGGGCTAAGCGAATCGGTGACGGTCACTCACGGTTCGTACTGCTCGCAGTTCAACACCACGTTGAAGATGTATGAAAGTACCCGTTCCGCCCTTGGCTCCTCGCTCAATAACGCCGGTATCGACCTCGCCAAGAATTTGCGCACGGCGGCACGCGTATACACCGAGGCCGACGAAACGTGGAGCAAGGCGCTCGGATCGTTATTCAGCTGAACAGCTTCGGTGCGTGCGTCGCGCTGCGGCGTACGCACCGGGCAGCTTTTCGATTTGGCCGACGCGTGCGCGCGAAGCCAACTTCGCCATGCTCGACACCAAGGTCAGAAGGGACGCGGTGGTGAACTTGCCCGGAAACGACTTCGACAGCGATGATTTCGATGCCGTAGATCTCTGGGACCCAGATGGAAAGCAGCGGTGGACAGCCGATCCGATTGTCGGCTTCGCCGGGGCAGGGGCCCAGGACAGCGAAGCCAGCGCGGATGACTCCCCCGCACCACAGGAGCAACCGGAAGAAGACGAGATCGCGGTATTCACCGTAACGAATCCTCAAGGAAGCGTAGCGGTTTCGGCGTTGATGGACGGCCGGACCGAAGATATAGAGCTGTCGAAGAAGGTGGCACGGATGAGCGAGTCGCAGCTCGCCTCCGAGATCCTGGTGCTGGCAGACTTGGCTCGCCAGAAGGCGCAGGCGGCGCAATATGCCTTCATCCTCAACAAGCTCACGCACGCCGCGGACGGAGATCAACAACGCGTCCAACAGTTGCAGGACTTCGTTGGCAACACGTGGAGCTTGCCATCGCCGGAGGAAGCGGCCGCCGCGGAGGCTGAGGTGTTCGCGACCCGCTACGGCGACGACCGCTCCGCCCACGACAGCGCCAGCGAGCAATGTGGTTTCGCCTGACCAACGAGGTTGACCGCCGCAACGGGTGCGGGCCCGCTCGCTGACCCGAGCACGGCGAACTCGAGCCCGCATGGTTGCCCCGACCGAGTAGCCACCGCGACCCGACACAATCCTGACACCCGTTTCCTGGGTCCAACGTTGATAGTGTCGGCTGGGTCGCGGTTGGTTTGGAGGGTCAACGATGAGCGAGGCGCCCAGTGCGCGCGCAGGGTCGATGTTCGGCCCCTACCGCCTCATCCGCCCTCTGGGCCGTGGCGGGATGGGTCAGGTCTACGAGGCCGAGCACACCGTTAAAGGGTGGGCCGTCGCGGTCAAGTTGATGTCGGAAACCTTCAGCAGCGATCCGGTGTTTCGGGAGCGCATGAAGCGCGAAGCCCGCATCACCGGCCGGTTGCAGGAACCCCACGTGGTGCCGATCCACGACTACGGCGAAATCGATGGGCAGATGTTCCTGGAGATGCGCCTGATCGAGGGCACCAACCTGGACAGTTTGCTCAAGCGCTTCGGCCCCCTGACCCCGCCACGCGCGGTAGCGATCATCACCCAGATCGCCTCGGCACTGGACGCCGCGCATGCCGACGAGGTGATGCACCGCGATGTCAAACCGCCCAACATCCTGATCACCCGCGACGATTTCGCCTATCTGGTCGACTTCGGCATCGCCAACGCGGCCACCGACGAGAAACTCACCCAGATGGGCACCGCGGTAGGCACCTGGAAATACATGGCCCCCGAACGGTTTACCAATGACAGGGTCACCCACCACGCCGACATCTACGCGCTGGCATGCGTGTTGCACGAATCCCTGACCGGGTCTGCGCCCTACCAGTCCAACAACGCCGGGTTGTTGATCAGCGCCCACATGATGGAGCCCATCCCCAAGCCCAGCGCGGTCCACCCGGAAATCCCCAAGGCCTTCGATGCGGTGATCGCGCGGGGCATGGCCAAGAAACCCGCAGACCGCTACGCCAGCGCCGGGGACCTGGCCCGCGCCGCCCACCAGGCGCTCAGCACCCCCGATCAGAACCAGGCAGAGACCATATTGCGGCGCAGCCAGCAATCCACCCTGCCGGGCCAGGTCGTCGAGCAACCTACCCTCGAACACCGGCGGGAGCCCCGTTCCGGGCCGGCCAACCCCCAGCACAGCTCTGGCCCAATGCCCGCCTACAGCTGCGAACCGATCCCCAGGTCGGGGCCCTCAGGGCCGACCCACCCGCCGTCGGGTGCCATCGGCCAGCCGGCCTGGTCCCCCGGCGCGCATCCCGCTGCCCCGGCACACTCCCCCGTTGCGCCCCCGCCCTGGGATGGCGGCATGTCCCCCGGCGCGGCGCCACGCGCGCTGGCGCCGCAACAGCTTGGCGGTACGCCGGCATGGAATCCGGGTGTCCCACAGCGGCCGCCGCGTGCTCGCAATCCCTGGGCGATTGTCTCCGGCGTCGCCGTAGCAATCCTGGTCATCATCCTCGTCGCGATCGTCATCTGGGCGGCCACCCACGATGACAACCCGCAACCAACCGGACAACGAACCACCTCCACCACGGCGCGAACCACAACCGGCAGCACGGCCACAACCACCCCCGCACCGTCGACCACATCGCGGCGCCCCGACGCCCAAACCCGCTTGATGGGCCTGCTGCCGTCGGGCTACCCCACTGGTGCGTGCACGCCGGAGACGCGGCCGATGCCGGGCGCAGTGGCATCGGTGAAGTGCAAGAAGAACACCGATGCCGACGGGCCTACCGTGGCCGCCTACGGGCTGTACGCCAACCTTTCGGCGCTCAAGAACGCATTCACCGCGTTCATCGGAACCTTTTCGATCCTCACCTGCCCCGATGGAAAGGCGTCACCAGGAACGTGGTGGCACACGCAGGACCCCAACACCGTCCTCGGCCAGGTCGCCTGCGGCATCTACAAGGGTGCCGAACCGCAGGTGATGTGGAGCAACGAGCGAACGCTGGTATTCGCACTCGTCGCCGCAAAGCCGCCCGGACCCAACCTCGACCAGCTCTACGACTGGTGGTCCTCACACTCATGAACAACCACGACAATCGGAGCTGGGTAGACGCACCGGAGGCGATGCATGCACGACAGGATCGGTGACGCGACGACGAATCCGCCCCGCCTGGAGCTCCGGGCCGCCGGACGCACCTGGCATGCCACACCGAACCGGGCATGGACCATCGGTCGGGCCGCCGAAGCCGATATCCGCCTGGACAATCCACGGGTCTCGCGACTGCACGCGGTCCTCGAGCCGACGCCGGCGGGATGGGTGCTGGTCAACCGCAGCCGCAACGGATCGTTCGTCGGCGGCACGCCGGTGCAGCGCGTGCCGATCCACCAGCCCGTCACGGTGCTGCTGGGGTCCGCGTCTTCCGGACAGGCGATCGAGCTCCACCCCGCGATCCAGGCACCCGATGCGCAGCCGGGGCGCAACGTCGCCGCTGCGCCAGACCCGCTGGACGGAACGACAGTCGCCCGGGCGCCGACCACGGTGCACGCCATCGACCAGCTCGTCGTCACGATCGGCCGCGGAGCAGACAACAACGTGGTGTTGAACGACCTGCTGGTGTCTCGGCGCCATGCCGTGTTGCGGCGCTCCGGTGACCAATGGGAGCTGGTCGACAACCACAGCGCCAACGGGACCTACGTCAACGGCAACCGCATTACCCGCGCGCTGATCGGGCCCAACGACATTGTCGGCATCGGGCACCAGCTGATGCACCTCTCCGGTGACCGGTTGGTGGAGTACGTCGACATCGGCGACGTCTCCTATGAAGCGTCCAACCTGCGGGTGGTAACCAAGAAGGGTCGGGTGTTGCTGTCCGACGTGAGCTTCGTGCTGCCACAGCGCAGCCTGTTGGCCGTGGTGGGGCCAAGTGGCGCGGGCAAATCCACGCTGCTGGGCGCCCTAACCGGATTCCACCCGGCGACCAGCGGCACAGTGCGATACGACGAACGCGACCTCTACAACAACTACGCGGAGCTGCGACACCGCATCGGATTCGTTCCCCAAGACGACATCCTGCACACCCCACTGACGGTGCGGCGGGCGCTGAATTATGCGGCGCAACTTAGGTTTCCCCAAGACGTCTCCGCTGAGGAGCGCCGACAGCGCATCGAAGAAGTCCTGGCCGAGCTCGGGCTCACGACCCAGGCCGACCAGCGCATCGACAGCCTGTCGGGGGGCCAGCGCAAGCGCACCAGCGTCGCACTGGAATTGCTGACCAAACCGTCGCTGCTGTTTCTGGACGAGCCCACCTCAGGGCTGGATCCCGGCTATGAGAAGTCGGTCATGCAGACCCTGCGCTCCCTAGCCGATGATGGTCGCTCCGTGGTGGTGGTCACCCACAACATCGCCCATCTCAACATGTGCGACCGGTTGCTGATCCTGGCTCCTGGCGGACGTCTGGCCTATTTCGGTCCGCCGCAGCAAGCGTTGAGCTACTTCAACTGCACAGACTTCGCCGACCTTTTCACCCTTCTCGAGCAGGACAAAGCCACCGACTGGACGGCCCGGTTCAATGCCTCACCCCTGCGCGCGGCGCTGACCCCGCACCCGGCCCAACGCCCGGCGCACCCCGCCGCCGCGCGCACCACCAAGCCGGTCGCACAGCAAAGCGCGTTCGCGCAATTCGCGATCCTGTGCCGGCGATACGTGGCAGTCATCGCTGCCGACCGTCAGTATGCGGTGTTCCTGCTGGTCCTGCCGTTGCTGCTGAGCCTGTTCGCCCATGCCGTGCCCGGCAAGGCCGGGCTCTCGCTGGCCAAGGCGATCGAGCTGCGGTCGACCCAGCCCGCGCAGTTGCTGGTGTTGCTGATCATCGGCGGCGCGCTCATGGGCTGCGCCGCGTCGATCCGCGAAATCGTCAAGGAGCAGGCAATATATCGCCGCGAACATGGCATCGGCATGTCCGGCGGCGCCTACCTGGCCTCCAAGCTGGTTGTCCTCACCGCGCTGACCACCGCGCAGGGCCTGATCCTCGGGTTCCTGGGCCCGGCGTTTCTACCCGCGCCCGACCAGTCCATCGTCATGCCCTGGCCGACGGTCGAAGTGGCCGTGGCGGTCGTCGCGGTCACCGTCGTGTCGATGATGATCGGCCTGCTGATTTCGGCGATGATCGGCAACGCCGATCGGGGCATGCCGCTGCTGGTGCTCGTGGTGATGGCCCAGCTGGTGCTGTGCGGCGGAATGTTCGGCGTCAAGGGCCGGATCCCGCTGGAGCAGTTGGCCTGGCTGTCGCCGTCGCGCTGGGCCTACGCGATGGCCGCTTCCACCGTCGACCTCAACGACCTGCGCCGCGCTGCGGGCGGCGACCAGGATCCGTTGTGGGATTACGAGGTCAGCAGCTGGCTGATCGCGGCCGGCGCGTGTGTGGTGCAGGCGGCGGTACTGGTGACCCTGATCGCCTGGCGACTCAGGCAGCTCGATCCGCAACGAAAAGCCCGCAGGTGAAACCGGGCTGTCTCAGACGTGCTTCACGACGAATGGGACTGCGCACACGGCCAGCGACCCGCACGACAGTTGCAGCGACAACAGCCGATACCCGACGTTGTAGACAACGTATGACCAACCGCGCCCGCCAAGGCCACCCCACCGCAGCGACAGCATCGTCTTTCCTTCCAATAGCGGGTCCGCCAACAGGGTCGGCGGGGTTCGGCGTTCGGGAAAGCATGTGCCGCAGCGCTTGCCGCATTCTTGACGGATCCTTGCCAGCCCATCGGTCAGCCGAGGCCAGGGATTTCGGGCGCGGCGCTGCCCGTCTTGCGCGGGTCGAACGGTCGCCGCTCGCCGCCGGCGGCTTCCCCCTTGGTGATTTGCGAGTGACGCCGCCGTTCCCAGGAAATTGGTAGGGTCGCGACATTGCGAGTTGATTGGGAGGATCAACGATGAGCGACGCGCAGGGCTCGCGAGTGGGGTCCACGTTCGGGCCCTACCGCCTGACGCGGCTGCTGGGCCGTGGCGGGATGGGCGAAGTCTACGAGGCCGAGCACACCGTCAAAGAGTGGACCGTCGCGGTCAAGTTGATGTCGGAAACCTTCAGCAAGGACCCGGTGTTTCGGGAACGCATGAAGCGCGAAGCCCGCATCACCGGCCGGTTGCAGGAACCCCACGTGGTGCCGATCCACGACTACGGCGAAATCGACGGGCAGATGTACCTGGAGATGCGCCTGATCGAGGGCACCGACCTGGACAATTTACTCAAGCGCTTTGGCCCCCTGACCCCGCCACGCGCGGTAGCGATCATCACCCAGGTTGCCTCCGCGCTGGACGCGGCCCACGCCGCGGGCGTGATGCATCGCGATGTGAAACCGCAAAACATCCTGGTTACCCGCGAGGATTTTGCCTACCTGGTCGACTTCGGCATCGCCAGCGCCACCACCGACGAGAAGCTGACCCAACTGGGCACCGCGGTGGGAACCTGGAAATACATGGCGCCTGAACGGTTTTCCAACGACGAAGTCACCTACCGCGCCGACATCTATGCTTTGGCGTGCGTGCTGCACGAGTGCTTGACCGGGAGCCCGCCCTATCGCGCCGACAGCGCCAGCATGCTGGTCACCGCGCACATGATGGATCCCATCCCGCAGCCCAGCACCGTTCGCGCCGGCATCCCCAAGGCCTTCGACACGGTGATCGCGCGCGGCATGGCCAAACAGCCCGGGGACCGTTACGCCAGCGCGGGAGATCTGGCGCTGGCCGCCCACGAAGCGCTGAGTAACCCCGATCAGGATCACGCCGCCGACATCCTGCGCCGCAGCCAGGAAGCAACCCTGCCCGGCCCTCCCGACCCCGCCGCTCCCCCGACCATGCCGGCCACCGCGGCCGCTCCTCCCGCCCGGCCCGGCCCGGCGGCCACCCCGCCGCGGCCGGCGCCCACGCCGCAACAACCGCCCTACTACCCGGCCGCCGCAGCTCCGGCTGCCGGCTCGCCCCCTTCAGGCCCCTCGGCGGTCGCCGGGCCGCCCCGCGGCGTGGGGCCGTCCGGACCCGCGGGACCGTCCGGGCCGATACCCCGGCCCCCGGCGGCCGGCCAGCCCGGCTGGCAGCAGGCGAGCGGCCCCATCCCCGCGAGTCAGCCCACCCCCAGCCCGCCGTACTACCAGGGAGCCGGTTGGGGCGGAGCACCGCCGCCCGGCCAACCCGCCGGCCCATCGACCTGGAATCAGGGCCCGCAGGGTCCGGGACCGCGCGGCCGCAACCCATGGCCGATCGTGGCCGCCGTGGCCATCGTGCTGGTTCTCATCGTCGGTGGAATTGGTGTCTGGATGATCACCCAACCGCCCAAGCCCTCGCCGCCGCCCAAACCGATAGCCGAGGACCGGCTGAGTTCTCTGCTGCTGAGCCCCGCCGAAGTCAACTCCGTGATGGGGGCATCCAATATCCAACCAGGTAAACCCATCACCTCGATGGATGCGTCACCGGTGACGCTGTCGCTGCCGGAATGCCAAGGCGCCCTGTATACCAGCCAAGACCCGGTCTACTCGGGCACCGGATACACGGCTATCAGTGGCCTGGTGGCCTCGGAACCCGGCGACAACAACGACCACTGGGTCAACCAGGCCGTGGTGTCGTTTCCCTCGGCCGCCAAAGCCAGCTCGTTTGTGGAGACCACGGCGGGCAAGTGGAAGAACTGCGCCGGTAAGACGGTGACGGTGACGAACAAGTCCAAAACCTACCGATGGACGTTCGCCCAGGTTGTTGGTAGCCCGCCGCGGATCACCATGCTCGAAACCCAGGAAGGCGCCGAAGGCTGGGAGTGCCAGCGCGCGATGAGCGTGGCCAACAACGTGATCGTCGACATCAACTCGTGCGGCTACCACATCACCGACCAGGGCGGTGCACTCGCCGACAAGATCGTCGACAAGATCCACAAGGAAACCAAGTACTGAGCTTGGGGCGGTCAGCCCTGCAGATCAGGCCCCTGCGCGCGCAGATCATCGACCGCTGACATCGCGGTCCGCAGCTTGTCCAGCCACTGCTCGGTGTGCTCACCGACCAGCTTGACCGACCACGCGAGAGCATCGGCGCGGGACCGGGCGACGCCGGCGTCGACAAGTGTGTCCAACACCTGGCGTTCCGGCTGCTTCAGGCGCGTCATCACCGGAACCGCGATGTGGGTGAACAGGATTCGCTCCGTGCCGGCGTCGGAGACAACGTCGACGCCCCAGGACACCTTGCGCGCGTAGCGCTCCTGTGCCTCGTCGGCGATATTCATCCGTTCGGCCCGGGTCTCTTCGCGGAATCGCGAGGCTCGCCCTTCTGAATGTGCCTTGCCCTGCTCCGATCCGGAATCCTCGGGTGCCCCCAACGTGCCGATCACGGTGATCTCCTCCCGGTCGACAACGACGGCGGGGGCGCCCTCGAACCAGTCCTCCGGAAGCCGTCCAGCAAACCAATCGGCGGCATCGCTGGCGTCAGGTTGCTGGGCTTGCTGCCAGCCGCCGGAGCGCCCGTGCCGGCGCCCGTGCATGTGATGATGTGCTTTCATGATTACATGATTACATAGTTACAACTAAAAGCAATCGTTGTTCGCCGGCGGCGAACCGCCCAACGGCCCACGACCGCCTCGCAAATGTTGCAGCCAACAGCACAAAAACCGTTGCTATCAGCGGTTCATGGTTGTATTTTTGTTAGCGAAGCAGGCCCGGAACAGACCGAACTCAAGTGCCGGAGGATGGGGTGGAATCCGGCCGCGTAAGCGCCGCGTAAGACGGACCAAACGCCCCCGGGAGTCGCTCCGGGCCTGCCCATATGACGTCGAGTCAACCTCAGCCCACCGCTAACGGCCCTCTGTTGCGGTGTCGGCCGCAAGGTCCGCAAGGTTTCGCCGGACCCGGAACAGCTTGGTTTCGTTCTTGATTCCCTTCAGCCGCCGCGGCCCGGCAAATGACCACTCGAATCCAGCACCGGCGGCCGTGTCACGAACGGCGTCACACACCGAATCCGCGGCCAGCACCGTGCCGGGTCTCGCGACCCCGGTGATCCGGCTCGCCGCGTTCACCGGGCTGCCGAACCAGTCGCCGGCCCGGCTCACCGCCCGACCACACGCAACCCCGGCCCGCAGCCGAGGGAAGGCATCGTCGGTGTCGACGACCTCGACCAGATTCAGCACCGTGTCCAACAGCGGCGCCGGATCCGGACAGACCAGCATCACGGCGTCGCCGATCGTCTTGATGAACCGCACCGGCGGGGCGGTCAGTTCCCGAGCCAGATCGGCCAGCCGGCCGGCGAGCTGGCCCAACTCCTCGGCCGATACCACCTCACCCAGCTTGGTGAAGCCGACCAGGTCGGCGAAAGCGACGCTGACCTCACGTGCACCTGGCAACGGCTTGCCGGCCGCCCGCTCACCGGCGTTGACGGCTTCGGTCTCCATCATGTGCCGCAGCTGCATGAACAGCATCTCCTGGATCATCGGCCCCAGCAATGGCGCGATCTGACTCACCAGCGCCTTCGACCCCTTCGCGATGTCCAGTTCGGTGGCTCCCGGGTGCATGATCGCCTCCAACGCCGTGTAGCGCATGACTTCGGCCGCGCGGGAGAGGCCCTCGGCGAGCACGCGCACCACGAGCACGATCTGATCTGGGTTCAGCCCCAACTCAATGAACCTCTGCGTGTATGCGGCGGCTTCACCGTCTGCGCGCATGTAGACGACGGCGTCCGGGTCATCCACTCTGGCCAAGCCGACCGCACGCTGTACGCGCTGCAGCAGATCCAGGTCGATGCCATAGGTTTCGCTGATCTCGCGGGTGGACACGTAGGTGCCGTCATCGCCAATGACGTGGCGAGTGGCCAGCAGCAGCGGCGGGTTGGTCGTGCGGATCTCAGCTGCGGTGATGCCCTGGCTGAACAGCCAGTCGATCAGCTCGGCACGTTCCGCGCGGGCGGCGCCCTCAAGTCCTTCGAGTAGATCGTCGGTGTTCTCGCCGGCCGGCTCGGGTGCCCGGTCCACGCTGTCCTCCACGACGTCAACGTATAACGCCGCGACGCCACTGGACGCGCTAATGCCCGCCCCGCGGCGCGACACCGCCCCCCGGGCCGGCCGGCGGCGGTAGCATCCGATCATGCCGTTGTCCCCCGGCACCGTTTTTGCCGGATACACCATCGTGGGATTGCTCGGCTCCGGCGCAATGGGCGAGGTATACCTGGCGCAACACCCCCGATTGCCCCGCCGTGATGCGCTAAAGGTGCTACCCCCCGACGTATCCGCGGACACCGCGTTCCGCGAGCGATTCCAGCGCGAAGCGGATCTGGCCGCCACCCTGTTGCACCCTCACATCGTCGGAGTACACGGCCACGGCGAGTTCAACGGCCAGCTGTGGATCTCGATGGATTACATCGAGGGAACGGACGCCACCGCGCTGATCCGCAGCCAGTATCCGGCCGGCATGCCCGTCGCCGAGGTGGTCGCCGTCGTGACCGCCGTAGCCGAAGCACTCGATTACGCCCACCAGCAAGGCTTGCTGCACCGCGATGTCAAACCCGCCAACATCTTGCTCACCGAGCCGGACAACGCCGGGGATAGGCGGATCTTGCTAGCGGGCTTCAGGATCGCCGGCCAGCTTGGCGACACCAGCGCAATCACCGCACCAAACGTGACGGTAGACATGACCGCATACTGTGCGCCAGAACAGTTGGGGAGAGCTGACATCGACGGCCGTGCCGACCAGTATGCGTTGGCCGCCACAGCATTTCACCTTCTCACGGGGGCTCCTCCGTATCAGCATGCCGATTCGGCCGCGGTGATCAGCCAGCATCTGAGCGCACCGCTACCGACGTTGAGCGATCGGCGCCCCGAGCTCGCGCCATTGGATCCAGTGTTCGCCTCCGCCCTGGCCAAACATCCCAACGAACGCTATTGGCGATGCCGCGACTTCGCGCAAGCGCTATCTCGAGTCGCATCACCCCAGGGCGCGGCCGCGGCGGTTTCGCCGTTGGATCCCACCTTGCCCGCCGCCATCTCCGTGCCTCCCGAATACGCCGCCGCCACCCAAGCCGCCCCCGCACCGATGCCGTGGTACCCGACGGCACCGGCGCGGCCACGGCGCCAAGTCAGCACGATTGTGGTCCCTGTGGTTCTGGCCCTGCTGCTGGTATCTGCCGTCGCGTTCGCCGTCACCCAGGTGTTACGGCCGGACCCGCGGCAGACAACCGCGGCCCCGGCCGAGGCGCCCCAGTGGCAGCCCTACGTCGACCATGCCAAACAGTTCGCGATCTCCTTAACGAGCGTCAACCCGCAGACCATCGATGCCGACATCCAACGCATCCTGGACGGGTCGACCGGAGCATTTCACAGTGATTTTGCCGACAAGAGCGCCCAATTCAAGCAGTCAATAGTGGACGCGGGCTCGGCGACCCAAGGCAAGGCCACCGGCGCAGGCCTGGAGTCCATCAGCGGCACCACCGCCCACGTAGTTGTCTCGGTGACCTCGAACATCACCAAAAGTACCGGCGTACAACAAGAGCCACGGCAGTGGAGGTTGCGAATCCAGATCGAGAAGATCGACGACGCCTATCTGGCGTCGCGGGTGGAGTTCGTCACGTGACCCAGCATGGAGCACCGCGGGCCGCCTGGTGGGTGGTCGTCCTCGCGCTCACCGCCGCGACGATGATGGCCGCAGCACTGGGCGGCTGGCAGATGCTGGCCAAGAACCGGCAGTTGCCGCCCGTCGCCGGCCCAGCACTGGTCGCCGACCAACCCGCGGCCCGAGAAGCCGTCCTGAAGGTCGCCAAAACCAATGTGGCCAAGATCCTGACGTACACACCTCAGAACGTGGAAGAGGTCGCGAGCGCCGCCGAACGGCTGTTGACCGGCGAATTCCTGTCCTATTACCGGCAATTCACCGGCCAGACAGTGGTCCCCACGGCCCGGCGCGAGGGCATCAGCACCACTGCCACCGTGAGCGGCGCCGGAGTCGAGTCCCTGACCAGCCAGCGGGCCTCGATCTTGGCGTTCGTCGACCAATCCACCACCACTCGGGACCAACCGTCGCCGAAAAGGGCTACCAGCTCCGTTCGGGTCGGCCTGACCAAGGTGGAGGGCACCTGGCTGATCGACTCGTTCAAACCGACCTAACCGCACCCCGCTGTCACGACACCGGAGGTCGCCGACCAGCCCACGGTCGGGCGGCTTCGATCTGCGCGGACAACGACAGCAGTGTCGCCTCGTCGTAGGGCTTGCCCACCAGCTGTATCGAGATCGGCATGCCGTCGTCGTCGAAGTCCCACGGGACGACGGCGGCGGGCTGGCCGGTCAGATTCCAGACCTGCAGATACGGAACCCGCTGCGCTACCAGAAGCAGCGTCGACACCGCGCCCCGGCGCTGGTAGGCGCCGATTCGGGACGGACCGTTGGCAGTGCCGGGAGTGATGACGACGTCGACGTCGTCGAAAATCGACTGGATCCGTTTGTTCAGCGCGGCCTCGGCGGCTCGCAGGGCCGCCATCCGGCGGTCCGAGAAGAACGAACCCATCCGCGCGATGGCACGGGTGCGCGCTTCGAGACGATGCGGGTGGGCCAGCGCGTCCGCGTCGTCGCTGATACCGCGAAGGTAGCGGGGCAGGTAATTGGCGTAGAGGGCGGCCGGATAGTCGGGGTCGCGGTTGATCACCTCATGGCCCAGCTCACGCAACAACCCACCGGCCCGATACACGGCCGCCACCTCGGCCTGGCCGACCCGGACCGGAAGCGGCGTAGGAATCTTTGCGCTCAGGGCAATTCGCAGTCGGCCGGGCTCGCGCTGAGCAGCGTCGGCAAACTCGGCGTCGGGACCCGGCACCGTTGTCGTCGCGTCCAGCAGCAGCGCAGCGTCGAGCACCGAACGCGCTATCGGCCCGTTCACGCTCAATCCGTACCAGGCACCGTCGTGGGGCTCTAGCGAGATCCGATCCCGCTGGGTCTTCAAACCGAACACACCACACCAGGTCGACGGGATGCGGATTGATCCGCCGCCATCGGATCCGAAGGCCACCGGCGCCAGGCCCGCGGCGACCGCGGCGGCGCTGCCCCCGCTGCTTCCCCCAGGTGTGCGAGCGGGGTTCCACGGATTGCGGGTGGCCCCGAAGGTCAGCGACTCGGTGTAGGGCATCATCATCAGCTCGGGCACATTGGTCTTGCCGATGATGACCGCACCCGCTGCCCGCAACCGCCGCACCATTTCCGCGTCGGAGCCCGCCGGCGCGCCATGCCCACCGCTGCCGTAGGTCGTCACCTCACCGGCGACGTCGACGTCGTCTTTGACCGCGATCGGAACACCGAGCAGCGGAAGCCTTTCCCCGGCGTCGAGGCGCTGTTGGGCGACCTCGGCCTCCTCGCGCGCGGCGTCGTAGCGCACCACCCGATAGGCCCGCAGCTCGCTGTCGAGGCGTTCGATCCGTTCCAGGTAGACCTCGAGCAGCATGGGCGCGGTGACTTCACCGTCAGCGAGCATTCGGGCCTGGGCGGCCGCTCCAGCGAAGGCAAGATCGGACGGGTCCACTGCCGCAGCGTATCCCGCTGCACCAACCGGCGAATCGGCCATCCCCGACCGGCTCGGCGGGGCCAGCCCCGGCCCCCGCCACCGGAGCAGTACCGTGGCGACATGTCCTGCGTGTTCTGCGCGATCGCTGCCGGCGAAGCTCCGGCCATCCGGATCTACGAAGACGACAACTATCTGGCCATCCTGGACATTCGGCCGTTCACCCGCGGACACACCCTGGTGCTGCCCAAGAAACACACCGTGGATCTGACCGACACTCCGCCGGAAACCCTGGCTCAGATGGCCACCATCGGACAGCGGATCGCAAAGGCGGCCCGGGCCACCGAGCTGGCCGATGCAACCAATATCGGCATCAATGACGGCAGTGCGGCGTTCCAGACGGTGTTCCACATCCATCTGCACGTGCTACCGCGGCGCGACGGGGACAAGCTATCGGTCGCCAAGGGCCTACTGTTGCGCCGCGACAACGATCGGGAAGCCACCGGCCGAATCCTGCGCGACGCGCTGGCCCGCATCGAGGCCAGTCAGTAAGACTGGCCTCATGAGCAATCTCACGCCGTTCGAGCAATACGTGGGCATCCCCATCCTGCGTCTGCACGACACGATCTACCGCAAGACCAACGGCCGAATCGGCCATCGCATCCCGGGTGTGCCGCCCAGCCTGCTGCTGCACACCGTCGGCGCCAAGACCGGCCAGGCGCGCACCACGTCGCTGACGTATGCGCGTGACGGCGACTCGTATTTGATCGTCGCCTCCAACGGCGGTGACGAGCGCTATCCGGGCTGGTACCACAACCTGCGTAAGCGTCCCGATTGTGAAATCAACGTCGGCCCGAAACGAATCGCGGTGACCGCGCGGCGGGTCACCCCCGACGATGCGGACTACCAGCGGATGTGGCAGCTGGTCAACAAGAACAACGCCAACCGCTATGACAGCTACCAGCGGCGGACGTCACGGCCCATCCCCATCTTCGCGTTGACACCGGCGGCGTAGGGCTGCGGCTAGAACAGTTCCTTGGCCAGTAGCTCGCACGTCGCCACCCGCGCCGGTGCGGTGGCCGGGTCGGTGCCGCGATGCGCGGAGGCAACGGGGTGGACCATGACCTCATCAACACCGAACCGCTGCCCCAGAGCGCGCACCTGCTCGGCGGCCTCCTCGGGTGAGCCGACGACGGCCCGTTCGAGTCCGCTGTCCACGATGCGTTGCTGCTCGGGGGTCAACCTGGCGTCCTGGGCTTCTTCGACGAGCTGCACGGCCCCGAGCGGCTGGCCGGTGCGCAGCCGCGCCATCATGTGCAGATTGGGCATCATCAATGCGGTCGCTTCCTCGCGGGTATCGGCCACCGCGGCATTGACGGTCAGGAACGTCACCGGCCGGGCGGCCAGCGCACTGGGGACGAAGCGGGATCGGTACAGCTCGAGCGCCTCTTCGGTGCCCTTGCCGGAGAAGTGATGCGCGAACACGTAGGGCAGCCCCTTTGCCGCGGCCAGCCGCGCCGAATACATCGATGATCCCAATAACCACAGTCGCGGCTGGGTGAGCGCCGCCGGTGTGGCCTTGAGGATGTAGTCACCGGATTGCAGCGGTACGCGCACGCCCCGCGCACTCATCAGTGCGACCACATCGTCGAGGTAGTCGGGAAAACTCTCGATGTCGCGTTCCTGTTGCGCCGGTGAGCGGCCGCCTCGCAGAGCGTAGGACGTGACCGGGTCCGACCCGGGTGCGCGGCCGATGCCCAGATCGATACGACCGGGGGCGGCCGCCTCCAGCAGAGCGAACTGCTCGGCCACCGCCAGCGGCGCGTGGTTGGGCAGCATCACCCCGCCCGATCCCAGGCGCAGGTGCGTGGTCCGCGCGGCCAGGTAGGCGATCAGGACCGGCGGGCTGGTAGCGCCCACCGATGCCATGTTGTGGTGCTCAGCAACCCAGTAGCGCGTGAAGCCGAGGCGCTCGGCAGTCTGTGCCAGCGACACGGTGGCCGCCAGCGCATCCCGGGTCGACTGATCGGTGCGCACCGGGACGAGATCGAGAACGGAAAGACGCACGCTGCCCACAACGCCTACGGCAGCCCGAACCTTCCCACTGATCCGATCAGCCCTGCCGGTAGTCCTCGAGCTCCAACGAGTTGACGATGCGTTCGAACGCTTCCTCGGGTATCGGCTCTCCGCCGGGGATGTTGTCGGTGACCAGCCATTGATTGCGCTCGACGAAGCCGCTGAATTCGGCATGGTAGTTCGCGAAACCGCGCTGGTAGTCGTTTCCGGCGGCGGCCAGCTCACCGGCCAGGATGTAGGCGCCCAACACGGCGACACTGGTCCCTTGGCCCGACAGCGGCGAGCAGCAATAGGCGGCGTCGCCGACGAGCGCCACCCTGCCCTTCGACCAGCTATCCATGACGATCTGGGCCATTTCATCGAAGTAGAAGTCCGGTGCGCTGCGCATGTAGTGGAGCAGCTGCGCACGTACCCAGCCGTCCTCGATCATCCGCCGTTCCAACTCTGCGAATTGAGCCTCGGTATCGCGGTAGTCGATCTGCAGCTCGGTGTCCATGAAGCCCAGCGCCGCGCGAGCCTCGGAGTTGTCGCGGGCGCTGTAGACCCCGGCCATGGTGTTGTCGCCGTAGTGCCACTTCTGCCAGTAGTCCAATTCCAGGAAGTTGGGCACGGTGAAGATCGCCGCGTAGGTGCCCAGCCGCTTGATGAACTGCTCCTCCGGGCCGAAAACCTTGCGGCGCACATTCGAATGCAGACCGTCGGCTCCGATCAGGAAGTCGAAGGTGCGGGTACCGGACCGGACGAAGGTCACCTCGACGGCCGCGCCGTCATCCTGCAATGTGGCAATGCTGTCGTCGAAGATGAACTCGGTCGTCGATTGGATTGTGCCGTAGAGCAATTCGATGAGATCGTCCCGCAGCAGCTCGATGTTGGGGCTGTCGATGGGACCGCCGGTGGGGGTCGACTCGGTATCCTGGGAGAGCTCGTTTCCGTCCCGGTCGACCACCGAAGCTCCCCGGATGCCGGTCTTTCGCTCCCGGGCGGCGTCCAATATCCCCATCCGATCCAGCACAGTCAGCGCCGGGCCTCGGACGTCAATCGCTTGGCCGCCGGGCCGCAGCCCAGGGTGGCGCTCCACGATCGTGACCGAATAGCCTTGTTGTTCAAGCCAATATGCCGTCGTCAAGCCAGCCACGCTGGCTCCGGAAATCAGAACTTTTTGCACCCCGACCACTTTCTACCCAATCCCGCCAAGTTTCTTGGCATCGCGGAACACGTCATCGAGCATCGCCGGAGTCAACCTACCCGTGAACATGTTCTGTTGGCTCGGGTGGTAGCACCCGAGCAACTGCACACCCGACCCCAGCTCAGCCACGACACCGTGGCCGAAGCGGGGTCTGGGAGCACCCAGCGACCCAGGCAATCCCAGCGCGATCTTCCACGCAAATCCGCCCAGCGCAACGATCACGCGGACGTCGTCGGACACCAGCCGCCATTCGGCGTCGAGCCAGGGCGCGCAGGTCATTCGTTCGGCCGGCGTCGGGGCATTGGCCGGGGGTGCGCAGCGCACCGGTGCGACGATGCGGATCCGTTCGGCCCGCAAGCCGTCGGCGGCGTCGACGCTGGTCGGTTGGCTGACCAGGCCGGCGCGGTGCAACGCCGCGTACAGCTGGTCACCGGACCGGTCACCGGTGAACATCCGCCCGGTCCGGTTGGCGCCGTGAGCGGCAGGCGCCAGGCCCACGATCAACAGCCATGGCCGCTCCGATCCCCAGCCCGGCACCGGGCGTCCCCAATACGGTTGGTCGGCGAAGGCGCGCCGTTTGGCCACCGCGACCTCTTCACGCCAGGTCACCAGTCGTGGGCAGGCCCGGCACACACTTATCGCAGCGTCGAGTTCGGCGATCGAGCCCGCCCGGCCGGCCAGTTCGGCGACACGCGCCGCCTCGGCCGCGACCGGGGTCTGCGATGACGCCGGATCCCCCGGCCAGCCGGTGCCGGGACGAACCGGCGACCCGAACGGCTGGCCCGTCCTCGGATGGGTAAGCACACGATCATCCTGCATGGCGCCATCGGTCGCCGCGATAATTCGGTGGCTCCGATGGTGGATCGCCGCTAGATTCAGCCGCGATATCCATGAGAAACAGCAGCCGAGGCCCGGCATTCCTGATCCTTTTCGCCACCTTGGCGGCCTGCGCCGGCAATGGCATTTCGATAGTCGCGTTCCCGTGGCTGGTGCTCGAGCGCGAAGGCAGCGCGGGGCAGGCGTCCATCGTGGCCGGAGCGATCACCCTGCCGCTGCTGTTCTCCACGTTGGTCGCCGGCACCGCCGTCGATTACTTCGGACGCCGGCCGGTATCCATGGTTTCCGACGCCCTGTCCGGGTCGGCCGTGGCCATCGTTCCGTTGATCGCGTGGGCGTTTGGCGACGACGCGGTCAGCGTCGCGGTGCTGGCAGCGCTGGGCGCCTGCTCGGCCACCTTCGATCCGGCCGGGATCACCGCCCGGCAGTCGATGCTGCCCGAGGCCGCCGCCCGTGCGGGGTGGTCGCTGGATCGAATCAACAGCAGCTACGAGGCGATCCTCAACCTCGCGTTTGTCGTGGGCCCCGGGATCGGCGGCCTGATGATCGCCACCGTCGGCGGGATTACCACGATGTGGATCACCGCCGGGGCATTCGGGTTGTCCCTCCTCGCCATTGGCGCGTTGCGGCTCGAGGGAGCGGGCAGACCGCACCACGAGACACGACCCGACGGGCTGGTTTCCGGCGTCACGCAGGGACTGCGTTTTGTGTGGAACCTGCGGGTGTTGCGGGCGCTGGCGTTGATCGACCTCACCGTGACGGCGCTGTATCTGCCGATGGAAAGCGTGCTGTTCCCGACGTACTTCAGCGACCGCCAACAGCCCGCGCAGCTGGGTTCGGTCCTGGTGGCGCTGTCGCTGGGCAGCCTGGTCGGCGCGCTGGGCTACGGGATGCTGTCGAACTACGTGTCGCGGCGCACGATCATGCTGACCGCGGTGCTGACCCTGGGTGCCGCGACAACCGGCATCGCGCTGCTGCCCCCGTTACCGGTCATCCTGGTGTTGTGCGCACTGATCGGCGTGGTCTATGGCCCCATCCAACCGATCTACAACTACGTGATGCAGACCCGGGCGCCGCACTATCTCCGTGGCCGGGTGGTCGGCGTGATGACGTCGCTGGCTTATGCCGCCGGCCCGTTGGGCTTGCTGCTGGCGGGTCCGGTGGCGGACGCGGCCGGGCTGAAGGTGGCTTTCTTCGCCTTGGCACTGCCCATCGCCATCACCGGGCTGATGTGTATCCGACTGCCGTCGCTGCGCGAATTGGATCACGCGCCCACCCAGGACATCAGCGAGACATCGCTGCTGTAGCCGCGCTCGCTGACCCCGCGGGCCGCAGGCCCCGTAGGATCGGGCCGTGAGTGCCTCGTGAATGCGGATGTGCTGGCCAGCCTGATCGCCGGCTTGCCCGACGGCATGGTGGTCACCGATCCCAACGTCACCGAGGGCTACCGACAGGACCGTGCCCTTGACCCGTCGGCGGGCAAGCCGCTGGCCGTGGTCCGGCCACGATGCACCGAAGAAGTGCAGACCATCCTGCGGTGGGCCGGCGCGAACCGCGTTGCCGTGGTGACCCGCGGAGCCGGTTCCGGATTGTCGGGCGGGGCCACCGCCCTGGACGGCGGAATCGTGCTGTCCACCGAGAAGATGCGCGATATCACGATCGACCCGGTCACCCGCATCGCGGTCTGTCAGCCCGGCCTGTTCAACGCCGAGGTGAAGAAGGCCGCCGCCGAACACGGACTGTGGTATCCGCCGGATCCGTCGTCGTTCGAAATCTGCAGCATCGGGGGCAACATCGCCACCAATGCGGGCGGATTGTGCTGTGTGAAGTACGGCGTCACCACTGACTACGTGCTGGGCATGCAGGTCGTGCTCGCCGATGGCACCGCGGTGCGGTTGGGCGGTCCGCGGCTCAAGGATGTCGCCGGGCTGAGCCTGACAAAACTGTTCGTCGGCAGCGAGGGCACCCTGGGCGTCATCACGGAGGTGACGCTGCGCCTGCTTCCCGCGCAAAACGCGGCCGCCGTCGTGGTGGCCAGCTTCGCGTCGGTGGAATCCGCGGTGGACGCGGTGCTCGGTGTTTCCGCGCGGATTCGTCCCTCGATGCTCGAATTCATGGATTCGGTGGCGATCAACGCGGTGGAGGACACGCTGCGCATGGACCTGGATCGCGGTGCCGCGGCGATGCTGGTGGCCAGCTCCGACGAGCGCGGACAGGCCGGCCGCGACGATGCCGAACTGATGGCCGCGGTATTTGCCGAACATGGTGCAACAGAAGTGTTTTCCACCACCGACCCCGACGAGGGTGAGGCGTTCGTCGCGGCCCGCCGCTTCTGCATCCCGGCGGTAGAGGCCAAGGGATCCCTGTTGCTCGAAGATGTCGGCGTGCCGCTACCCAATCTGGGCAAGCTGGTCACCGGAATCGCCCGGATCGCGCAGGAGCGCGACCTGATGATCTCGGTGATCGCGCATGCGGGTGACGGCAATACGCACCCCTTGCTCGTCTACGACCCCTCCGACGCCGCCATGGCCGAGCGCGCACAGCTCGCCTACGGCGAAATCATGGATCTTGCCGTAGGCCTGGGCGGAACGATCACGGGCGAACACGGCGTGGGCCGGTTGAAGCGGCCGTGGCTGGAAGGCTATCTCGGGCCCGATGTGATGGACCTCAACCGCCGCATCAAACAGGCGTTGGACCCCCTGGACATCCTCAACCCCGGTAGCGGGATCTAGATCTCTGCGTTCTCCGCTCGGCGCTCGACGCGGTGCGGGCGCTCGACACGGGTGCGGCATCGAGTGTGCCGTCACGGCCTTGAGTGTGCGCTCAGGTCGGGAATCTCGGGCAGGTTGCGCCCGGACTGCACGGTGGAAGCCAAGGATGCACACCGGCTATGCGCAGGTGTTGACATCTATACAACTCTGTCGTACCAATAAGACATGTCAGTGGATGTGTCTCACCGCGCGCCTGTTGCGTTCCAGTTGGCCACCGCCGCAACCTGGCCGGATCCCTGGCCGATGTACCGGGCGCTGCGAGACCAGGATCCGGTGCACCACGTCATCCCGACCCACCAGCCCGACCAGGACTACTACGTGCTGTCGCGCCACGCCGACGTGTGGGCAGCGGCCCGCGACCACCAGACCTTCTCCTCGGCGCAGGGCTTGACCGTCAACTATGGCGATCTGGAAATGATTGGGCTGCAAGATAACCCGCCCATGGTCATGCAGGATCCACCAGCCCATACCGAGTTCCGGAAGTTGGTGTCACGCGGTTTCACCCCGCGCCAGGTCGAAGCGGTGGAGCCCAAGGTGCGCGATTTCGTCGTCGAGCGAATCGAGCGGCTGCGCGCCCAGGGGGGCGGCGACATCGTCACCGACCTGTTCAAGCCCTTGCCGTCGATGGTGGTCGCACACTATCTCGGGGTACCCGAACAGGACCGGGCACAGTTCGATGGGTGGACCCAGGCCATCGTCGCGGCCAACACCGCCGAGGGCGGCATCGCGGGCGCGTTGGCCACGGTCGGCGATGCGGTCGGGTCGATGATGGCCTACTTCACCTCGCTGATCGAGCGCCGCCGCGCCAAACCCGAGGACGACACGATTTCTCACCTGGTTGCCGCCGGAGTCGGCGCGGACGGCGACATCGCGGGCACGCTGTCGATCCTGGCGTTCACATTCACCATGGTCACCGGCGGCAATGACACCGTTACCGGAATGCTCGGCGGCTCCATGCCCCTGCTCCACCGGCGACCCGACCAACGCCGGCTTCTGACCGACAATCCAGAGCTCATCACCGATGCGGTCGAGGAACTGCTGCGGCTCACCTCGCCGGTGCAGGGCCTGGCCCGCACCGTCACCCACGACGTGACGATCGGGAATGTCACCATCCCCGCCGGTCGCCGAGCGCTGCTGCTCTACGGTTCGGCCAACCGGGATGAGCGCCAATACGGTCCTGATGCCGGCGAACTCGATGTACGGCGCTGCCCGCGCAACATCCTGACGTTCAGCCATGGCGCGCACCACTGCCTGGGCGCGGCCGCGGCCCGGATGCAGTCCCGGGTCGCGCTGACCGAACTATTGGCGCGCTGCCCGGACTTCGAGGTCGACGAGTCACGCATCGTGTGGTCCGGCGGCAGCTACGTCCGGCGCCCGCTGTCGCTGCCGTTTGAAGTGAGGTCTTGATGGGCCGAACCGACTGGCTGGCAGCGCACCGCAGCGAGGTCGCCGCCGACCGGATACTCGACGCCGCCGAGCGGCTCTATACCGAGCACGACCCGGCTTCGATCGGGATGAACGAAATCGCCAGGGCGGCAGGCTGTTCCCGGGCCACCCTGTATCGATACTTCGAGAGTCGTGAGGCGCTCAGAACCGCCTACGTGCACCGCGAGACGCTCCGGCTGGGGCACGAGATCATGCAGCAGATCGGCGACATCGATGATCCACGCGATCAGCTGATCACCAGCATCACCGCCACCTTGCGAATGGTCCGCCAGCGGCCGGCCCTGGCGGCGTGGTTCGCCTCCACCCGACCACCGATCGGCGGTGAGTTGGCCGGACAATCCGAGGTGATCGCGGGACTGGCCGCCGCATTCCTGCAGTCTTTGGGCCCCGAAGCCCCCGCCGCGGTGGAGCGCCGGGCTCGTTGGACCGTGCGGGTGATCGTCTCGCTGTTGATGTTCCCCGGCCAGGACGAAGCCGACGAGCGGGCGATGCTCGAGGAATTCGTCGCTCCGGTTGTAACACCGTTTCCCACCCGCCGCTAGGCCACAAACGCCCATGATCTGGGCATGCCCCCGGTGGCCGGCGTACGCCTGGGCCGTCCCGACGAGGGAATCGGGGACCGAGTTGTCCATCGGGTGACAGTCGGCCAAGTCTCTTGGGCGAGAACAGAGCCGCGCCGCCAGTGGCTGATCGGACTGATCCGCGAAGTGCACGTCGCCTTCCGTGGCACGTGTCGGTCCTGATGACCCAGGCTGGCATCTGCGGCCTGCCTGACCCGGTGCGCCTCAACGGCTGCAGGGATTGGCCACCGCCGATGATCTGGTCAACCGCAAGTTCCACCGGCTTCGGCCAAATGAGTTGTGGGTTAACGACATCACCCAACCCTGCACCTGAGAAGGAGGGCTGTCCTGCTGCGCAGTCCTCAACGCCTTCAGCTGCAACGAAACTCGACCTGTGGGATGGCTGGGAAGTGCCTGATAGCGGCGCTGGGCCGCTGGGAGTGAGGTTATCTTGCCGAAACGCCTGGGGGCGATGAGAACTTGATGGGAGACGGGCGATGGCGTATTTGACGGTATTCCCTGACATGTTGACGGGCGCGGCAGGTGATTTGGTCGATATCGGCTCACAACTGGCGGCGGCGAACACCGCGGCTATTGGCCCTACCACCACGGTGCTGGCTGCTGGTGCTGACGAGGTGTCAGCGGCGATCGCGGCGGTGTTTTCTGGTCATGGGCAGGCCTATCAGGTGCTGAGCGCCCAGGTCGCGGCGTTTCATCAGCGGTTCGTAGAGGCGTTGAACGCTGGAGCGCAGTCCTACGTCGGAGCCGAAGCGGCCAATGCCACGCCACTGCAGACCCTGGAGCAAGACGCACTGGGCATCATCAATGCACCGACTCAGGCTCTGGTGGGCCGCCCGCTCATTGGAAACGGCGCCAATGGCACCGCGGCGAACCCCAACGGCGGTGACGGTGGCCTGTTATATGGCAACGGCGGCAACGGGTTCACGCAGACCGGGAACAACAATGTCGCTGGCGGCAATGGCGGTAATGCCGGGCTGATCGGCAACGGCGGAGCCGGCGGTGGCGGCGGGACGGCCTTCGCTGGCGGCAATGGCGGTCACGGTGGCCTGCTGTACGGCAACGGCGGGGCCGGTGGGATCGGCGGGGACGGGACCGGCAACGGTTTCGGCAGTCTTAGTGGCGGCGGTAACGGCGGCAGTGGCGGCGGCGCTGGACTGTGGGGCGTCGGTGGCGCCGGTGGCAATGGCGGCGCCGGTGGAAGCCCCACAGTCCCCGGGCACGCCGGCGGCAACGGCGGCAACGGCGGCATCGGCGGCGCAGGCGGTGTGTTCGGCAACGGCGGAGCCGGCGGCAACGGCGGTATCGGAGGTACCGGAGGTACCGGAGGTACCGGCGGCAACGGCGGTATCGGCGGCAACGGCGCTGCTGGAGGCGAGGGAGGGTTGTGGGGGGACGGCGGCGTCGGCGGGAATGGTGCGATCGGCGGTAACAGTGGTGGCGGGTTCGGTGTCATGAACGACGGTGGCTCTGGCGGCCATGGCGGCGACGCCCGCCTGTTCGGGAACGGGGGCAACGGCGGGGCAGGCGCGGTCGGGGGTGCCGGCGGCAACGGCGCCGATGGCGGCATCGGCGGTCAGTTCTTTGGCAACGGCGGTGATGGTGGGGCCGGAGGCATTGGCACTGCGGGACTAGCCGGGTCCGGGGGTACGGGTGGCAACGCCGTGGGTCTGGTGGGCAACGGTGGGACCGGAGGGGCCGGAGGCCTTGGTCCCATCGGTGGGGCCGGCGGCAACGGCGGCGGCGGTGGCGTAATTGGCAACGGCGGCAACGGCGGTGCGGGTGGCGCGGCGAGCGCCACTGTGGGAACACCCGCGCCAGGCGTCGGCGGGAATGGCGGTGCAGCAGGGCTTTTCGGAGATGGCGGTAACGGCGGGGCCGGGGCTCCTGGCTTGTCTGGGCTCGGCGGAGCCGGCGGCAGGGGCGGATACCTGATTGGAAGCGGGGGTAACGGCGGTGCCGGTGCCGGTGGCGGGGATGGCGGCTACTTGTCCGGAAATGGCGGCAACGGCGGCGACGGCGTCATTGTTGGAAATGGATCAGCTGGCGGCGCGGGCGGCAACGCACTCGGGTTGTTTGGCCACGGTGGCGCAGGTGGAGCCGGTGGCCATGACGTCACCACCCAGGCGGGTTTGACCGGCGGGAATGGCGGAGTCGGCGGCAAGTTGATCGGGGACGGTGGTCTCGGCGGCGACGGCGGCATTGGTCTGGCCGGTACCGGAGGCAACGGCGGCAACGGTGGTGATGCTGTTGGTGTCATCGGCAACGGTGGGGTGGGCGGGGCCGGCGGAGTCGGTGCTTTCGGCAGCGGTGGCACTGGCGGCAACGGCGGCGCAGGCGGTGCAGTCGGTAACGGCGGTGCTGGTGGCGACGCCGGTAGCAGCGGTAACTTGAGTCCGGCTGGCGGCGGTAAGGGCGGCAACGCAAAACTGGTGGGCAACGGCGGTGATGGCGGAGCTGGCGTCTTTGGCGGGCTCGGCGGCGACGGCGGCACGGGTGGTCAGCTTTTCGGCAATATGGGCTTGAACGGACCCGCGTAGCCTGACAAGACACACCTACGGTCGTTCGTTGGCCGTTGCCCGTCCTTGTCGCATCAGCAGCGCTGGCGCTTGTTGGTCCGCCCGTTTTCCCGAGCTACCAGCCAGAGTTCAATGATCGTGATCATCTGCCTGCGGCCACACCGGTCGACGAAAGCTACGAAGCCGCCGCACGCCACTTCTCACCGAACCGGCTCAATCCCGACATTCTGACGGCCGCAACGATCCGCACCAACACCAGATCACGAAACATGCTGTCGCCCTTGGCTACTGACTCGAATTCCAGAGGCCGATCGCCCTCCCCCACCATGCGCTCGTCTGCGACGACGGGATCTGCAACGCGCCTGCCCCCAGAATGACCGGACACAGTCACCGGCACGGAACAGCCTGTCAACATATTTCGTCCAAATCGCTGACGAACTCACCTAGCGGCGATATCTTGTGACTGATCGGCCACCGTCAGGCGGCCGTCAGAAGTGCAATGTCGTCACGGAGGTGCAAGACGACATGTCAGCGGTATACCGGAAGCCGTTCCCGCTCAGCGCATCTCACATTGCATCTGCGCCCGGGAGCCGGATAGCCGACGATCAGGCAGCCGGAAAATGCGGCCACTCAATTGGGTCCGTACGGTAAGGATTAGCGATGACCTATCCCATGTTTCCTCCGGAAATCAATTCGGCGCTCATCGAGGCCGGCCCGGGATCGGCGCCAATGCTGGGAGCGGCGGCGGCGTGGTGCGGGTTAGCCAGCGAGTTGCGCGCGGCGGCGGAGTCCTTTGCATCGATCACGTCAGACCTGGCCAGCGGGGCATGGCAAGGCCCCGCTGCGACCGCGATGACACAGGCTGCCGCACCGTATGCCGCGTGGCTTTGCACCGCGGCCGCCCAGTCCGAGAGCGCTGCCAGTCAGGCGGGCGCGGTGGCGACGGCATTCGAGGCGGCCCGTACCGCCATAGTGTCCCCGGTCATCATCAACGCCAATCGCGCGCTAACCGCCCTGCTGGCCAATACGAACTTCTTCGGTTTGAACTTTCCCGCGATCGCGGCCGCCGAAGGTCTTTATGAGGAGATGTGGGCCCAGGATGTCGCGGTGATGAGCGGCTACCACGCCACCGTGTCGGAGATATGGTCACAGCTGTCGCAGTGGCCCCCGCTTCAGCAACTGCTGCGCCTGCTGCCCGGTTGCAAAGCGCCGTCTTCGTCGGGCGGTTCCCCGTCGCCGACACCGAACCCCAACCCTGATCCATCACCCACACCTGACCCGACGCCGACACCGACACCTGACCCGACCCCGACACCGACACCTGACCCGACACCGGCACCCACGCCCGAGCCGACCCCAGCGCCCGCACCCGAGCCCGCGCCTGAACCGACACCGGTCGAACCGGCGCCGGTGACGGTGCTACCCACGATGTAGTCGGCAGTGCTTGACGTTGCGCCCGTGATCCGCTGACCCACCAGACCCGCCACTTGATTTCGGGTGAGCTGGCCCGCCGTCGCGATGGGTCTACTCGGACCTGACCCGGGTAAAGCGGTGTAGCACCCAGGCCAGCGGGATCGTGATGACCATGGTGGCGATGAACAGGTTCAGCATGGAGCCGGTGTACACCCGGTACCGGACCACGTAGACCATCGCGAATTCCATCGTCACCAGGTGGACCAGGAAGATCTCATAGGAGATTTCACCGAGCCAGACCATCGGCCGGCTGGCAAGCAGTTGGGAATACCAGCCCTGATCCCCCAGGGCCAATGGCGCTACGGCCAGCGTGGCGATCACGGTATAGAAGCAGGCTTTGACCACGGCTTCGGTCAGCGCCGAGGGCGACGTGGTGGGGGCACCCGCGATCGGCGTGGCGACGATGAAATAGCAGATGGTGGCCAATGGTAGCGCCGCGAGTGCATAGCATTGCACCTTCATCGCCTGTAGGACCGTCAGCAACATGCCGCCCAAGAACCAGGCGAGATAGCTGGGCAACCACAGGCGAGCTCCGTCGGGAAACAACGAAACGGTGTGTATCAGCACCAGCCAGCCCGGGGTGATGGTGGCCATCGCGAGCAACGCACCGACCACCAACTTCGGCTGCCAGCGGCGTCGGCTGATCACCACCAGCAGCAGGTAGGCCAGGAACGGGAGCAATACGTAGAAGGAGGCCTCCACCGCCAGGCTCCACATTTGGGTCAATCCCTGATGCAGGTATGAACCCAGGTACCCGTCGGTGTAGATCTGGGTCAGCGTGAGGTTGCGCACCAACCCCATCCAGCTGTGTCCGGGGTTCGGTCCGGCGATGCGGTAGTGGTAGATCACGTAGGCGATCAGCACGACGACCACATAGGCAGGCATGATGCGGCGCACCCGGTGTGCCGTGTAGCGGCGCAATGAAGGCGGAGGAGCGCCGGTGACCGCGGAGTGCACCCACGGGCGGAACAGCAGGAAGCCGGATAGCACGAAGAAGATCGGCACGCCGATCTCCATCCGGGCCGACACCAGGCCCCAGTAGCCATGGGTGTACTTGCCGGTGGTGTAGGCCGCGTGGGTGGCGACCACCAGCAGTGCGGCGACCGCACGGATTCCGGTCAGCGACGCAACCCGATCCACGTGCGAGATCTGCTCAAGTCCGCCTTGGGCGTCGGTGGCTTCGGGCAGGGTCATCCGAGGCGTTTCCGCCGAGGTTTGCCACCATCGTTGCGGCGCGCCTTGTACGCCTTATCGGCGGGGCGGTCGGGGCGAAGGTTGATCAACACACCCGAAATCCTGGTTTGTTCGAGCTTTTTCAGTGTTTCGCGGGGCAGTTTGACCGGCAGCTCCACCAGCGAGAAATCCGGCCCGATAGTGATGTGGCCGAAGTCGCTGCGGTGCAATCCGCCCTCGTTGGCGATGGCGCCGACGATCGCGCCCGGACCGATTTTGTGCCGTTTGCCAACCGAGATGCGATACGTGCTGAAGGCGCCGCCGCTTCTGCGCCTCTCCGGACGTTCCTTGCGCTCATTGCGGGGATGGCGCTCGCGCTGATCTGGTGGCGGATCGGGCGCCAGCAGGAATTCCTCGCCGTCGCGCGACTGCAATGCCAGCGCCGCAGCGATGTCAGCCATCGGGACGTTGTGCTCGCGCTCGTAGTCCTCGACCAGCCTGCGGAACAACTCGATGCCCGTATTGCTCAGCGCATGGGTGATGGAATCGGCGAACTTCGCCACCCGCTGGGCGTTGACGTCTTCCACGGTGGGCAACTCGGCCTCGGTCAGTGTTTGCCGAGTGGCCTTTTCGATCAGTTTGAGCAGGTGTCGCTCCCGCGGGGAGACAAACAACAATGCCGCACCCGAACGCCCGGCCCGACCGGTGCGCCCAATTCGGTGCACGTAGGACTCGGTGTCGTGCGGGATGTCGTAGTTGAGCACATGCGATATCCGCTCGACGTCCAGCCCGCGCGCGGCCACGTCGGTGGCGACCAGGATGTCGATGCCGCCGTCGCGCAGCGCCGTGATGGTTCGCTCGCGCTGTCCCTGCGGAATATCGCCGTTGATGGCCGCCGCGGAAAACCCTCGTGCCCGCAGCTTCTCGGCAACCTCCTCGGTGGCCTGTTTGGTGCGGACAAACACGATCATCGCCTCAAACGGCTCGACCTCGAGCACCCGGGTAAGCGCATCCATCTTGCGCGGACCGGCCACCTGGATGTACCGCTGCGAAATATTTTCGGCGGTAGCGGTTTTCGCTTCGGATTTGACTTCCAGCGGATCGTGCAGATATCTAGTGGTGATTTTTCGGATTGCCGGCGGCATGGTCGCCGAGAACAATGCGACCTGCTTGTATTCCGGGGTTTCGGACAGGATGCGTTCAACGTCTTCGGCGAAGCCCATGGTGAGCATCTCGTCTGCCTCGTCGAGCACCAAGTAGTCCACCCGGGACAGATCAAGCGTTCGTCGTTCCAGGTGGTCGATGACCCGCCCGGGTGTCCCCACCACAACCTGCGCGCCGCGCCGCAGACCGGCCAGTTGTATGGCATACGACGATCCGCCATAAACCGGAAGCACGTTGAGGCGCGATAGATGGGCGCCGTACCGACTAAACGCCTCAGCCACCTGAAGGGCCAGCTCGCGGGTGGGGGCCAGCACGAGCGCCTGGGTTGCGGTGCTGGTGGTGTCGATTTTGGACAGAATCGGGATCGCGAACGCCGCCGTCTTGCCGGTGCCGGTCTGCGCCAGCCCCACCACGTCGGAACCCGCCATCAGCGCGGGGATGGTAGCGGCCTGAATCCCCGTCGGGGACTCGTAACCGACGTCGGCGATTGCTCGCATGACCGACGGATGAATCTGTAGGTCGGCGAAGGTGGCAGGGGGTACCGCAGGCAGGTTTTCGGGGTTGGCCATCAAGACATGGAGTTTAGTGGGGATCGCAAGCCCGGCGACGCCGGGCGCCGCGGGTCGCCACCAACAATTCCCGTGGGGATCGCAAGCCCGGCGACGCCGGGCGCCGCGGGTCGCCACCAACAATTCCCGTGGGGATCGCAAGCCCGGCGACGCCGGGCGCCGCGGGTCGCCACCAGAAGAGGGTGATCGCGCGGCCACGCCTGCCACACCTGAGGGCCCCGCGACGGTACGGTGCGCGGTGTGAAGTCGCTCCCGTGCCCAGTCGCGCCGCTTACCGGCGCGCTCGCATTGGTTGCCGCGACACTGACCGGTTGCGGCTCGGGAGACTCGATCGTCGCCAAGACCCCAGAAGCCAGAACCACCACCTCAGCCGTCAATTCCAACGAACCGAATGCGGCCGACCCACCCCCGGCGGCCGCCGAGCCCCCGAGCAGCCCCGCGCCGGCCGACCCCTGCGCCGTCAACCTCGCCTCGCCCACCATCGCAAAGGTTGTTTCCGAATTACCCCGCGATCCGCGCAGTGAGCAGCCCTGGAATCCCGAACCGCTGGCGGGCAACTACAACGAGTGTGCCCAGCTGTCGGCGGTAGTCATCAGGGCCAACACCAACGGCGATAATCCGACCACCAGAGCGGTGCTGTTCCACCAGGGCAAATTCATCCCGCAGGGCGTGCCCGATACCTACGGGTTCAACGGGATTGACACCTCGCAGTGCACCGGTGACACGGTTGCGTTGACGTACGCCACCGGCATCAGCGGGTTGGGCAGCGTCGTGAAGTTCCGATGGAATGGCAACGGCGTCGAGCTGATCAGCAATAAGACCGGGTAACCAAACCGGCCGCACCCCTGAGCGCTAAGCCGCCGAGGCCGATGCAGATCGGTCTCGACCGGCCCTCATTAGAGTGGCTGCTGTGTTCGTCGCCGACGACGTCGTCTTCTACAGCGCCTCGGATCTTGCTGCCGCCGCGCGGTGCGAATTCGCGTTCCTGCGCCATTTTGACTCGAAATTGGGCCGGGGTCCCGCCATCTCCGCCGAGGACGATCTGCTGGCGCGCACCACCGAGCTCGGGAATGAACATGAAAGACGCACACTCGACCGGCTGCGCGACCAGTTCGGTGAGATCGCGGTCATCGGCCATCCGGCATACACCCTGGCTGGGCTGACAGCCGCCGCTGAGGCCACCCAACGCGCCATCGCCGACCGCGCGCCCGTGGTGTATCAAGCCGCGATGTTCGACGGCCGCTTCGTCGGGTTTGCCGATTTCCTGATTCGCGACCGCGAACGCTATCGGATCACCGACACCAAGCTGGCGCGCTCACCCAAGGTCACCGCGCTGATGCAGCTGGGGGCCTACGCCGATGCCCTGACCGGCGCGGGTGTACCGGTGGCCCCGGAGGCCGACCTGGAACTTGGGGACGGCACGGTGGTGCATTTCCGGGTCAGCGATCTGATCCCGGTCTACCGGGCCCAGCGTGCCGAGCTGCAGCGGCTGCTCGACGAGCACTACGCCGCGGACACCGCGGTGTGCTGGGACGACCACGGTGTGCGGGCATGTTTCCGCTGTGAGCTCTGCATCAAGGAGCTGCGTCGTCGCGATGATCTGCTGCTGGTCGCGGGGATGCGGGTCAGCCAGCGAGAAAAGCTGCTGGACGCCGGCATCACCACAATCGGCGGGCTGGCAAGCCACACCGGTGCGGTGCCCGAACTCTCAGCGAACGCCCTAGCCAAACTTGCCGCGCAAGCCAAAGTGCAAGTGCGGCAACGCAATACCGGTACACCGCAGTATGAGATCAGCGACCCGCAGCCGTTGGCGCTGCTACCCGAACCAAATCCTGGCGATCTGTTCTTCGACTTTGAGGGCGATCCGCTGTGGACGGCGGACGGCCACGAGTGGGGCCTGGAGTACCTGTTCGGGGTGTTGCAAGCGGGAAAGAAGGGAGCCTTCCGCCCACTGTGGGCGCATGATCGCAGGGACGAACGCAAGGCGCTCACCGACTTTCTGGCTTTGGTGGCCAAACGTCGCAAGCGTCACCCCAACATGCACATCTATCACTACGCGCCGTATGAGAAGACGGCGCTGCTTCGGCTTGCCGGCCGCTACGGAGTCGGCGAGGACGCCATCGATGATCTGCTCCGAAACGGAGTGTTGGTTGACCTATACCCTGTGGTGCGCAAGTGCTTTCGGGTTGGCGCAGAGTCGGTCAGTTTGAAGGCGCTCGAGCCGCTGTACATGGGGGCACAGCTACGTTCCGGCGAGGTCACCACCGCCACTGACTCGATCACTTCCTACGCCCGCTACAGCCAACTGCGTGCCGACGGGCGGTTGGATGAGGCCGCGACCGTGCTCAAGGAGATCGAAGACTACAACCACTATGACTGCCGCTCCACCCGCGAATTGCGGGACTGGCTGCTGATCCGCGCTTGGGAGGCCGGAGTCACACCGATCGGGGTGCAACCCGTTCCTAGGCGGGACGCGATCGAAGACCACGACGAACTGGCGGCAACGTTGTCGGATTTCGCCGGCGACGCAGCGGCCGGCAACCGCACCGCCGAACAGACGGCGGTCGCACTGCTGGCTGCCGCCCGCGGCTATCACCGCCGGGAAGACAAGCCGTTCTGGTGGTCTCACTTCGACCGGCTGAACTATCCCATCGACGAATGGTCGGACAGCACAGACGTTTTCATTGTCGATCACGCCTCGGTCACCGTCACATGGCATACGCCTGCGCGAGCTCGCAAACCACAGCGACGAGTCCGATTGACCGGAGAGCTCGCACGTGGAGATCTCAAGACCAGCGTGTTTGCGCTCTACCAACCCCCGGCTCCGCCCAGCATGACCGCCGACCCCGACCTGCGAGCCGCAGGCCACGCCGAGATTGTGGAACTCGACGATCCGAGTCTGCCCACCGACGTGGTCATCCTTGAACGGACCGGCGCAGACGGCGCGACCTTTCAGCAGCTGCCGTTCGCACTGACCCCCGGGCCACCGGTACCGACCAGGGCGTTGCGCGATTCCATCGAAGCCACCGCCGCGGCCGCGGCCGCTGAGTTACCGCGGCTCCCCCGCACCGCGTTGATCGACGTGCTGCTGCGATGTCCGCCGCGCACCCGCAGCGCGGCGCCACTACCGCGTAGCGGCGATACGGTCGCCGACATCACCGCCGCGGTGCTGGACCTGGATTCGTCCTACCTGGCGGTGCACGGGCCGCCGGGCACCGGCAAAACCCACACCGCCGCGCGGGTGATCGGGCGACTGGTGCAAGAACATTGCTGGCGCGTGGGCGTGGTCGCGCAATCGCACGCCACCGTGGAAAACCTGCTGGACTGCGTGATTGATGCCGGGCTCGACCCGGCACGAATAGCCAAGAAGCGTTACGACCACGGCGCACCCCGCTGGCAGGAGATCGACGGCAACCACTACGCGGCCTTCATCGCCGACCACCCAGGATGCGTCGTCGGCGGTACGTCCTGGGATTTTGCCAACGGCAATCGGGTGCCTCCGGGCAGTCTGGATCTGCTGGTGGTGGATGAAGCCGGCCAGTTCTGCTTGGCCAATACCGTCGCCGTGGCACCGGCGGCGGCGAACTTGTTGCTGCTGGGAGACCCGCAGCAGCTACCGCAGGTCAGTCAGGGTAAACATCCCGAACCCGTCGATGTCTCAGCACTGGAATGGCTGGTTGACGGCCAGCGCACACTACCCGAGGAGCGGGGATACTTCCTGGATCGCTCGTTCCGCATGCATCCCGCGGTCTGCCATGCCGTCTCGATGCTGTCCTACGCGGGCAAGCTGCATTCCCACACCGAGCGCACCACCGCGCGTCGGCTCAGCGCAAGCCCGCCCGGCGTCCACGTGCTTGCCGTCGAGCACCAGGGCAATTCGATCGAGAGCGCCGAGGAAGCCGAGGCGATCCTGGCCCAGATCCAGCGCCTACTCGGCTCGCCCTGGACCGACGAACACGGCACCCGCCCCCTGGCCACCCGCGACCTGCTGGTGCTGGCACCGTACAACGCCCAGGTGGCCCTGATCCGGCAGCGACTGCTGTCCGCCGGCCTGAATGGGGTTCGGGTCGGCACCGTCGACAAGTTCCAGGGCGCGCAGGCCCCCGTCGTGTTCGTCTCGATGACGGCCTCATCTGTGGACGACGTTCCCCGCGGAATCTCGTTTCTGCTCAACAGGAATCGCCTCAACGTCGCCATCAGTCGGGCGCAGTATGCCGCGGTGATCGTGCGCTCCGAGCTGCTGACCCGGTATCTGCCCGGCACACCGGCCGGCCTGGTGGATTTGGGCGCATTTCTGGCGCTGACCGAACCGGGCTGAGAACGCGCTCAGGGCGACGAGTGCCCGGACCCGGCGGCGTCGTCCTGGTCGGGGGCCGGCAAGAAGTCGGCGACCGGACGAAATCGGCGCCTGCCATCGACCCGGGCGCCATTGTGTTCGATCGGGGCAGCGTGACCGTCGGCGGCATCGTCGCGCCACTTTTCGAACCTGGCCGAGTGTGGTTGTTGCCCGCGGCCGGCCACCGCTGGCCCATTCCCGCTCACCCCGCTGAGGGGACGTCGGATTTCGGTGTGCCGGTGTGTCCCGACGGCAGGCTCCGGCCGCAGGACGAACTCGACATAGTCGTCATAGTCGTCTTGCTCGCCAAAGTCGTCTTGCTCGCCAAAGTCGCCATAGTCGCCATAGCCGTAGTCGCCGCGGTCGACATGGTCGTCATCGACGTGGCTGGCCCGATCGTGCGCGCGCACCAGCGCCGTGCGCGAGCGGACCAGGAACAGGGCGGCAATGATGCCGAACACGGCGATGAATGCGGGCAGCAGCATCGATTGCGACATCGCCGCCGAGAACGGCGTGCGCACCACCTCAGGCAGTTGCAGCCCACCGTCGCCGCCGCTGAATCCGCGGTCTGCGTCGAACCCCGGCGGCATCTCGGCGGTGATCCGCCACGTCATGAACGCAGCCATGCTGGCGCTGCCCAGTACCGCCCCGAGCTGGCGGGTGGCGTTGTAGACACCCGAGCCCGCACCGGCCAGATGCGCCGGCAGATTGCGAGTCGCGGTGGCGGCCAACGGAGACCAGACGAACGCCATCCCGGCACCCATCGCGGCAAACGGCAGCACCAGCCGCCAGACTGGCGTTTCGGGCGCCATTTCGATCGAAAGCCAGGTCATCGAGATCGCCAGCGCGGAGAAACCGAATCCCAGCACGGGCAGCGGATGCGACCGATCCACCAGCATTCCGACCACCGGTGCGAGCACACCGCTGGCGAGCGCCACCGGAGCTATCAGCACCGCCGCCCGAGCCGGCGACAGCCCACACACCGACTGCGCATAAAACGTCAGCGGCAACATCGGCGCCGTCGTCGCGAATGCGGTGATCCCTACCCCGATGTTGCACAGGCTGAACTCCCAGTCCCGAAAGATCGCCAGCGAGATCAACGGCGCCCGATGGTTGAGCGCCTGCCAGTAGACGAACATCGCCATGAACCCCACACCGGCGACCAGCACCGCCCAGATCCACGGCGCCCAGTCCGCGGCCTGACCTTCCTGAAGCCCGAAAACCAGCAAGAACATGCCCGCCCCGGACAACCCGACTCCGATCAGATCGAAGCGCTGCGCGTGCACGGGCAGATCCGGGACCAGCAAATAGGCCACCACCAGGCCGGCCAGGCCGATGGGGATGTTGACGAAGAAAATCCACTCCCAGCCCAGACCGCTGACCAGGACCCCACCAATCAGCGGTCCGACCAGGCTGGCGACGCCGGCCGCGGCTCCCCACAGGCTCAGGGCGGCGCCGCGGCGGGTTGCCGGGAAGATGCGGGTGATGGTCGACAAGGTCTGCGGCGTCAGCAGCCCGGCACCGATGCCTTGCACCGTCCGAGCGGCGATCAGCATGGCGGCGGTGCCGGCCAGGCCACACCACATCGATGCGGCGGTGAACACCGACAAGCCGATCAGGTAGAGGTTCTTGGGACCGAACCGGTCGCCGAGCCGGCCCGCCACCAGCAACACCACCGCATAACCCAGCAGGTAGGAGCTGGTCACCCAGACGACGTCGGCATAGCCGATATGCAGCTCAGCCATGATGGTCGGGTTGGCGATCGAGACGATGGTCGAGTCCAACATGATCATGAAGAAGCCGATCATCATCGCCGACAGCGCGTTCCACGGGTTCCCCGAGTAGCCGTTGTCGAGCACTCGACTGGTCACCGCGGTCATGTACGCACCTCGTTTCGGCTCCTGACGGTTGGTCTGAGGTCGCCCAGGAGTCCAGCGTGCATTATTCCGGGTGCGCCAAGGGGCCGTTCGGTCACCCAGGGGCCGCCGAATCATTGCCGCGGGCGACTCTTGCCCGGTCCGTTACTTCAGTCGGTCTGCAATTCGCGCGCCGGGCGCTAGCCTGAAGGGAAGTCGTTCTCTAGAGAGGCAACATGAGCGCCCGACGAACAAGACAGTCCGAGCCGGCCGCGCAGCCGACCGGGATCATGGGCCGGCCCAAAGCGTCAACGCGGGCATTGGCGCAGGTCATCGAGCGGAGTTCGCACATACAGAGCCCGGCGGCGGAGGCATATGTGGCCCGACTGCGTCGCGCCCATCCGGCGGCCAGCCCGGCCGAGATTGTCAGCAAGATCGAGAAGCGGTTCCTGGCTGTGGTCACCGCCAGTGGAGCCGCCGTGGGCGCGGCAGCGACGTTGCCCGGGATCGGGACCCTGGCCGCGTTGTCTGCGGCCGCCGGAGAGACGGCGGTATTCCTCGAGGCCACCGCGCTGTTGGTACTCGCGCTGGCGTCGGTCTACGACATTCCGCTCGATCACCGGGAACGGCGGCGCGCGCTGGTCTTGGCGGTGCTGGTCGGCGACAACAGCAAGAATGCGGTGGCCGAGGTGATCGGGTCCGGCCGCACGAGCGGGGTCTGGGTATCGGAATCGATGGCCTCGCTGCCGCTGCCGGCCATATCGAAGTTGAACACGCGAATGTTCAAGTACTTCGTCAAGCGTTTCGCGCTCAAGCGTGGCGTGCTGTTGTTCGGCAAACTGCTGCCCGCCGGCATCGGGGCGATCATCGGCGCGATCGGCAATCGCTTGGTCGGCAGGAAGCTGGTCCGCAATGCCCGCTCGGCGTTCGGCGCCCCGCCGGCACGCTGGCCGGTGACCCTGCATGTACTGCCCAACGTTCGTGATGCCAGCTAGCGCTGCTTGACTGGTCTCTCTGGCGAATCGTCAGCAAAGCGTTAGCCTTTATGGGGCGAGACGTTCCGAACCGCCGGGGATGTGAAGCGCCCCGCCAATCCGGGGCTGGAAGAAGTCGCAGGCGTCGCGCGTTGGCGCTTGCAGGACGTTTAGAACAAGGAATTGAGGCGAACAGCGGCCGTGGCCAACATAAGTTCACCATTCGGACAAAACGAATGGCTGGTCGAGGAGATGTACCGCAAGTTCCGCGACGACCCTTCGTCGGTCGATCCAAGCTGGCACGAGTTCCTGGTTGACTACAACCCCGAGTCGACTCAGGAAGCGACGGAACCCACCGTGGAAAAGCCCGCCGTAGCCCCGGCGAAGCCCGCCGCCGCTCCGGCGAAGCCCGCGCCCGCACCGGCGCCCGCCAAACCCGCCGCCGGCCCGCCCGCGGCGGGTAACGGCTCGCCCGCCGCGGCACCCAGCGCCAAGCCAGCCGCGGCTCCAGCAAAGGCTCCCGCGCCGCCACCCGCCGAGGGCGACGAGATGCAGGTGCTGCGCGGCGCCGCCGCGGCGGTGGTGAAGAACATGTCCGCATCGCTGGACGTGCCGACCGCAACCAGCGTCCGCGCGGTGCCGGCCAAACTGTTGATTGACAACCGGATCGTCATCAACAACCAGCTCAAGCGCAATCGCGGCGGCAAGATCTCGTTCACGCACCTGCTGGGCTACGCCCTGGTGCAGGCGGTCAAAAAGTTCCCCAACATGAACCGGCATTACCTCGATGTCGACGGCAAGCCAAACGCGGTCACGCCGGCGCACACCAATCTGGGCCTGGCTATCGACCTGCAGGGCAAAGACGGCAAACGCGCGTTGGTGGTGGCCGGGATCAAGCGGTGCGAGACCATGCGGTTCGCGCAGTTCGTCACCGCCTACGAGGACATCGTGCGCCGGGCCCGCGACGGCAAACTGACCGCCGAAGACTTTTCCGGCGTGACGATTTCGCTGACCAACCCCGGAACCATCGGCACCGTGCATTCGGTGCCGCGGCTGATGGCCGGTCAGGGCGCCATCATCGGTGTCGGCGCCATGGAATACCCGGCCGAGTTCCAAGGGGCCAGCGAGGAGCGCATCGCCGAACTCGGTATCGGCAAGCTGATCACTTTGACCTCGACGTATGACCACCGCATCATCCAGGGTGCGGAATCCGGCGACTTCTTGCGCACCATCCACCAGATGCTGCTCGCCGACGAGTTCTGGGACGAGATCTTCCGCGAGTTGAGCATTCCCTACTTGCCGGTGCGCTGGCGCCCCGACAACCCGGACTCGATCGTCGACAAGAACGCCCGGATCATCGAGCTGATTGCCGCCTACCGCAACCGCGGTCACCTGATGGCCGACATCGATCCGCTTCGCCTGGACAAGACTCGCTTCCGCAGTCACCCCGACCTGGACGTGTGCACCCACGGGCTGACGCTGTGGGATCTGGACCGATCGTTCAAGGTCGGCGGCTGCTTTGCCGGACCGCAGAACATGAAGCTGCGCGACGTGTTGTCGATCCTGCGCGACGCCTACTGCCGTCATGTCGGCGTCGAGTACACACACATCCTCGAACCCGAACAGCAGCAGTGGCTGCAGCAGCGCGTCGAGGCCAAGCATGTCAAACCGACTGTGGCCCAACAGAAATACGTGCTGAGCAAGCTGAACGCCGCCGAGGCTTTCGAAACGTTCCTGCAGACCAAGTACGTGGGCCAGAAGCGTTTCTCACTCGAGGGCGCCGAGAGTGTCATCCCGATGATGGACGCCGCGATCGACCAGTGCGCCGAGTACGGCCTGGACGAAGTGGTCATCGGCATGCCGCACCGCGGCCGGCTCAACGTGCTGGCCAACATCGTCGGCAAGCCGTACTCGCAGATTTTCAGCGAGTTCGAGGGCAATCTGAACCCGTCGCAGGCGCACGGCTCCGGCGATGTGAAGTATCACCTCGGTGCCACTGGCGTCTATCTACAGATGTTCGGAGACAACGACATTCAGGTGTCGTTGACCGCCAACCCGTCACACCTGGAAGCCGTGGACCCGGTGCTCGAGGGTCTGGTCCGGGCCAAGCAGGACCTGCTCGAACATGGCGAGACCGACACCGAGAATCAACGCGCTTTCTCGGTGGTGCCGATGATGCTGCACGGCGACGCCGCCTTCGCCGGACAGGGAGTGGTCGCCGAGACACTGAACCTGGCGAATCTGCCTGGTTACCGTGTTGGCGGCACCATCCACATCATCGTCAACAACCAGATCGGCTTCACCACCGCGCCCGAGTACTCGCGGTCCACCGAATATTGCACCGACGTCGCCAAGACAATCGGGGCACCGATCTTCCACGTCAACGGCGATGACCCCGAGGCATGCGTGTGGGTGGCCCGGCTGGCGGTGGACTTCCGGCAGCGGTTCAACAAAGACGTCATCATCGACATGCTGTGCTACCGCCGGCGCGGACACAACGAGGGCGATGACCCGTCGATGACCAACCCGCGGATGTACGACGTCGTCGACACCAAACGCGGGGTCCGCAAGAGCTACACCGAAGCCCTGATCGGCCGTGGCGACATCTCGATCAAGGAAGCCGAGGACGCCCTGCGCGACTACCAGGGCCAGCTGGAGCAGGTGTTCAACGAGGTCCGCGAGCTCGAGAAGCACGGTGCCCAACCCAGCGAATCCGTCGAATCCGACCAGATGATTCCGGCGGGGCTGGCGACCGCGGTGGACAAATCGCTACTGGCCCGCATCGGCGACGCGTTCCTGGCCGTGCCGGACGGGTTCACTACCCATCCACGGGTCCAGCCGGTGCTGGAAAAGCGCCGGGAGATGGCCTACGAAGGCAAGATCGACTGGGCCTTCGCCGAATTGCTGGCGCTTGGTTCGCTGGTTGCCGAAGGCAAGCTGGTGCGGTTCTCCGGGCAGGACACCCGGCGCGGCACCTTCTCGCAGCGTCATTCGGTGATCATCGACCGCCACACCCGCGAGGAATTCACCCCCCTGCAGCTGCTGACCACGAACAAGGACGGCAGCCCGACCGGCGGCAAGTTCCTGGTCTATGACTCACCGCTGTCGGAGTACGCGGCGGTGGGCTTCGAGTACGGCTACACGGTGGGCAACCCCGACGCCGTCGTGCTGTGGGAAGCGCAGTTCGGCGACTTCGTCAACGGCGCGCAATCGATCATCGACGAGTTCATCAGCTCCGGCGAGGCCAAGTGGGGCCAGCTGTCCAACGTGGTGCTGCTGCTACCGCACGGGCACGAGGGGCAAGGCCCCGACCACACCTCCGGGCGCATCGAACGCTTCCTGCAGTTGTGGGCGGAGGGCTCGATGACCATCGCGATGCCGTCGACTCCGTCGAACTACTTCCACCTGCTGCGCAGGCATGCTCTCGACGGGATTCAGCGCCCGCTGATCGTCTTCACGCCCAAGTCGATGCTGCGCAACAAGGCCGCGGTCAGTGACATCAAGGACTTCACCGAGATCAAGTTCCGCTCGGTGCTCGAGGAACCCACCTACGAGGACGGCGTCGGCGACCGCAACTTGGTGAACCGGATCCTGCTGACCAGCGGCAAGATCTACTACGAGATGGTGGCCCGCAAGGCCAAGGACAAGCGTGAGGACGTGGCGATCGTGCGGGTCGAGCAACTCGCTCCACTGCCCAGGCGCCGGCTGCGCGAAACGCTGGACCGCTACCCCAACGCCAAGGAGTTCTTCTGGGTGCAGGAGGAGCCGGCCAACCAGGGGGCGTGGCCACGGTTCGGCCTGGAGCTGCCCGAGCTGCTGCCCGAAAAGCTGAGCGGCGTCAAGCGCATTTCCCGCCGGGCCATGTCGGCACCGTCATCAGGTTCGTCGAAGGTGCACGCCGTCGAACAGCAGGAGATCCTGGACACCGCGTTCGGCTGAGGACATGCCGCCCGCGACCTGCCCACCATGGGCTGGACGTGCTCCCGGCGTCAGGAGTCCGGCTAAGGGCCGGCTCCTGTTCTCACCCCTACTAACGAGGACCGCCGGTACCGGTTAACCTCGATCACAAGTGGGCTGACGCGAGGAAGGGTGTTCATGGAGGGCTTCGCCGGGAAAGTCGCCGTCGTTACCGGGGCGGGATCGGGTATCGGGCGGGCGCTCGCGATCGAGTTGGCCCGGTCCGGTGCCAAGCTAGCGATCAGCGACGTCGACACCGAAGGATTGGCGCAGACCGAGAAGCTGGTGACGGCGCTCGGCGCTGAGGTCAAGACCGATCGACTCGACGTGACCGAGCGTGAGGCATTCTTGGCCTACGCGGACGCGGTCAACGAGCACTTCGGCAAGGTCAACCAGATCTACAACAACGCCGGCATCGGCCACACCGGCGATGTCGAGGTCTGCGCGTTCAAGGACATCGATCGGGTGATGGACGTCGACTTCGGCGGCGTGCTCAACGGCACCAAGGCGTTCCTGCCCTATCTGATCGCCTCAGGAGACGGCCACGTCATCAACGTTTCGAGCGTGTTCGGGTTGTTCTCAGTTTCTGGACAGGCCGCCTACAACGCGGCCAAGTTCGCGGTGCGCGGCTTCACCGAGGCACTGCGCCAGGAGATGATCCTGGCCGGCCATCCGGTCGGGGTCACCACCGTGCACCCGGGCGGCATCAAGACAGCGATCGCCCGCAACGCCACCGCCGCCGAGGGACTGGATTCCGACGAACTGGCCAAGATGTTCGACAAGCGGGTGGCCCGCACCAGTCCGGAACGAGCCGCCAAGATAATCCTGGGGGCGGTCCGCAAGAACAAGGCCCGCGTGCTGGTCGGCCCGGACGCCAAAGCCCTGGACATCGTGGTGCGTCTGACCGGTTCTGGATATCAGCGGCTGTTCATGCCGGTGCTGGGCCGGCTGGTGCCGGCCTCGCACCGCTGAGGTCTGCGGGCCCCGCACTTAGGACGGCGAAACCGCTCAACGCCCCAGCGGATGCTCGCCCAGCCAACCGTCGGCCACCGCCTGCGGGTCCGCACCCCCGGCAACCTGGCGGCGCATGTCCACCAGCGCCGCGGTGTCCAGCACACCGCCCACCTCGTTGACCGCCAGCAGCTGACGTTCGTTGAGCGCGTTGCGCCGATACAGCGGCACCACGTTCTCGGCCCGGATCAGCGCGGGCTTGCCGTCGGCCAGCATGACCAGGCCGGCGGGAACAGCGGGGTTGGCGGTGCTGGTCCATGCGGCGGTCAGCCGTCCGTCGCGCAGCCGGGCGAACATCGCGGCACCGTCGGGAAATTCACCCGCCGCGGGCAGCCGGCACGGGCCCACCATCGCCGGGGTGGCGCCGCCGCCGACCTTCCCGACCACCAGCCCGTCGCAGTGGCGCGCCAGCACGGACAGTTCGCTGCCCCCCCACCTGTCGGCGGTGGCTTGGGTGATCATCAGTGCGGGTTTGTCTTCGGCGGCGGTGGCGTAGTCACCAGCGGTAATGCCTTCCGGCAGCGCCGAGACCATGGCCCGGTAGACCTCTTTGTCAGAAAGCGCCGTGGCGCTTGGCTGTAGCGCCCGCAAGACCTCACCGGTGAAGGCGGGGACCACGGTAAAGTCACCGGAGTCCAATTTCGCCATCGGGTCGGCGGCGGTTGCGGCCCGCGCCGGGAATCCGTATGACCGCAGGGCCGCGACGTAGATGTCGGCCAGCAGCGTCGACTCGGAGTCGGCCGTGGCTCCGACCACCAGCTCCGCAGCGCCGCGACGGTCGCCACCCCCACAACCGGCGACCACAAGCGCCGCCGTCAGCAGCAGCGCGGCCAGCCTGCCGATTTTCACACCCGGGCGCCTCAGACGTCGGAAGCGATCGCCACTGCGGCGGCGACGGCTTCCCCGACCCGGGGATCCAGCGGACTCGGAACGATCTTGTCGAGCGCGAGATCGTCACTGACAACCGAGAAGATCGCCTCGGCGGCGGCAACCATCATCCGTTGGGTGATCCGGCGCGCACCGGCATCGAGCGCGCCACGAAACACCCCGGGGAACGCCAGGACGTTGTTGATCTGGTTGGGGTAGTCGCTGCGGCCGGTAGCCACCACCGCCGCATACTTGGCGGCAATATCGGGATGTATCTCCGGGTCCGGGTTAGACAGCGCGAACACGATGCCGCCGGGAGCCATCGTGGCAATCAGTTCTTCGGGAATCAGGCCCCCCGACACCCCGAGGAACACATCGGCCCCGTCGAGCGCTTCGGCCATACCGCCGCTGAGGCCACGGGGGTTGCTGCGCCGGGCCAGGTCGAGTTTCACGCTGTTCATGTCGCCGCGCGAGGTGTGCAGAATGCCGCGCGAGTCGAGCACGGTGATGTCGAAAACCCCCATGGCAAGCAGCAGGTTGGTACACGCGACGCCGGCGGCTCCGGCGCCGGAAACCACCGCCCGCAGCGAGGTCATGTCGCGGCCAAGCAGCTTGCTGGCACCCATCAGCGCGGCCAGCACGACGATCGCAGTGCCGTGCTGGTCATCGTGCATGACGGGGCAATCCAGCGCCTCGATGACCCGGCGTTCGATCTCGAAGCAGCGCGGTGCGGAGATGTCCTCGAGGTTGACCGCGCCGAAAGTGGGCCGCAACCGCACCAGGGTTTCAACGATCTCGTCGGGATCCTTGGTGTCCAGCACGATCGGGATCGCGTTCAAGCCACCGTAGGCCTGGAACAGCGCGGCCTTACCTTCCATTACCGGCAGCGCTGCGGCCGGCCCGATGTCGCCGAGACCCAGGACCGCGCTGCCGTCGCTCACGACGGCAATCAGCCGGTTGGCCCAGGTGTAGCGGGCGGCCAGAGCCGGATCGGCGGCGATCGCCCGACTGACCTGCGCCACCCCCGGGGTGTAGGCGATCGACAATGCGCGCTGGGTGTCCAGCGGCGCCTTGAGCGCTACCGAAAGCTTGCCGTCTACGTGGGCCCGGAAGATCTCGTCGTTGTCGATGACAACCTGCGGGCTCAGTGAGGTTGGGCTACTCAGGGCTTTCGCTGGTTTCAGCGCTGAAGTCGCGGTATCTGGCACCGCCCTAGGGTACTGGCCGCATAGGCGAAACTATCCACTGGCCACGTTATGCCTGATCAGAGATCGATAGTCGGGAGAGCCGGCGCGCGGGGCCGAAACGGCAACACCGGCCACGTCGGGTGATGCCTACCCCGTCATGGCCGGTGCTGCGCGTTGAACTAGATCAGGCCGAGCTCGGTGACCGCCTTGCGCTCGTCGGCCAGTTCAGCGGTCGTCTTGTCGATGCGGCCGCGGGAGAATTCGTCGATCTCCAGGCCCTTGACGATGCTCCAGTTGCCGTCCTTGGTGGTGACCGGGAACGAGGAGATCAGGCCCTCGGGCACACCGTAGGAACCGTCGGAGAGGACAGCCATCGAGACCCAGTCGTCGGCGGGGGTGCCGAGCAACCAGGAACGGGCTGCGTCGACGGTCGCCGACGCGGCCGAAGCGGCCGAGGACGCGCCGCGCGCGTCGATGATCGCCGCACCACGCTTGGCGACGGTCGGGATGAAGTACTCCTCGATCCACGCCTGGTCATTGACCACCTCGGCCGCGTTCTTGCCCTTGACTTCGGCGTGGAAAAGGTCGGGGTACTGGGTGGCCGAGTGGTTGCCCCAGATGGTCATCTTCTTGATGTCGGTGACCGCGACACCGGTCTTGGCAGCCAGCTGCGAGATCGCGCGGTTGTGGTCCAGGCGGGTCAGCGCCGAGAACCGCTCCCGGGGGATGTCGGGGGCGTTGGTCATCGCGATCAGGGCGTTGGTGTTGGCCGGGTTACCGGTCACTCCCACGCGGATGTCGTCCGCGGCGACCTCATTGAGCGCCTTACCCTGAGCGGTGAAGATCGCGCCGTTGGCCTCGAGCAGGTCGCTGCGCTCCATGCCCGGACCGCGCGGACGCGCACCGACGAGCAGGGCCAGATTCGCACCGTCGAAAATCTTGTTCGCGTCCGAGCCGATCTCCACGCCGGACAGCAGCGGGAACGCACAGTCGTCAAGCTCCATCACGACGCCCTCGAGCGCCTTGAGCGCCGGCTCGATCTCGAGCAGGCGGAGCTCGATCGGACGATCCGGGCCCAGCAGCGAGCCGCTGGCCAGGCGGAACAACAGGCTGTAGCCGATCTGGCCGGCGGCACCGGTGACGGCAACCTTGAGGGGACTTGCGCTCACGTCGGGGTACTCCTTATGGAGAAGTCTGCATATTGGGGTTTGGGTTTCGGGTCGAAACTAGCGCACCCGCACCGACCCGAAGTATCCAGACCCATGCCGATACCTCCGGTCCCACGTTGACGTGCCGAAACGGCGTAGCATGGAGCACCGCCCGGTCAAACCTGCACTGCGATCGGAGGTGACATGTTCCAGGGATTTGACGCGCTGCCCGAATCGCTTAGGACCGTCGCACGACCTCGACCACAACAGACTGATGCCGAGCCCGCGCCGCGGGCCCAGACATTGGTCGACTGTGGCGTCTACGTCGAAGGTCGGCGAATACCCGGCAAGTATGAGTACGCCGATGCCTTGAACGAGGTGCGCGAGATCGAACTGGCGGGCCAGGACGCATTCGTCTGGATTGGGCTGCACGAGCCCGACGAGAAACAGATGCAAGACGTGGCCGATGTTTTCGGTTTGCACCCGCTGGCGGTCGAGGACGCCGTGCACGCCCACCAGCGGCCCAAGCTGGAACGCTATGACGAGACGCTGTTCCTGGTCTTGAAGACCGTGAACTACGTTCCGCACGAATCGGTGGTGCTGGCCCGCGAGATCGTCGAGACCGGCGAAATCATGATCTTCGTCGGGAAGGATTTTGTGATCACCGTGCGCCACGGTGAACACGGCGGCCTGTCGGAAGTGCGCAAACGAATGGACGCTGACCCAGAACATCTGAAGCTGGGGCCTTTCGTGGTGATGCACGCCATCGCCGACTACGTCGTCGACCACTACTTGTCGGTCACGTCTTTGATGGAAACCGACATCGACAGCATCGAGGTAGTGGCCTTCCAGCCGGGCCGCAAACTCGACGTAGAACCGATCTACCTACTAAAACGCGAAGTGGTGGAACTGCGCCGGTGCGTGCACCCGCTGTCGGTCGCCTTCGGGCGCATGCAGACCGACAACAAAGATCTGATCTCCAAAGAGGTCCGGCGGTATCTGCGCGACGTCGCCGACCACCAGACCGAGGCCGCCGAGCAAGTTTCCAGCTACGACGAGATGCTCAACTCGCTGGTGCAGGCCGCACTGGCGCGGGTCGGCATGCAGCAGAACATGGACATGCGCAAGATCTCGGCCTACGCGGGCATTATCGCGGTACCCACCATGATCGCCGGCATCTACGGGATGAACTTCCATTTCATGCCCGAGCTGGATGCATGGTGGGGCTACCCCGCGGTGATCGGCACCATGGCCATCATCTGTCTGATCCTCTACCGCAGCTTCCGGCACCGAAACTGGCTGTGAACGCTCAGTTGACCGACGAGTGAGCCACCGGCAGCTCAGCCGAATGCGGCGATGACCCGTGCGGCCGATGCCATAGTCGTTTGCGTTCGAGGATCGGCAGCACGCCCTCACCGAACCAGTAGGCCTCTTCCAGATGCGGATATCCGGACAAGATGAAGTGGCTGATTCCGAGCCGGGCGTACTCGATGATGCGTTCGGCGACCTCTTGGTGCGAGCCGACCAGGGCCGTCCCGGCTCCCCCACGCACCAATCCCACACCGGCCCACAGGTTGGGCGCGATCTCGAGTTGATCGAGGACGCCCCCATGTAGCTCGGCCATCCGTCGCTGTCCCTCGGACTCACTGCGCGCCAGATTGGCCTGCATCCGTTCGATGTCGGCGGGATCGATTCCGGCCAGCAGCCGGTCTGCCACTCGCCACGCCTCTTCGGCGGTATCTCGGGTGATCACATGGATGCGCAGTCCGTACGACAGCGCCCGACCATGGTCGGCGGCCAGACCCCGGATCCAATCGATCTTCTTGCCTACCGCGATGAGGGGCTCACCCCAGGTGAGATAGGTGTCGGCGTAGCGGGCCGCCACTGCCCCGGCGCTTTCCGACGAGCCGCCGAAGAACACGGGCGGCGGCGGGTCGGGCAGGCGTCCCAACTCAGCCTGGTGCACGTGGATGTGCTCGCCTTCGAAGGTAACCGGTTGACCGGAAGCCCAGAGTTGGCGAACCACGTGCAGGAACTCCCCGGTGCGGCGGTAGCGCTGTTGCTTGTCCAGGAAGTCGCCGTAAGCGCGCTGCTCGTGTGCCTCCCCGCCGGTGACGACATTGAGCAGCAGCCGTCCCCCCGACTGTTGCTGAAAGGTCGTGGCCATCTGCGCGGCCAAGGTCGGGCTGACCAGTCCGGGCCGCAGTGCTACCAGGAATTTCAACGTTTCGGTGGTCCCAACCAGCATCGCCGTGGTCAACCAGGCGTCCTCGCACCACAATCTGGCCGGCGTCAGGACCGCCTCGAAACCGTTGCTCTCCGCCGCGGCCGCAATCTGATTCAAATACCGCAGGGTCGCAGGCCGATTGCCCGACATCGGCAGACCGTGCCCGCCGGCGACCAGCCCGCGTGAATCGCCGTAGGTGGGCAGGAACCAATGAAATGACAGTGCCATGTACCTAGTTCTCCTAACTTCGATCGACCCATGCTGGCTTAGCCAGCCGGCGTCGTCACGATTTCAAATCTGTACGGATGCAATCCGAATGGGCGTCAGCGATGCCGCCGGCACGGGATATTCGGCACGGTTTGGCCGACCCGGCGCATCGGGTTGTCTGAGATGCCAAGCCCTGCGGCCGGTAACGCCGGCGCCGCGCCCGCGCCGACATCAGGGTGGATCACTTCGTCTGGCACGCCGGTTACCCGCATCTTTGCGCACAGGCAGGCATCGGCACGCCCGGTTGGAACGCCCGCGCCGCGACGGTCGCGTTCCTGGCGACCGCAACCCGGCGCCGGCGACGGACCTCGTAGGTGGCCAGAATGAGCACCAGGGTTACCCCGCTCATCAGGAACTGTGACCGGGTGGCCGACAGCGCCGCCATCGCCAGGATCACGCTGGCCATCAGGGCGATGGTGGCGTAACTCAACCACGGGAAAAGCCACATCTTCAGCCGCAACCCACCGGGGTCTTCACGTTCGGCGCGGCGGCGCAGGATCACCTGCGAGATCGCGATGATCAGGTAGACGAAAAGCGCTACCGCACCGTAGGAGTTGACCAAGAACTCGAATACCACATCGCCCCAGACGTAGGTCGCAACGACCGACGCATAGCCGACGGTGGTACCCAAGATGATCGCTCGCCGCGGCACGCCGCTGCGGGAAAGCTTGGTGAAAAACCGTGGTCCGTCACCGTGGATGGTCAGGGCGAACGCCATCCGCGAAGTGGTGTACAACGCCGAATTCAGGCAGGACAGGACCGCAGTCAGAACGATCGCGTTCATGACCGTGGTAACCCCGGGAATGCCGATGACCGCGAGCGCGGACGCATACGGGCTCACCCCAACGCTTTTGGTGTTCCACGGCACCACGGCGACTACGACCAATATGGACCCGACATAGAAGGCGATGATGCGCGCGACGATCGATTTCATCGCCCGCGAAACCGCGCGCTCCGGCTCGGCGGACTCCGCGGCGGCCACCGTGACGATCTCGGCACCGGTATAAAACGCGACGCACGGCACCACGGCGGCCAGCACCGCGCCCCAACCCAGTGGCGCGAAACCACCGAAGTCGACCAGCTTGCCCAATCCCGGTGTGGCAGAGGGCCATAATCCCATGGTCCATAACGAACCCAGACCCAGAAAGACAACTACCGCGATCACCTTGATGGACGAGAACCAATATTCGAATTCGCCAAAAGACCTGGCCGACACCAGATTCGTTGCGGTCAACGCCAACAGCAAGCCAAGGCTGAGCACCCATAGCGGAATCTGCGGCACCCACAGTTGCAGGATGCGCCCACCCGCGACGGTTTCCACCGCGACCACCACAACGAAGAAGTACCAATACATCCAGCCGGTCACGAAGCCCCCGCGCGGGCCTAACGCCTGGCGCGCATAGACGTAGAAGGACCCGACCACAGGCTGAGACGCCGCCATCTCGGCCAGCATCCGCATGATCAACATCGTGATCAGACCGGCGATGAGGAAGGAGATGACCGCCGCGGGTCCGGTGCCGGCAATCACCACCCCGCTTCCGACGAACAAGCCCGCTCCGATGACCCCACCCAGTGCTATCAAGCTCAGATGACGCTGGCGCAGGCCCTTGCCCAACGCGATCTCGTGCTCGGTATCCGCACCTGCCATGTTGCCTCCATCGGATCCCCTGCGCACGGAACGAATCCGCGCGGCCAGGTTTTGAGGAAAGCTGTCAAGATTGGCCGGGCTAGACAACCCATCGGCTCAGGTCGCGCGAAACTCCGCCACCGCCGGACCTGCCGGCCAGGCGCCCGGGTGCCGGCGTTTTGGCAGTTCAGCGCGGGTCAGGGCCCGTTGACCCGCGTCGGGCATCGCCCACCCCGCGGCAGCGTCCTGTGGCGGATCTAACTGCTGATCAGCGCCGAATTCCGGGTCCGCGCCCGGCAGGGTCAGCCAGGTTGGACGGCCTTGCGGTGCGGGTCCAGCACATCCACCCCATCGTTGCGCCACGCCTGGCGCATGGCCTCAGCGCCCTTGAGCCGCACCCAGGCCGCCTCGGTCGCGGTGATGGGCGTCGCGCAGAGAAACTGCACCGGGTCGCGCGGTTGCTGCTGCGGCAGATCCGGGATGTCGCTGCGGCCCAGCAAGACCGCGGTGAAAGCGACCCGCTCCGATGCGCGTGCCCACAACGGGGTGCCGAGATCGATCAACGCGTCCGCGACCAGCACCACGCCGTCGACCGCGGGGGTCGCAGCCAGTATCGCGATGCTGCGTGCCAGACCGCTGGCCGGCTCCGGATTGCGCAGGCTCAGCACAACTTCGGCGCGTGGTCCACGGTGAGGATCGGCGACCAGCTGGGTCGGATCGTTCATCGGGTGACGCGAACACCCTAGCGACACATAGTGGACCAATCCGCTCGCCGCGGAGCGGAACCGAAGTACCTCGACCGGATCAGCGCCCAGAAACGTCACACTCGCCGTGTCGGGCTCGGACTCGAAGTAGCCGTGCAGGTGAGTGCGCACCTGGTCCAGAATCTGGGTCACTGGACCGCCGCGATCGGGTTGGTCAGGTTGGCACCCGTGTCGGCATCGAAAACGGTGAGCCTGGTGGTGTCGAATGCCAACTCGATCGGCCTCCCCAAGGTCGCCCTGGACTCGGCAGAAACCCGTGCCACGAAACGATTTTCGATCACTTCCGACCCCCCCTCCAGGCCTGCCAGCTCGTCGAGCTGAGCCGAGTGCACATCACAACCCGCGGTCGAAAAGTACACGTACTTGTCCGAGCCCAGTGACTCCACCAAGTCCGTGCTGACCTCGAAAGTCAGCGCCCGAATACGTTGGTAGGCATCGATCAATGCGGCGTCTTGGATCTGCTCGGGCCGGATCCCGACGATGATGTTCGCGGGTCGAGGATGCTGGGCAATCACTTGCTGGACTTGCGGATCCAACGTCACCTCGCCAAATGGCAGGGTCAGCCCCGTCGGCGTCAGAACCGCTGGGAAGAAATTCATGGCCGGTGAGCCGATGAACCCGGCTACGAACAGATTGGCCGGCCGTTCGTACAGCTCTTGGGGAGTGCCGATCTGTTGTGCCGCGCCGGCGTGCATGACCACAACCCGATCGCCCAATGTCATGGCCTCGGTCTGATCATGGGTGACATAGACCGTGGTGGTGCCCAGCCGCTTCTGCAGCCGGGCGATCTCCCCACGCATCTGGACCCGCAACTTAGCATCCAGGTTCGACAGCGGTTCGTCCATCAGGAACGCCTTGGGATGGCGCACGATTGCCCTGCCCATGGCGACGCGCTGGCGCTGGCCGCCGGACAGCTGCGACGGTTTGCGATCGAGAAAGCTGGTCAGATCGAGGATCTTGGCCGTCTCTTCCACCTTCTGCGCAATCGCCGCCTTCTTCATCTTGGCCAGCGTGAGGGGAAAGGCGATGTTTTGTCGCACCGTCATATGCGGATACAGCGCATAAGACTGAAAAACCATGGCGATGTCGCGGTCCTTGGGCGCCTTCTCGTTGACCCGCTCGCCGCCGATCCGCAGTTCCCCCGAAGAGATATCCTCAAGGCCGGCAATCATGTTCAGCGTCGTGGTCTTACCGCAGCCGGAAGGTCCCACCAGGATCAGGAATTCTCCATCGGAGATGGTGATGTTGAGGTCTCTTACCGCCGTGTGGCCGTCGGGGTAGCTCTTGTTGACGTGCTCGAGCACTATCTCGGCCATTGCGCTACCCCTTCACAGCGCCAGAGGTCAACCCGGCGACAATCCGTCGTTGGAAGATCAGTACGAAGACGATAATCGGCACCGTGATCACCATCGCGCCCGCCGCGATCGATCCGGTCGGTTCCTCGAATTGAGAGCTACCGGCGAAATTGGCGATCGCAACCGGTGCGGTGATCGATGCTTTGGTCGCGGTCAGCGACAGCGCCAGCAGCAGATCGTTCCAGGCGAAGATGAACACCAGAATCGCGGCCGTCACCAGCCCGGGCGCGGCCAGCGGCACAATCACCTTACGAAACGCCTGATACGGTGTCGCCCCGTCCATTTGCGCCGCCTTCTCCAGGTCCCATGGAATCTCCCGGAAGAACGCCGACAGCGTGTAGATGGCCAGCGGCAGTGCGAAAGTGATGTAGGGCAGGATCAGTCCGGGCCAGGTGTCAAACAGCCCGATCCGGCGTTCGATGTTGAACAACGGGGTCACCAGCGAGATCGCCGGAAACATGGTGATCAGCAGTGTGACCCCGACGAGCAGTCGTTTGCCCGGAAAATCGAGCCGCGCGACGGCATAGGCCGCCATGGCACCGAGCAGCACCGCTATCACGGTGGTGGTCAATCCGATCCCGATCGAGTTGATCAGCGCCGAGCTGAACAGGTCTCCGCCGAAGACGCCGCGATAGTTGTCGAGGGTGACCGACGACGGAATCAGTCTGCCGTCCTTGACCGTTGATGTCGGCTTGAGCGACAGGCTCAAGATCCACAGCACCGGGAGCAGGGCGTAGACCACGACCATGGTGTCGATGACCACCCAGAACGTTCGCCGCCCGCTACCCGTCGTCACGGTCGCAGTCTCAGCGCGCATCGGTGACACCACCTGGCGCAGAATGGAATTGATGGGCGCCGAACAGCGTGATGAAGACAACCGCAATGAGAGTGACACAACCGAAGATCAACACGCTGATCGCCGAGCCGAGGCCCACATTGAATCCCTTGAACAGGTTGTCGTAGCCTAGAATCGATACCGACGCGGTGTCGTTGTCGCCCCCGGTCAGCACGTAGATGTTGTCGAAAATCCGGAAAGCGTCCAGGGTGCGGAACAACAGCGCCACCAGCACAGCCGGTTTGATGAGCGGCAGAATGATCTTGGTCAGTCGTCGCCAGGCGCCCGCACCGTCGACCTGCGCCGCCTGCAAAAGGTCTTCGGGAACCATGGCCAACCCGGCCAGAAGCAGCAGCGACATGAACGGCGTGGTCTTCCATACCTCGGCGATCACGACGATGCCCAGCGACGGAATCTGCTGGGTCAGTGGCGCACTCCCCTGCGGCAGCAAGTTCGCCAGATAGCCGGTGCCCGGCGTCCACGCGTAGTACCAGCTGTATGACGCGACCACCGTGACGATTCCGTAGGGAACCAGCACCGCCGTACGCACCAATCCTTTGGCCACCAGGCTGCGGTGCATCACCAGCGCCAGAGCCAGGCCCAGCACGAATTCGCACGCCACCGAGACCACCGTGATGGCGGCGGTCACCGCAAGAGCCGTCCACCAATAGCGGTCGACCAAGATGGTCTGGTAATTGCCCAAGCCGATGAACCGGGTTTCGTTCGGGGTGGCCAAGTTGTTGCGCTGCAGACTCAGCCACATCGCGTAGCCGATGGGATAGCCGATCACCAGCAGCATCAATATCGTCGCGGGCGCCACCAGGGCGAACGCCAGGCGCCGTTCCGCACGGCGTCCCCCGGAGCGCATCAAGGCGGTCACGGAAGCAGGCCCTTGCCGTCAATCGCCTGCTGGACCTGCGCGGCGAGCTTGTCGGCCGTCCGTTCCGGGTCGATCTCGGTGACCGGACTCAGTTCCGCCGACAACCGCAGCGACACGGCCTGATAGACCGGCGTCGCGGGCCGCACTGCGGCCTCGGTGAGCTGCTGACGAATGATCCGGTACATCGGATACTTCGCCTGAAACTGTGGATCGGCGTACAAAGACGTCCGCACCGCCGGCAGACCGCCTTCGATGGCGAGACGTTTCTGGCTCTGCGGGTCACGCAAGCACCTGACGGCCTCGAACGCCTCCGCTTTGTGGCGACTCGTGCTGGCCACCGCCAGGTTCAGCCCGCCGATGGTCACCCTGGCCGGCCGTCCCGGTAATACCGCGGGATAGGGCGCAAAGCCAAACACCTTCTGGCTGGCCAGATATGCGATGCGGAACTGCTCGTCGGTAGGCACAAACGTCCCGACGTCGTTGATGCTGCCGGCCAGTTCGGGAAGCCGGTCAAGCGGCAGGAATGGCACGCCCCCCTTCACCGCGTTCTCGAGCATCGAGGCGAACACATAGGGCCAGTTGAGCTCCAGGGCCGCCTTACCCTGTTCGAAAGCCAACCGGGCCGTTCCCGCCTCGGCGCGCGTGATGGACGGGTCGGCTCCGGGCGCCGTCGCCACCGATTTGAGGACCCGCAGGGCCGCAACGGTCGCGGCGCGATGCGCGGGGGTATCGGTCAGGGTGACCCGGGTGCCGTCGTCGGAAAGCACTTGGCCACCAACGCTGCTCAGCACGGTGTTGAACCAGACCATCAAACCCTCGCCCTGGTTGGCCTGCACCGCGATCCAGGTTGGCTGACCGGCCGCACGCAGCCGACCCGCTTCCGCCACCACCGCGTTCCAGGTCTCCGGCGGTTGAGCAACCAAATCTGCTCTATACCAAAGTAATTGGGTGTTGGTGGTGACCGGAGCCGCGTATAGCCGATGCTTCCAGGTGGCGGTCTTCAATGGCCCCGGCAAGGTATCGATCGTCGCGTCCGTCTCGGCGAGTCCCGCCGGGTCCTCCGACAGCGGCAGCGCCCACCCCGCTTCGGCGAACTCGGCGGTCCACATCACGTCCAAGCCCATCACGTCGAGGGTGCGGTCGTTTCCGGCCAGCCGCCGAGCGAGTTGCAGCCGCTGCTCATCGGGAGACCTGGGCAAGCCGACGTACGCGATGGTGTACCTGCCGGCGGCTCGTTCGCTACAGCGCTGCGCGACCGCGGCGAACGTGGTCGCATCGGCGGACGGCGTGTAGAAGCCGATCACCAGGCCACTGTTGCCGGACCGGCAGGCAGGCAGCGCCAACAGCGCCGATGCGATGGTCAGCGCCGCCAACACGGCCGTGCCCGGCGGCCACACCCGCCCGCGATGGCTGCGAGGTTGACCTGCGCGCATCCGGCGGGTGTCAGATTGCCAGGCGCGCCAGCAGATCTCGCGCCTTCTCAGCATTCTGCGGATCGCAGAGCACGTCATAGCGGCCGGCCACCAATTGCATGGTGGAGCTGAAGTCTCTGGTCCCGCGCGCCATTGCGTACGGAACCGCTGAGGTAATCAGGCCGAAGAACACCCCGGCAACCAAGCCGGTGACCAGAGCACCCCATGGGTTGGGACTGAAGAAACCGAGTACCAGGCCGATGAACAGACCCAGCCACGCTCCGCTGAGCACCCCACCGCCGAGCACCTTGGGCCAAGTCAGCCGACCGGTGACCCGCTCCACCTGCATGAGATCGACGCCGACGATCGTCACTTGGTGGACCGGGAAGTCCTGTTCAGACAGATAGTCGACCGCGCGTTGCGCCTCGGCATAGGTGGGATAGGACCCCACCGGCCAGCCCTTTGGCGGGGTGGGCAATCCAGGCACACCGCGCCGGCCCGCAGCGCCGGCGGGCGACGTTGAGCCGGGAACCTGTCCGGGCTGGAAGGGGCTAGTCATCGGTCCTCATTGGTCCTCATTGGTTCTTGTCGGTCCTTATCGGTCCGTATTAGTCCTCATTTTTGTATGCCTTGGCCATCGTTTCATCTTCGGGATGTCCGTGCACGCATCGCATGACCCCGAGCAACCGGTAAACCGCCTGGACCTGGCCCATCATGCCTGGATAGGGCCCCGGGCCGGCGGCGCGGGAGGTCGCTTGACGGACACAACCCACGGCGTACAGATAGGTTAGGTTGTCACCATGACAGCACCCGGCGGCTCCTTCGACGAGGGTGCCCACGACGGCGCTGCCTCACCCCCACCCGGTGAGCAGCCTTCCGAACAACCCTTTTCCCCACCGCCCGACGCCCCCTGGGCTGCCCCGGAAGCGGCATCACCAGCCGACGACTACCCAGCGCCGTCCTATCCGCCGCCCGCCTACCCGCCGGAGCCGGTCGGACCGGGCGGATATCCACCCGACTACGCGACCGGGTACCCACCCCCGCCCGGCTACCCACCGCCCGGGTACCCGCCCTACGGCGCGGCCGCGGGCGAGTACGGGGGCACGCCGTACCCTCCGCCCCCGCCGCCCCCCGCGCCCATGGCGGCACCTTACGGCGCGCCGCCACCTAACTACCCGCCGCCGTCCTACCCCGGCGGGTACTACCCGCCACCGGATCCGATGGCGGGTTATGGACCGGCGCTGCCCGGCATGAACACCATGGCGATCGTCGCGCTGGTGTCGTCGTTGGTCGGTGTGTTCTGCTGCATCGGCTCGGTCGTGGCGATCGTGGTCGGCACCATCGCAATCAACCAGATCAAGCAAACCCGCGAAGATGGCTACGGCCTGGCGGTGGCCGGCATCGTGATCGCGGTCGCGACGCTGTTGATCTACCTGGTAGTCGGAATCTTCAGCATTCCCTCTCACTAGCGGTTCATCGGCGCGATAGCGGTCAACTAGCGACACGTTCGCGGCAATCGGCAACCCGGCTCGGCACCCCGCCGAGGGGGGCTGCCTACGCTTTCCACCATGGGATCGGTCAACAGGGTGTACGTGGCACGGCTTTCACGAATGATGGTGCTGGGGCCATTCGGGGAAACCTTCGGGCGGGTCCGCGACGTCGTGATCAGCATCAGCATCGTGCGCCAGCAACCGCGAGTGCTGGGGTTGGTCGTCGATTTGGCCACCCGTCGCAGCATCTTCATACCGATGCTGCGGGTTGCCGCAATTGAGCCGAACGCGGTGACACTGAGCACCGCGAGCGTGTCGCTGCGCCACTTCGAGCAGCGGCCGGGCGAAGTGCTGGCGATTGGCCAGGTGCTTGACACGCCGGTGCGGGTGAACGACCCCGACCTGCCGGAGCTGGCCAACGCCGACATCGTGATCACCGACCTGGGGATCGAGCAAACCCGAACACGCGACTGGATGGTCACCAGAGTCGCCGTCCGCAGCCCGCGACGGCTGGGACGCCGCGGGCCGCTACACGTCGTCGACTGGCAAAACGTGCGCGGGCTGACTCCATCGGCCCTAGCGATGCCCGATCAGGACGTTGCTCAGCTGCTCGACCAGTTCGAGGGGCGGCGGGCGGTCGACGTCGCCGACGCCATCCGCGGGCTCCCGTCGAAGCGCCGCTACGAGGTGTTCAAGGCTCTCGACGACGAGCGGTTGGCCGACATCCTGCAGGAGCTGCCCGAGCTGGATCAGGCCGAGGTGCTCTCCCAGCTGGGTACCGAGCGCGCCGCGGATGTGCTCGAGGAGATGGATCCCGACGACGCCGCGGACCTGCTCGGTGTGCTGAATCCAACCGATGCCGAGGTCTTGCTGACTCGGATGGACCCCGACGACTCCGACTCGGTGCGCCGCCTGCTGCAGCACTCTCCCGACACCGCGGGTGGGCTGATGACCTCGAATCCGGTGGTGCTGACCCCAGACACCTCGGTTGCCGAGGCGCTGGCCCGGGTGCGTGATCCGGACCTGACCCCAGCGTTGTCATCCATGGTTTTCGTGGCGCGCCCGCCCACGGCGACGCCCACCGGCCACTATGTGGGCTACGTGCATCTGCAGCGACTACTTCGCGAACCACCGGCCGAGTTGGTCGGCGGAATCGTGGATACCGACCTACTGACCCTGACACCAGAGACCCCCTTGGCCGCCGTGACCCGCTACTTCGCCGCCTACAACCTGGTGTGCGGGCCTGTGGTCGACGACCAGAACCACCTGTTGGGAGCCGTCACCGTCGACGACCTGCTCGACCACTTGCTGCCCCATGACTGGCGGGTGGACGTCCAGCAGCTCGACCCCGCCGGCAGACCTGCCAGATCCGGAGGAGCCTTGTGAGCAAGACCCCAGCGGCACGACGGCTGTACACCCCTCGGACATCACGCGCCTTTGCACCGCGACTGGATCCCGAGGCGGTCGGGCGAACGACCGAGTCCATCGCACGCTTCTTCGGTACCGGGCGCTACCTGCTGGTGCAGACGCTGATCGTGGTGATCTGGATATCGCTGAACCTGTTCGCGGTCAAGCTGCGCTGGGATCCGTACCCTTTCATCCTGCTGAATCTGGCTTTCTCCACTCAGGCCTCCTATGCGGCACCGCTGATTCTGCTGGCCCAGAACCGGCAGGAGAACCGCGACCGTGTCCTGCTCGACGGTGATCGCCGCCGCGCCGCGCAGACCAAGGCCGACACCGAGTATCTGGCCCGCGAGCTGGCCGCCTTGCGCCTGGCCATCGGCGCGGTACCGACTCGGGACTATCTGCGCCACGAGCTGGACAGTCTGCGCGACCTGGTCGCGGAACTGCAGTCGGACCAACCCGATGCGGAAACCGACGGGACCGAGCGGCGGGCCAAGAAATCCCACTGAGATCCGAGTACCCCATTGCGCCACTCGCGTCACAGGAGTTATGTATGGTGATCTAGTTCACGAAGTTATCGATATGTAAGTTTCCCGACGCCATACATAAACATCGAGGACGGTCGAGGTGCGCATAGGGGGCCGCTGGGTTGCTCACCCGGCCGTCGCATCGGTGCGGCAACGAGCACTCCGTGCGAAAACGCCGGTATTCGGCATCGCCATGATCACCCCATTGGTATTCGCGGGCGCGGTCGGCGCCACGGCTCCCGCGTCATACGGGAAGACACCGGCCGTTCGGGCTGCCATCACGCCGGTGGCGGCGGTGGCACCGTCGCCCGCCATCGACCTGTCCGGCCCGAGCATCGTCGCCGTCGAGCGCCCTCCGACCAACTTCCACATCGCTGCGGGCACCACCGCGGCCCCACCGCCGGCGAGAGTCGTGAATGCCCCCGGAGCCCTGGGCATTCCCATCATGGCGCTGACCGCCTATCGCAATGCCGAGCAGAAAATGGCCACCGCCGCTCCGGCCTGTGGCATCAGCTGGAACCTGCTGGCCGGCATCGGCCGCATCGAATCGATGCACGCCAACGGCGGGGCCGTTGACGAACGCGGCACCGCGGTGAACCCGATCTATGGGCCCGCCCTGGATGGCACCCTGCCCGGCAACGAAGTGATCATCCAAAGCAAGGTCGGCAACCGGGTCACCTACGCCCGGGCAATGGGCCCAATGCAGTTCCTGCCCGGCACCTGGGCGCGCTACGCCTCCGACGGCGACAGCGACGGGGTGCCCGACCCACAAAACATCTTCGACTCCACGCTGGCCGCCGCCCGGTACCTGTGCAGCGGCGGGCTGAACCTACGGGATCCAGGTCAGGTCATGGCCGCGATCTTGCGGTACAACAACTCGATGCCCTACGCACAAAACGTGCTGGGCTGGGCCGCGGCGTACGCCACCGGCGTGCTGCCCGTCGACCTGCCGCCGATTACCGGGCCGCCCCCACCGATTGGCGACGCTCACCTGGAGCATCCGGAAGGCCTCGGCCCGAATTTGCCGTTGAACGCCAACGGCTTGGGGCCCGCCGACCCGCTCTCCCACATGCCGTTGATCGACTTTGCCCCGCCGCAGATGCCGGCGCCTCCCCCGCCGATGTTCCCGTGGATGCAGCCCACGCCGCAGCCGTTGGCGCCACAGCCCGGGTGCACCCTGATCTGCGTCACCAACCCGCCCGAGGCGGTCCCGCCACCCGCTCCGATGCCGTTCGGACTCATGCCGCCACCGCCTGCCCCCGCCGCGCCGCCACCGCCAGATCCACTGGCTCCACTGGGCGCTCCCCCGGTCGGCGGTCCGCCGGCGGCTCCCGCACCCGCACCGGCTGGCCCGCCGGTACCCGGTGGTCCGGCACCGGCCGGCCCGGCACCTGCACCCGCTGGCCCGGCACCGGCACCCGGCGCACCGGCGCCGGCTGGGCCTGCCCCCACCCCCACACCCAGCGGGCCGGCTCCCGGCGAACCGGTACTCACCCCGGTCCACTGACCACTTGGCTGGCCGCAGGGCCGTAGCCGCAGCCGCATAGACTCGGCAGTGATGTCCGGAACCCCAGATAACGCCGCCGATCAGTCCTCGACAACCCAAGCCATCCGGGCCGCACTGGCCAAGGTGGTTGATCCCGAGCTGCGCCGCCCCATCACCGAACTCGGAATGGTCAAGAGCGTCGAGGTCGCCCCCGACGGCGCGGTGCACGTCGAGATCTACCTCACCACCGGTGCGTGTCCGAAAAAGACCGAAATCAGCGAGCGCGTCACCCAAGCGGTGGCCGACGTGCCCGGTACCGGGGACGTGCGGGTCAGTCTGGATGTGATGAGCGACGAGCAGCGCACCGAGTTGCGCAAGCTGCTACGCGGGGACGCGCGCGAACCGGTCATCCCGTTCGCCCAACCCAGCTCATTGACGCGGGTATATGCGGTCGCCTCGGGCAAGGGCGGCGTGGGGAAGTCCACCGTCACCGTCAACCTGGCGGCCGCAATGGCCGCCCGCGGCCTGTCGGTGGGCGTCCTCGATGCCGATATCCACGGCCACTCCATTCCGCGGATGATGGGCACCACCGACCGGCCCACCCAGGTCGAGTCGATGATCCTGCCGCCCATCGCCCATGAGGTGCGGGTGATCTCGATCGCCCAGTTCACCCAGGAAAACACACCGGTGGTGTGGCGGGGACCGATGCTGCACCGGGCCCTGCAGCAGTTTCTGGCCGACGTGTACTGGGGCGACCTGGATGTGCTGCTGCTCGATCTGCCGCCCGGTACGGGCGATATCGCCATTTCGGTGGCTCAGCTGATCCCCAATGCTGAGATCCTGGTCATCACGACGCCGCAGCTGGCCGCTGCCGAGGTGGCCGAACGCGCCGGCAGCATCGCGCTACAAACCCGCCAGCGGATTGTCGGCGTGGTGGAGAACATGTCTGGGCTGACGCTGCCCGATGGCACCACGATGCACGTATTCGGTGAGGGCGGTGGCCGGCAAGTGGCAGAAAGGCTGACCCGCGCGGTCGGCGCCGACGTGCCGCTGCTCGGACAGATCCCGCTGGACCCGGCACTGGTGGACGCCGGGGATTCGGGAATGCCGATGGTGCTGCGCGCACCCGACTCCGCGGTGGGCAAGGAGCTGCTCAGCATCGCCGACAGCCTGGCCTCGCGACGCCGTGGGCTGACCGGTATGTCGCTGGGATTGGACCCGAAGCGGCGCTGAGCGCTCGCTTACGGTCTAGGTTGCGTCGGAATCAAACGGCGGGCGAACCGGCTCATCCGGCGCCTCCTGGGCGGATGCCACCGCATCCACGGCCGGAGTTGCAGACGCCGCCTTGTCGAAGTTCCCGGTGAAGATCGAGTCGTCGCCGTCGAGCAGGTGTTTGGTCAGCGCCGCACGCGGCGTCATCCCCCGCAGCTTCTGTAACTCGCCGAGCTGCCCGCGCAGATCATCGAACTCAGGCCCCATGTCGTCGCGGAGTTGGCTGGTGACCCCGCTGAGATAGTCACGCGCCTGACGCAACGCGCCCGAACTCCAGCGGATGGCGCCCGGGAGCCGTTCCGGCCCAAGCACGACCAGCCCGACCACGACGAGCACGAGCATTTCCCCCCAGCCGATGTTGGCGAACACTAGCTGGAATCGGGGTCGGGTTTGACGGTCAGCGTGACATGGCGACCATCGCGGACGACCTCCACCGGGGCGTCTTGCCCGATGGTCAGCTGACGCACGGCGACGACGAATTCATCGGAGTCGGCAACACTGCGGTTGCCGATCTTTACGATCACGTCGTTTTCCAGGATTCCGGCCTTCTGCGCGGGGCTTCCGGCCTTTACGTTGGCCACCTGCGCACCCGAGGCAATCGCGTTGCTCACCGAGCGCGTCGTGATCCCGATCGTCGGGTGCACGATCTTCCCGTCTTTGATCAGGGTTTCGGCGACGAACTTCATCTCATTGACCGGGATTGCGAAACCCAGCCCGCTGGCACTGTCCGACAGCGACTTGCCGGCGGTATTGATGCCGATCACCTGGGAGTCCATGTCGATCAGCGGACCGCCGGAGTTGCCGTGGTTGATCGAGGCATCGGTCTGGATGGCGTCGATGACCGTGTCGGTGTCGGAGCCCTCCCCCGACAGCGGGACCGGGCGATGCAGCGCACTGACAATGCCTTCGGTCACCGTGCTGCGCAAGCCCAGCGGCGCACCGACCGCCAGCACCTCATCGCCAACCCGGACCTTGTCGGAATTGCCGAGGCGGGCCACGGTCAGATTGTCGACGTTGTCGACCTTGAGTACCGCCAGGTCGGTCTTGGGGTCGCGGCCCACCAGGCTGGCCGGCACCTCCTTGCCGTCGTTGAACACCACGGTCGTCTTGAACTGGCTGGGGTTGTTGGCGGCCTCGGAGATCACGTGGTTGTTGGTGACGATGTAGCCACGCCCATCGACGATGACACCGGAACCCTGCATGCCCTCCTGGTCGCTCTTGGTCTCGATGGTTACCACCGAGTCGGCGACCGCGGCCGCCACCTTGGTGAACCGGCCCGCCGGCTCTTGGGCGTTGCCGTTGGTGGACAAGGTCACCTTCGACGTTGTGAACGCCTCGACGACTTCGGCCGTCTTGCGGCCGATGACACCGCCGAGCGCCCCGATCACCAGCGCGATCACGGCCAGCACAATCAGCGCCAGGTAGGAAACCTGGCCGCCGAACAACACGTCACGAACGCCGAGCTTGCCGGTTCGGCCCAGCGCGCCCTGCGGTAACGGCGCGGCTACCGCGGGGGTACCCAATGCTGCCGCAGCACCCGGATCGCGCCATGGGTCATCAGCCTCGTCCGCCTGGCCGCCGTCTTTCTCGGCATCCAAGGCGCCGGCGTCGATGGGGTGGCGCTGCAGCGAGTCGGCACCGCCGACGGGACGGCTGAAGGCCTCCTCCAATACCGGGTCCGCCGGTTGATCGTGGGGCTCGTACTCGGACTGGTCGCGATACCGCTGCGGGCGCACCCGCTCGGCCACAAACGATCCCTGGACCCCCGATGGACGCCCGAACGTTTGCCGCGCCGCGGAATCGACTGGTGGCCGGGAGATGGGACGGGGCGCCAGGCGGGGGCCGCCGTCTTGGCCACTGTTGTTGCCTTGGTCGGAGGTCACGTGATCCTCTTCTACATCCTCAATTGAGCGTTCGAGACGGGAGTCAACACGAGCCGTCCTATTGGCACGGCGTTGTCGGTGTCCACCCTAGTATCCATGGATCCCGGCTAGTCGGCATGAACCCGCACGCAGCAACTCCCGGGCCGTGCGTATCGGCGCGCAGCTGCCAAGCTAGCGCCGCTTCCGCTGATCACGGGCCTGGCGCTCGGCGAACGAGTCGGCGAGCCCGGTGGTGTCCTCGGGGGCGCCCTCCGACGGATGATGCGGAATCTCCGACAGCATTCCCAGCAGCGCGGTTGGGATGCGGATGGGATGGGAGTCACGCAGCGCCGCCCGCGCCCGGGTGTGGTCCTCTACCTCGGCCGCGCATTGCGGACACATCGACAAATGATGCGCGGCCCGCAGGTGTGCGTTCATCCGCAGCTCACCGTCGACAAACGCCGCAATCGCCTCGATGGACAGGTGCTCGGTAGAGCGGAAGCGACGAGGCGCACCTACCGGCGCATCGCTTTGAGAAGCGAACTGAGCAGGAAGCCAAGAGAACGCGCGCCGAAACACATGCCCCCGGTCGGCCATGACCAGCTCCTTCCCGCCATCGATATGTCGAATGTAGCGCGGTCCGGTGCCTGATAACCATTATCGGCCAGTAGAACCCCAGGATTTGGGATCAGTTGGCAACCATGCGGAAGCCAAACCGATGGTTCGACGCACGTTCGACGAGCTATCGGGCGGTACCGACAGGCCTCGGGCTCAGTTCGCTGTGTTCGGGATGCGCGGCGAGGTAGTCACGCAACGCCTGCCGTCCGCGGTGAATCCGGCTACGCACGGTGCCCAGCTTCACGCCCAGGGTGGCGCCGATTTCCTCGTAGGACAGACCTTCGATGTCACACAGGACGACCGCGGCGCGGAACTCCGGCGGCAGTGAATCGAGCGCCGCCTGCAAGTCGGGTCCCAGCCGTGAGTCGTGGTAGATCTGCTCGGGGTTGGGGTCGTCGGCAGGCACCCGGTCGTAGTCCTCGGGCAACGCTTCCATCCGGATGCGCGACCGGCGGCGGACCATGTCGAGAAAGAGGTTGGTAGTGATGCGGTGCAACCAGCCCTCGAAGGTGCCCGGCTGGTAGTTCTGGACGGACCGGAACACCCTGATGAACGTTTCCTGAGTGAGATCCTCAGCGTCCTGTTGATTGCCCGACAGGCGATAGGCCAGCCGGTACACCCGGTCGGCGTGCTGGCGCACCAACTCATCCCACGACGGCATCGCAGCCTTGTCACCGGTCGCATCGAATACCGCGGTGCCCAGCAACCCATCAGAGGTTTCGGCCCACTCGTCGTCGCGGACCAGTTGGGGGTGAGACATGGTCGTGGTGCTCAAGGTGGTGATGGTGTGTTCCTCCGGCTTTTCCCTGCCATCAGACATCGGCAGTTCGTCACCGGCGGCAACGCGCAGTTGCCATTCTGTATTCCCGAGCCCGCGTCCTCCACGTTCCATGCCGTTACCGTCGCGTACCGGCGTATGGGCGGCATATGAGCAAACTGAGGTTTAGCTGAGAAACCAATTCGTTACCTGCGTTATCCTGCAGTTATACACTCGTTATGAAGCTCGATTGCATCGTCAGCCTTGGGCGTGTCGGCTTGCGCGATGTCGCGACGCCACTCCTGGCAACGGGCGCGCCTGCCCGACTGCGTCGCCAATCCGACATACGCTGCGGGCATGCATGGCACCGATAGCAGCTCAGACGCCCCAGGCCAGCCGGCCCCGAGTCGAGCCGAATTGCTGTCTGCCCACGCTGAGGGATCGATCTCAGAAGACACGATCCTCAAGACCGCCCGGGACCGGGCTGTCGACATCGGCGTTGGGGCGGTAACACCCGCGGTCGGCGCGCTCTTGAGCATGCTGGCCAAGCTCAGTGGCGGCAAGGCGGTGGCGGAAGTAGGCACCGGCGCCGGTGTCAGCGGCTTGTGGTTGCTATCCGGCATGAGCGATGACGGGGTGTTGACCACGATCGACATCGAGCCCGAGCATCTGCGGGTCGCCAAGCAGGCGTTCACCGAAGCCGGTATCGGACCCTCGCGCACCCGGCTCATCAGTGGCCGCGCTCAAGAGGTGCTGACGCGACTCGCCGATGACTCTTATGACCTGGTGTTCGTTGACGCCGACCCGATCGATCAGCCCGACTATGTGGTCGAGGGTGTGCGGTTGCTGCGCTCCGGCGGGGTGATCGTGGTGCATCGGGCCGCTCTTGGCGGCCGGGCCGGCGATCCGGCCGCGCGCGACGCCGAGGTGACCGCGGTACGGGAGGCGGCACGCCTGATCGCCGAGGATGAACGGCTCACCCCGGCGCTGGTGCCGCTGGGTGACGGTGTGCTGGCCGCGGTCCGCGACTAGTTGAGGCGGGCTTGCGGTTCTCGCCGTGAGCGCGGCGATCGACGGTCGCACCGACTAGGACGTCACGAGCGGCCGAAGAAGCCCGACTGGTAGTCGCCCGCGTTGAATCCGCCCGAGTTGTAGTGGCCCGAATTGCCGAAGCCCGAGCTATTGCTGCCCTGGTTGCCCACGCCCGTGTTGTGGTCGCCCGAGTTGAAAAGACCGGTGTTGTAGTAGCCGGTGCTGGCCAAGCCCACGACGTGGTCCCCGGAGCTCAGCCAGCCGACGTGTAGGCCGCCGTCGCCGTAGTTGAAGAAGCCGGTGTCGGTGCCACCGGCGCTGGAATTGAAGAAGCCCACGTTGTATCCACCGCCGCCTGAGTTTCCGACACCGGAGCTGTACCCCCCGGCCGACGAGTTGATCAGGCCCGAGTTGTAGCTACCGGAGTTGAAGAAGCCGGAGTTTCCGGTTCCGGAGTTACCGAAGCCGGAATTACCGCTGTGGGTGCCTGTGCCGCCCACACCCGTGTTGACGTTGCCCGTGTTCCACAGACCGGTATTACTGTCGCCCGCATTGAAAAGTCCGGTGTTGGCGTAGCCGGCATTGAAGAAGCCAGTGTTGCCGGCCTGTCCGATGGTTCCGGCCCCAGTCACCGGGTTTGCGTCGTTGCCACCGACGTTGAAAGCGCCCGTGTTGCCGATACCCGCGTTGGCCCAACCCACGTTGGCGAAGCCCGCGTTGAACATGCCTACGTTGTGGTTGCCCGCGTTGAAAAAGCCGATGTCATGACCGAAGAGCGCGGAGGTGCCGCCGCCGGAGTTGAAGCCGCCCAGATTGCCGTTCCCCGAGTTCGCCAAGCCGAGGTTGGCGTTGCCCGCATTGAATAGGCCGTCGTTGACACTGCCCGCGTTCCACCAGCCGGTATTGGTGCTGCCGGTGTTGCCGATGCCGGTGTTGAGGCTGCCCGAGTTCACTGCGCCCCAGTTGGTGCTGCCCGTGTTGGCAAGGCCCCAGTTGTCAGAGCCCGAGTTGAAAAAGCCACTGTTACCGGCGCCCGAATTGAACAAGCCAGTGTTGCCGGCGCCGGAGTTCCAGCCCCCGAAACCGATTTGGTTGTCCCCGGTCAGCCCGATACCGATATTGCCGTCGCCCGTGTTCGCCAGGCCGATGTTGCCGTTGCCGGTGTTGCCGAGACCGATGTTGAAGCTGCCGTCGTTCCCGAACCCGAGATTCCAGCCGGCACCGTTGGCGTTGAACCCGCCGATACCGATCTGATTGTCGCCGGAAAGCCCGATACCGATGTTGTTGTTGCCGACGTTGCCGAGGCCAATGTTGTTGATACCGATGTTGCCAATGCCCCAGTTATGGCTGCCGATGTTGGCGGCACCCACGTTGGACGCAGACGGGTTCCCGGCCACGGCGGTGACCAGATTCCCGTTACCGAAGCCGATGTTGCCGCTGCCGAAGTTGCCCAGACCGATGTTGAACTGTCCGATGTTGCCGGCACCCACGTTGTAGGAGGACGCCCCTGGGTAGGACGAGCCGGGGACGCCCAGAGCCGCATTTCCGTTACCGGCGCCCACGTTTGAGTTGCCGTAGTTGCCGAAACCGATGTTGCCGATGCCCCCACTGGTGGAGCTGGGACCGCTGTTGCCGCCACCGAAGTTGTAGCTGCCGAAGTTGCCGCTACCGACGTTGAAGTTCCCGATGTTGCCGATGCCGAGATTGACACCCGACAGACCCGGCAGGTTTTGCAGCGCTGTTTGCCACGGCGCCAGCGCTGCCGCTGAGGCCGAAACCCCCGCGTGGTAGCCGGACATCGCAGCCACGTCCTGCGCCCACATCTGCTCGTACTGGGCTTCGACCGCCGCGATCGCCGGCGCATTGAAGCCGAACAGATTCGAGCGCACCAGCGACACGAACTGAGATCGGTTTTGTCCCACCGCGACTGGATGAATCATCGCCGCCCAGGCGGCCTCGAATGTCGACGCCACGGTCTTGGCCTGACCAGCCGCGGACTGGGCGCGGGCCGCCGCCACCGATAGCCAAGCCGAATACGGGGCCGCGGCGGCGGTCATCGCAGCTGCCGCCGGCCCCTGCCAGGATCCGCCGACGAGCCCCGATGTCACCGACCCAAAAGAGTCGGCGGCCGAACTCAGTTCCGCCGCCAGCCCATCCCAGGCGGCCGCGGCCTGCAGCATCGGGCCGGATCCCGCCCCGGCAAAGATTCGCGCCGAGTTGATCTCCGGCGGCAATATCGAAAAGTTCACCGCTCCCCCGAACTTCGTAGACCGGCCTTCGCCGATATTGGCGATATCAAGATCGGTAACGCGAGTTACCGTACCCCGCTCGGGGCGAGCTTTGGCCGCGTTTGATCAAAGTTCACCAGCCGCATTCGGGCTATTGCGACGCCGGCGATTTCCACCAGGTAGCCAGTCCTTGACGACGCCCTGAACGTACGTTTAGTGTGTTGAACATGCGTTCAGTCGACTTGACTGCGGCGGCGCGCATCAGGGATGCGGCGATCGAGCAGTTCGGTCAGCACGGCTTCGGTGTCAGCCTTCGCGCCATCGCCGAAGGCGCGGGAGTGAGCGCGGCGCTGGTCATCCACCACTTCGGCTCCAAGGAGGGCCTGCGCAAGGCCTGTGACAACTACGTCGCCGAAGAGATCCGCAGCGAGAAGTTGACGGCGATGCAGTCCAACGACCCGGCCACCTGGCTCGGCCAACTTGCCCAAGTCGAGTCATACGCACCGCTGATGGCCTACCTGGTACGCAGCATGCAGTCCGGCGGCGAGCTGGCCATGATGCTGTGGCAGCAGATGATCGACAACGCCGAGGAATACCTTGCGGAGGGTGTTCGAGCCGGCACCATCAAAGCCAGCCGCGACCCGAAAGCCAGGGCGAAGTTTCTGGCCATCACCGGGGCTGGGGGGTTTCTGCTGTATCTGCAAATGCACCAGACGCCAACCGATTTGCGTGCGGTATTGCGTGACTACGCGCGGGACATGCTGCTGCCATCGCTCGAGATCTATACCGAAGGCCTGATGGCCGACAGCACCATGTACGACGCCTTCCTCGCGCAGGACAACCAAGGAGAGTCTCATGGCCACTGACATCGGCTCGACACCCATCGAGATCCGGGGTCTAACCAAGAACTTCGGGTCGGTGCGCGCACTCGATGAACTGGACTTGACGGTGCGCGAGGGAGAGGTTCACGGCTTCTTGGGCCCGAACGGCGCCGGGAAGTCGACGACAATCCGCATCCTGCTGGGCCTGGTGAAGGCGGATAGCGGAAGTGTGCGCCTGTTGGGCGGCAATCCGTGGACCGACGCAGTCGAGCTGCATCGCCAGATCGCCTACGTGCCCGGTGATGTCACACTGTGGCCGTCGCTGACCGGCGGCGAGATCATTGATCTGCTCGCCCGGATGCGCGGAGGTATCGATCAAGATCGTCGTGCGGCGTTGATCGAGCGCTTCGGCCTGGACCCGCACAAGAAGTCCCGAACGTACTCGAAGGGCAACCGGCAGAAGGTTTCGCTGATCTCCGCCTTTTCCTCACGGGCCCGGCTGCTGCTGTTGGACGAACCCTCCAGCGGCTTGGACCCATTGATGGAAAACGTGTTTCAGCAGTGCGTCGACGAAGCGCGCGGCAGGGGGGTGACGGTGCTGCTGTCCAGCCACATCCTGGCCGAAACCGAGGCGCTGTGTGAGCGGATAACCATCATCCGGGCCGGAAGAACCGTGGAGAGCGGTTCGCTGGCCTCCATGCGCCACCTCAGCCGCACCTCGATCAAGGCTGAAATGATCGGCGATCCAGGAGATCTCACCAGGATCCAAGGAGTCGAAGACGTCACCGTCGACGGCAACACGCTGCATGTCCAGGTCGACAGCGAGAGCCTGGGCGAGCTGGTGCGGGTACTGGGCGAAGCCGGCGTACGCAGTCTCGTCAGCCAGCCACCGACTCTGGAAGAGCTGTTTCTGCGTCACTACAGCGTTGGCCCCGATGGCGAGGCCCAACACCGCAGCGGCACCGGAGTCGCAGCGCGATGAGCACCACGGTCCTGGATCGGCCAAGCCGGCCCGCACACCGCGGACCGCAACGCGCATCGGGGCTCGCCGGGACGCTCCGGCTATTGCGCCTGTACCTGCGCCGCGACCGAGTTGGGTTGCCGCTGTGGGTGATGCTGCTGTCGGTGCCGCTGGCCACGGTCTACGTCGGCAGTATTCAAGCGGTCTACCCCGACCAGGCGGCCCGCGCCGTCGCCGCGGCCGCCATCATGGCCAGCCCCGCCCAGCGCGCGCTCTACGGCCCCGTCTACAACGACAGCCTCGGTGCCGTCGGGGTCTGGAAAGCCGGGATGTTCCACACCCTCATCGCGGTGGCCGTCATCCTCACGATGATTCGTCACACCCGAGCCGACGAAGAAACCGGCCGTGCCGAACTGGTCGAGTCCACCGCGGTGGGCCGGTATGCGAATCTCACTGCCGCACTGCTGCTGTCGTTCGGCGCGTCGATCGCCACCGGTGCGATCGGCGCGGCGGGCCTACTCACCACCGACGTGCCCGCGGCCGGGTCACTGGCGTTCGGTGCCGCCCTGGCCGCCTCCGGGCTGGTCTTCACCTCCGTTGCCGCGGTTTGCGCACAGCTGTCGCCAAGTGCCCGGTCCTGCCGCAGTGCCGCGTTCGCCGTGCTGGGCACCGCATTCACCTTGCGGGCGATCGGTGATGCCGGTTCCGGCGCGCTGTCCTGGTTCTCCCCGCTGGGGTGGTCCCTGCTGGTCAGACCCTATGCAGGTGAGCGGTGGTGGGTGTTGCTGTTGCCCTTGGCGACAACGGCGGCGCTGACCGTGCTGGCCTATCGGCTGCGCGCCGGCCGCGACGTCGGCGCCGGGCTCATCGCCGAGCGCGCCGGCGCCGGAGCCGCCGCGCCCATGCTGAGCAACACGTTCGGGCTGGCCTGGCGGCTCGACCGCGGCGCACTGCTGCTGTGGACCATCGGGCTGTGCCTGTACGGCCTGGTGATGGGCAGCGTGGTGCACGGTATCGGCGATCAACTGGGCGACAACACCGCGGTGCGTGAGATCGTCACCCGGATGGGTGGCACCGCTGCGCTCGAGGAAGCCTTCGTCACGCTGGCCTTCACCCTCGTCGGCATGGTTGCCGCCGCATTTGCCATTTCGCTGACCCTGCGCTTGCATCAGGAAGAGACCGGCCAGCGCGCCGAGCCGCTGCTGGCCGGATCGGTTTCCCGGACTCGTTGGCTATCAAGCCATCTGGTGATGGCACTGGCCGGGTCGGCCGTGGCCACCGTGCTCTCCGGTTTGGTCGCCGGAATCGCCTATGGCATCGCGGCCGGGGATGTCGGAGCCAAACTAGCGACCGTTGTCGGCGCCGCTGCGGTACAGCTTCCCGCCGTGTGGCTGCTGGCGGCGGTAGCCGTTGGGCTATTCGGTCTGGCTCCACGATTCACGCCGGTCGTGTGGGGCGTGCTGATCGGATTCGTCGCACTGTACCTACTTGGTTCACTCGCGGGATTTCCACAGTGGCTGCTCGACCTGGAGCCGTTCGCCCACGTTCCACGAATCGGCAGTGATTTCACCGCCGTACCGCTGCTGTGGCTGCTGGCCATCGATATCACGCTGATCTTGCTGGGCGCCCTGGCTTTGCGGCGGCGCGATCTACGTTGCTGAACTAACGGCCGACCTGACTGGGAGCAAGATGAAAACCGTTGTTCGAGTGGCGCTGTCATCAATCGTCGGCCTGGTCGCGTTCGGCCTCATCGTGTTCATCCCGGCCGGCACATTCGACTATTGGCAGGCCTGGGTCTTCATGGCAGTCTTCGCCGTCGCGACGTTGGTACCCAGCATCTACCTGGGACGAACGAATCCCGCTGCGCTGCAACGACGTATGCACGCCGGACCTCGAGCGGAAAGTCGAGGTATCCAAAAGGTCATCATCACGGCGGCATTTGTTGCGCTGTTCGCGATGGTGGCGCTCAGCGCGCTCGACCATCGATTCGGCTGGTCGTCGGTCCCGACGGCGGTGTGCCTGATCGGCGACCTGCTGATCGCGACCGGGCTAGGGATCGCGATTCTGGTGGTCATCCAGAACGGCTATGCGGCGGCGACCATCACCGTCGAATCCGATCAAAAGGTGGTATCCACCGGCCTCTACAGCCTGGTGCGACACCCAATGTATGTCGGGAATGTGATCCTGATGCTGGGCATACCCCTGGCACTGGGTTCCTACTGGGGTCTGGTGATTGTCCCGCCGAGCGTGCTGGTTCTGGCCTTTCGCATCCTCGACGAGGAGAGCGCACTGGTTGACCAACTGGACGGGTATCGCGACTACATGCAACAGGTGCGGTATCGATTACTGCCGCGGGTGTGGTAGCGAACTGGGATCAGCGCCAGGAAAGCCGCTTGCCTGCCGACAGCGCCTAACGGGCACACCCCTCCCCCAGCACACAACGACGTTGACGAAGCACCCACCCACACCCGGCGCAGCGGATATGAGTCTGGCGGAATCACCAGACCACCGTTGCGGGTCGCGCTACGTTGTTGCTCGTAGCTGGTCCGTTGCGGACCGTTCGGTGGAGGTCAGCGATGTCGTACCTGGTGGCGGTGCCCGAGATGTTGGCCTCGGCGGCGTTGGATCTAGACAACATCGGTTCGACGATCACCGCGGCCAATGCGGCGGCAGCGGCGCCGACCACTGCGGTGCTGGCGGCCGGGGCCGACGAGATATCCGCGGCGGTCGCGGCGCTATTCACCGGGCACGCACAGGCCTACCAATGGCTGGGTGCCCAGGCCGGGGCTTTTCATTCCCAGTTCATCCAGGCCTTGACCGGATCGGGAAGCGCGTACGCGGGCGCCGAAGCGGCCAACGCCTCGCCATTGCAGACCGCGGCACAGGAGCTGCTCGCGGTGATCAATACGCCCACCCAGACGTTGTTAGGGCGCCCGCTGATCGGCAACGGCGCTGACGGGGCCCCCGGACAAGCCGGCGGGGATGGCGGGCTGCTCTTCGGCAACGGCGGCAACGGCGGCACCAGCACCACCGCCGGCGTCGCCGGCGGCGCCGGCGGGGCGGCAGGGTTGATCGGCAACGGCGGTGCCGGCGGTGGCGGCGGGGCCGGCGCCCTCGGCGGCAATGGCGGGGCCGGCGGCTGGCTCTTCGGCCAAGGTGGCGCCGGTGGCAATGGCGGCACCGCGACTCTGGCCGGAGGAGCCGGCGGGGCCGGCGGCGTCGGTGGCAGTGCGGGCCTCTGGGGAACCGGCGGGGCTGGCGGCAACGGCGGCTTTGGTGCGCTCAACCTGGCCGGCGACGGCGGGGCCGGCGCGGGTGGCGGTGACGGCGGTCGCGGTGGATGGCTGTATGGCAACGGCGGGGCCGGCGGAACCGGCGGAACCGGCGGGATCGGATTACAAGGTGCCAGCGGCGGCGACGGAGGGGCCGGCGGCGGCACCGGGCTATGGGGTACCGGCGGCGCCGGCGGCAACGGCGGCACCGGCGGCATCGGTCTGGATGGCGTTGCCGGCCACATCGGCGGTGGCAACGCCGGCAACGCAGGCAATGGCGGCACCGGCGGCAGCGGCGGGCTGCTGATCGGCAACGGCGGCGATGGTGGCCACGGCGGCACCGGCGGCGGCGGCGGTCGCGGCATCAACGGCGGCGACGGCGGCCACGGAGGCGATGGCGGCACCGGCGGCGCCGCCGGTAGCGCAGGGCTGCTGTCCGGAGACGGCGGTACCGGAGGACACGGCGGCGCCGGCTTCGGCGGGGGCAATGGCAGCGACAGCCCCCAAGGCGGCCAGGGCGGCAATGCCGGTGTCGCAGGTAATGGCGGCGCCGGGGGCAGTGCGGCGATGCTCTTTGGCAACGGAGGGGCTGGTGGCAACGGTGGCTCCGGCGGCGGCGGCGGCCACGGCGGCAACTCCACCGCTTCTGTGCCCGGCGGCATTGGCGGCGATGCCGGTGCCGGCGGCACCGGAGGTTCCGCCGGGAAGTCCGGGCTGTTGTTCGGCGCCGGCGGGGCCGGCGGGCAGGGTGGCAGTGGCGGCACCGGCGGAGACGGCGGTAACAACATCATCGGCGCCAACGTCGGCGGAGACGGCGGTGCGGGGGGCGCCGGCGGCCTGGGCGGCAACGGCACCGACGGTGGCTGGCTGTCCGGCAACGGCGGCGACGGCGGCGCAGGCGGGCAAGGCGGCGAAGGAGGGCACGGTGGTAGCCCCGGCGGGTTCGACGGCAAGTCAGGAGTCGGCGGCGACGGGGGCGACGGCGGCAACGCCCAAATCATCGGCAACGGTGGCAACGGTGGCAACGGTGGCAACGGCGGCAACGGCAGTACCGACGGCGAAGGCGGGCAAGGCGGCGCAGCAGGGCTGTTGTTCGGCCAACCCGGTTCTATGGGGACCTAGCCACCAGTTCCCTCGGCGAGCAGACACAAAATCGCCCATTTTCGCCCCGGCCAATGCGATGTTGTGTCTGCTCGCGGTGGTGAGCCGCCGGGCAGCGGGAACTTTGCCGGCACGCCGGAAGCCTGGGAATCGATGAAGTCCGCGTGAACCAGCGGCGGGTGGGACCAGGTCGGGATACGTTGTTTTCACCGTTTTCACCGTTTTCACCGAAGGTTCGACCACGACCCAGGGGGGCCGGTCAGCAATGTCGTTTTTGGTAACCGCGCCAGAGATTTTGGCGGCGGCAGCAACAGACTTGGACGGTATCGGCGCAGCGATCGGCGCGGCCAACGCCGCGGCTGCGGCTCCCACTACCGCGGTACTGGCCGCCGGCGCCGACGAGATATCCGCCGCGATGGCGTCGCTGTTCACCGCTCATGCGCAGGCCTATCAGGGTCTCAGCGTTCAGGTGGGGGCGTTTCATACCCAGTTCGTACAAGCGTTGACCGGCGCGGGGGGCGCCTACGCGGCCGCCGAGGCGGCGAACGTCTCGCCGTTGCAGGCGGCGGCGCAAGACATGCTGACGGCGATCCGTGCCCCCGCCCAGGCGTTGCTGGGGCGCCCGCTGATCGGCAACGGTGCCGACGGGGCCCCCGGACAAGCCGGCGGGGATGGCGGATTGCTCTACGGCAACGGCGGTAACGGCGGCACCAGCACCACCGCGGGCGTGGCCGGCGGCGCCGGCGGGTCCGCGGGACTGATCGGCAACGGCGGAGCCGGTGGCGGCGGCGGGGCCGGTGCCGTCGGCGGCAACGGCGGGGCCGGCGGGTGGCTCTTCGGCAATGGCGGGGCCGGTGGAGCCGGCGGCGCGACACCGGGCATCGGTGGGGGCGGTGGGGCAGGCGGGGCCGGTGGGATCGGCGGGGCCGCCGGATTGTTCGGCAACGGCGGGGCAGGCGGTGTCGGCGGCGACGGAGGACTCAACTACTACGGCGACGGAGGTGTGGCCGGGGCCGGCGGCAACGGAGGCCGCGGCGGGTGGCTGCACGGCGACGGCGGTGACGGTGGCGCCGGGGGTGACGGCGGACGGGGCCTGCCCGGCGGTGACGGAGGAAGCGGTGGCGCCGGGGGCGGCACCGGGCTATGGGGCTCCGGAGGCGCCGGCGGACAGGGCGGTACGGGCGGCACCGGCCTCAACGGCAACGCCCCCTTCGCCGACGGCCAGCATCCGGTGATTCTTGACGGCGGCCACGGCGGCACCGGTGGCAACGGCGGCGCCGCCGGCAACGGCGGGTTGCTGTTCGGCAACGGCGGCAACGGCGGGCTGGGCGGCATGGGCGGCGGCGGCGGCAACGGCCTCCCCTCGACAGGAGTCGGCGGAGATGGCGGCGACGGCGGCAACGGCGGCACCGCCGGCAATGGGGGCTGGCTGATTGGCAACGGCGGGACCGGAGGCCAGGGCGGAGCCGGTTTCGCCGGCGGGACGGGAGCCGACAATGTCTCGGCCGGAAGACCCGGCGGGGCCGGCGGCGCCGGCGGCATCGGTGCCGGTGGCGGCAACGCCGGGCTCATCGGCACTGGCGGCAGCGGCGGCAATGGCGGCATGGGCGGCCACGGTGGCGACAGCGGCTACGGCGACCAAACGGGCGGCCAAGGCGGAAATGGCGGCATGGGCGGAGCTGGCGGCGCCGCCGGCAACAGCGGTCTACTGCTTGGCAGCGGCAGCCGCGGCGGCGACGGCGGCACCGGCGGCAACGGCGGCGAAGGCCGCGGCGGATTCTCGGTGCCCCAGCACGGTGTCGGCGGGCAGGGCGGCACCGGCGGCAACGGCAGCGACGGCGGCTGGCTTTACGGAGACGGCGGGGCCGGCGGTGCTGGCGGCAACGGCGGTTTCGGTGGATCAGGCGTTCAGAACGGCGCCGGCGGCGACGCCGGCAGCGGTGGCGACTCCCGGTTGATCGGCGATGGCGGCGCCGCCGGCGCCGGCGGAACCGGCGCACCCCCCGGTGCCGACGGACACAGCGGCGCCGATGGGTTGTTGTCCGCGGCGCTGGGGGCCTGAGCCAGCAGATCCGCGTCGCGAGCAGACGCAAAATCGCCCTGTTGAGTTCGAAAAGGCGCGATTTTGTGTCTGCTCGCGCGGGAAAGGTGACCTAGATCCAGACGCCCTTGCCCACGGCCACCACGCCGCCGGCGCTGATCGCGAACCTTTCCCGGTCCTTGTCCAAGTCCACGCCGACCATCTCGCCGGGCCCGACGACGACGTTCTTGTCCAGGATTGCGTGCCGCACCACCGCGCCGCGGCCAACCCGCGCGCCCGGCATGATCACACTGCCCTCCACGATCGCGCCGTCCTCGACCACGACGTTGGACGACAACACCGAATTGCGTACCGAGGCGGCCGAAATGATGCTGCCCGCACCCACCACCGACTCCTGCGCAGAGCCGCCGTTGACGAACTTCGCGGGCGCCAGGTTCTCCGACTCACCGCGGATCGGCCAGCGCTTGTTGTACAGGTTGAACACCGGATGCACCGACACCAGGTCCATATGCGCGTCGTAGAAAGCGTCCAGGGTCCCGACGTCACGCCAATATGCCCGGTCGCGGTCGGTAGCGCCCGGTACTTCGTTGTTGGAAAAGTCGTAGACCGCCGCCATCCCGTCGGCGACCAGTCTCGGGATGATGTCCCCACCCATGTCGTGGTCGGAATGGTCGTCGTCGGCGTCGGCCCGAATCGCATCGATCAGCACCTTGGTAGTGAAGACATAATTGCCCATCGAGACGAACGTGCTGGTGGGGTCGTCGGGTGTGCCGGGCGGCTCCAGCGGCTTCTCCACGAAATCGCGGATGGTCCCCGCATCGTCAGCGTCGATACAGCCGAACGCGCTCGCATCAGCACGCGGCACCCGGATACCGGCCACCGTGACCCCGGCCCCGCTGTCGATGTGAAACCGAACCATCTGTTCGGGATCCATCCGGTAAACGTGATCGGCCCCGAAAACCACTATGTAGTCCGGATCTTCGTCGTAGATGAGATTGAGTGACTGGTAGATCGCGTCGGCGGAGCCGGTGTACCAGCGCGGACCGAGTCGCTGCTGGGCCGGAACCGGGGTGATGTATTCACCGGCCAAACCCGACAACCGCCAGTTCTGCGATATGTGCCGGTCCAGCGAGTGCGACTTGTATTGGGTGAGAACACAGATCCGCAAATACCGAGCATTGACCAGGTTGGAGAGCACGAAATCGATCAGTCGGTAGGCGCCGCCGAAGGGAACCGCGGGCTTGGCGCGGTCGGCAGTCAGCGGATAAAGCCGCTTGCCCTCACCGCCGGCCAAGACGATGCCAAGCACGTGTGGTGCTTCCCTCATGGCCTCAAACCTAACGGCACCCGCGAAGCGCTGCCAGCGGATCCCCGGCCTGTGCCCGTTCTGTCCGGCTGTCCGTCAGGCCAATTGACCACTTCGACGGGTCTGAATCCAGCCGATTAGGCGCATTTTGTCGCTCTTTCCCGCAAAGCCGCCGACCGCGGGTCGGCCCGAGGTGCGAGCGGTGCGGCCACCGCACTACGGTGCCGGGTATGCGGGTGGCGATGTTGACTCGGGAGTACCCACCGGAGGTCTATGGCGGAGCTGGGGTACATGTCACCGAGCTGGTGGCTCGATTACAGCGCCTGTGCACCGTCGACGTGCATTGCATGGGCGCACCCCGCCCCGACGCATCGGCCCATCAGCCCGATCCGCGGCTGGCGAACGCCAACCCGGCACTGGCCACATTGTCCGCGGATCTGGTGATGGCCAATGCCGCCGACGCAGCCAGCGTGGTGCACTCACATACCTGGTACACCGGTCTGGCAGGGCATCTGGCCGCCCTGCTCTACGGCATTCCGCACGTCTTGACCGCCCACTCGCTCGAACCGATGCGGCCCTGGAAAACCGAGCAGCTCGGCGGTGGCTATCAGATCTCGTCCTGGGTGGAAAAGACCGCCGTCCTGGCCGCCGACGCGGTAATCGCGGTCAGCTCCGGAATGCGTGATGACGTCCTGCGCCTGTACCCCGGGCTGGATCCAGGGATGGTGCATGTCGTCCGCAACGGCATCGACACCGAAGTGTGGTTTCCGGCCGGACCGGTTGGTACCGCTTCGGTGCTCGCCGAACTCGGGGTCGACCCGAACCGCCCCATTGTGGCGTTCGTCGGGCGGATCACCCGGCAAAAGGGCGTACCGCACTTGCTGGCAGCGGCACACCAGTTCAGCCCGGACGTCCAGTTGGTGCTGTGCGCGGGTGCTCCCGACACCCCGGAAATCGCCAATGAAGTGCAGTCCGCGGTGGCTCAACTGGCCAGCACTCGTAGCGGGGTGTTCTGGATCCGCGACATCCTGCCCGTGCAGAAGCTTCGCGAAATACTTTCGGCAGCAACAGTTTTTGTTTGCGCATCGATATACGAGCCATTGGGCATCGTGAACCTCGAAGCAATGGCCTGCGCGACCGCGGTGGTGGCCTCCGATGTCGGCGGCATCCCCGAGGTGGTCGCCGACGGAATCACCGGCTCGCTGGTGCATTACGCGGCCGACGACCCCGCCGGTTATCAATCCAGGCTGGCACAGGCGGTAAATGCACTGGTCGCGGACCCAGCCAAAGCCGAACGCTACGGCCAAGCCGGACGGCAGCGTTGTATCGAGGAATTCTCCTGGACACAGATTGCCGAGCAGACGCTGGATATCTATCGAAAAGTGTGCCGATAGGGCACACTTTTCGCGATCTGAGCTAGCTCGTCACACCCTTGAGCTCGTCACCCAGCGCCGCGGCTTCATCGGGTGTCAGCTCGACGACCAACCGGCCACCTCCCTCAAGTGGTACCCGCATCACGATGCCGCGCCCCTCTTTTGTTGCCTCCAGAGGACCGTCGCCGGTCCGGGGCTTCATCGCCGCCATCGAGTGCTCCCTCCAGATTCGAGCTGGCCTGCCGTGGCAGACCTGGCCGGCGCCGAGCATGCCCCATGAATGGATTTCCAGCCATACCCGACATTGAACTGCCAAATCACCCCCCCATTGTTCCCTATCCAGGTCACAAGGTGCACAAGACCCGACTTGTGGCGTCACCGGACTATCGGCGGGACCCAGCAACCACGGAGGTGATCGTCGACCATTCCGGTCGCCTGCATCAGTGCATATGCGGTGGTGGGGCCCACAAACCGGAACCCGCGGCGTTTCAACTCGCGCGCCATCGCTTTCGATTCGGCAGTGGCCGAGGGTATTTCAGCCAGTGTCGCGGGCCGCGGCCGCGCCGGGGGCGCGAACGACCACAACAGCTCCGACAGGTCTTGCTCCGATCCGAGGCCGATCACGGCGCGCGCGTTGGAAATGGTGGCCTCAATTTTTGCCCGGTTGCGCACAATCCCCTCGTCAGCAAGCAGCCGCTGCACGTCGGCGTCGGTGTAGCCGGCCACCTTCTCAATGTCGAATCCGCAGAACGCCCGCCGGAAATTCTCCCGCTTGCGCAAGATGATCAACCACGACAGGCCGCTCTGGAAGGCCTCCAGGCTCATCCGTTCAAACAGCGCGACCTGTCCATATAGCGGGCGTCCCCACTCCTGGTCGTGATAGTCGCGATAGGTCTGCGCGTCGGGTCCCGGACGAATCTCGGCCCAGTCACAGCGCCGCAGGCCATCGTTCACGTGGAATCGGCTCCATTCGAAACCGCGGGTTGGCTACCCGGCGCGTCGCTGTCTTCGGGCCCGGCCGGACTTTCGCTGGTCGACGAGGCGTGCACCGCGGCGAGCTGCCCGCGTAATTCCTCCAGCTCACGCCCCAATCGATCCAGCACCCAGTCGACCTCGCTGGTCTTGTAGCCGCGCAGCACCTGGGTGAACTTGACCGCGTCGACGTCGGCGCGAGTAACGCCATAGGCGGGCAGCACGGTCGAGGTCGTCGCCCTGGGCAGCGGCGGCAACTGCTCACCACGCCCGAACAGCAGGCTTGCCACGCCGAACAACACGACCGCCACCAAGACAAGTACCACCAGGTACAGCAACACCAACGCCACGCCGTCGATCTTGCCCTACCGGACCGACAGGTCAGCGTAGGCCGGGGCTCACCGAGGGCGAAGCACACTCATGGGGGGCCGGTCGGCCAGCGACACCGGCGAGGTGCATTCGGTGTAGCCGTCGCCCTCCGCGAAGAACTGGGTCAACCCGACCCCAGAATCGGGGATCCCGCACCGGGACAGCAGCGTGGCGATGACCTGGCGACTCATCACACCCAGCTCGGCCAGGGGCCGGTTACGGTGCGCCCGCACACCCAGGTTGACCTGCGCGATCGCGTCCAGCCCCAGCCGGTCGAAGGTGTCGACCAACAGGCCGATTTCCACCCCGTATCCCGGAGCGAAGGGCAGCGACGTCAACAGCTCGCGGCTGGCCGCATACTCACCGCTCAGCGGCTGCAATACACAGCCCAGCTCGGGTCGCAGCGCCGCCAACAGGGGCCGCGCCACCAGTTCGGTGACGCGCCCGCCGCCGGTAGCGCCCGCGGCGCCGCTAGCGTCACCGACACTGAGCGGGCGTCGGTAGAAGCTCTTGACCAGGTGGATCCCCTCGCCGGTGAGCAGCGGGCCGACCAGCCACGGCACGAACATCGGGTTGGGGTTGACCAGATCCGAGTCGATGAATACCACGATGTCGCCGCTGGTGGCCGCCAACGAGCGCCACAGCGCCTCGCCCTTGCCGGGCTGGGGCGGCACCTCCGGCAACGCCTGTTCGCGGCTCACCACTCGAGCCCCGGCGGCAATCGCTCGGATCTCGGTGTCGTCGGTAGAGCCGGAATCGAGCACGATCAGTTCGTCGACCAGGCCATCCACCAGCGGTGAGATGCTGTCGATCACCGATTGGATGGTTTCTTCCTCATCGAGAGCCGGCAGCACCACCGAGATCGAGCGCCCGGCCTTGGCCTCGACCAATTCGTCGATCTTCCAGCGCGGACGGTTCCAGCTGCGGTCGCATAACCAGGTGTCCCCCGGCCGGGCCGGGATGAGGACTCCCTCACTGGTGAGGTCCCCGGTGACCAGATCCGATGCGGTCATGCGAGTCCCCTCACCGTGCGTGTCGGCGGGCGGGTCCCCTGGATCGACGCCACCATTTCCAGGACCCGGCGGGTCGCTGCGACCTCATGCACCCGAAACATGCGCGCACCGGCGGCCGCCGCCAATGCGGTGGCCGCCAGCGTTCCCTCGAGCCGTTCGGTCAGATCCACGCCCAGAGTCTCTCCGACAAAGTCCTTGTTGCTCAAAGCCATGAGTACCGGCCACCCGGTCTTAACAAGATCGGCCACGTGCCGCAACAGCAGCAACCCGTGCCAGGTGTTCTTGCCGAAATCGTGAGCCGGGTCGATCAACACGCGGTCGCGGGCAACTCCGGCCGCAACCGCCCGCTCGGCGGCCGCTGTGACCTCGCGAATCACGTCGTCCACCACGCCGCGGGTAGTCGTACCGTAACTCACCCGGAAGGGACGCGTGCGTGGTCGCGCTCCCCCGGTGTGCGCGCATACCAGGCCCGCACCGAATTCGGCGGCCACCTCCACTATCGCGGGGTCCACCCCGGCCCAGGTGTCGTTGATCAGGTCCGCACCTGCCGCACATGCCCGCCGGGCCACCTCCGAGCGCCAGGTGTCGACGCTGATCACCTGCTCGGGGTAGGCGTCACGGAGCCACTCGACAAACGGCACCAACCGAGCGATCTCGGTGTCGGGGTCGACGTCCTGGCCGGGCCCGGCCTTGACACCTCCGACGTCGATGACGTCGGCGCCTTCGGCGACCGCTCGATGTACCGCGTCGCGAGCGGCCGCGTCAGAAAAGGTCGCGCCCTTGTCATAGAACGAGTCCGGGGTGCGGTTCACGATCGCCATGATCAGCGGGCGGTCCCCTGCCACCGGGCGGCCACACAGCGTTGCCTGCACGCCTACATAGTGCCTGGTGCACGAAGAGCCATCGAGCCTGCGTCCACGGCTAGCCGCGGTCTGGCCCGGCCTCGGCGCGCCGAATCACGCTAGCCCTGGGGCCGCTTACCTGCCGCTACCTCGTCGGGATACGCGTCGTAATAGGGCACATAGCCCTCGCTGCGGCCGGCCAATACGTACAGCGGGTCATCGACGTCGGCGCCGTAGGCCTGCTCGCGCAGCTCAACCTTGCGGCTCTTGAACGTCGTGGTGTGCGCCATCGCCTGCACCAGCCGCACGAACAGCGGCAGTGCGTAGGCGGGCAGCTGATCGTAGACGGCGCGGGCCAGGGACTGACCGTCGAACTCGGCGCCGTCGCGTAGCTTGACCGCAGCCATCCCGGCGCGACCTCCGGTGTTGGGCACCTCAACCCCGTAGACCGTGCACTCCTCGACGGAGGGGTCAGACGCCAGCGCCGCCTCCACCTGAGTGGTGGCCACGTTCTCGCCCTTCCAACGGAAGGTGTCACCCAGCCGGTCGACAAACGCCGCGTGCCCCATCCCCTGCGGGCTCATCACGTCACCGGTGTTGAACCAGCAGTCTCCCTTCCGGAAGGCATCACGGACCAGCTTTTTCTCACTGGCGGCCGGGTCGGTGTAGCCGTCGAACGGCTGCAGCCTGTTGACCCGGCTCAGTAACAGTCCCGGTTCACCGGCAGGCACCCGACGGACCCGACCGGACTCGTCGCGCAGCGGGGCGCCGGTGTCCGGGTCGTAGGCCACGTAGGCCAGCGGCATCGGCGAGATCCCGGTGCTTTTGGGCACGTTGAAGATGTTGATGAAGGCCGAGTTGCCCTCGCTGGCGGCATAGAACTCGCACACCCGGTCAATGTCGAACCGTTTGGTGAACTCACCCCAGATCTCGGGCCGCAACCCGTTGCCGGCGATCACCCGCACCTTGTGCTTGCGATCGGTCGGTTTGGTCGGCTGGTTGAGTAGGTAGCGGCAGACCTCGCCGATGTAGATGAAGGCGGTGGCGTTGCTGGCGATCACCTCGTCCCAGAAGCGCGACGCCGAGAACGACTTGCCCAGCGCCAACGTCGCCCCGGAATTGATCACCGAGGACACCGCCACCGTGAGTGCGTTGTTGTGATACAGCGGCAGACAGCTGTAAAGCGTGTCGGAGCTCTTCAGCCGTAGTCCCAGCCCACCGAAGACCGCCAGGGCCCGAAGCCACCGGTGGTGGGTCATCACACTGGCTTTGGGGAATCCGGTGGTGCCCGACGTGAAGATGTAAAACGCCGTGTCCTGAGCCTGCACGGCCGACGCCGACGCCGGGTTGTTGGCCGGGGCGGTCGCGGCGAAGCGCTCCAGGTCTTCGATGGTGACCACCTCACCGGCCGCGCCACCGCTTTCGCTGACGGCGCTGACCAGATCGGACTCCGCCACCAGCACCTTGGCATCGAGCAGTCCCAGACTGTGCGCCAGCACCTCGCCGCGCTGGTGGTAGTTGAGCATGCCGGCGATGGCGCCACACTTGACGACAGCCAGCATCGCCACCACCGTGTTGGGCGAGTTGCGCAGCATGATTCCCACGACGTCGCCGGGGCCGACGCCACGCGCGGCCAGCACCGCCGCATAGCGGTTGGCGGTCGCGTTGGCTTCGCCGTAGGTCATCTGCTGATCGCCGAACTTCAAGAAAACCCGGTCCCCGAAGCGAGCGGCCCGGTCCTGGAACACGGTGCCGATCGACGCCTTGGACTTGGGCCGGGGCAACAGGCCGGTCACCACCCCCCGCATGATCGACGGCGCGTCGATCAGTAGACCGGGCACCCGCGCAGCGACGTCGGTGAGCTTGACTCGCGTGCGGACATGACTTTGGCGATCGGACAACCTGATCCCTCGATTCGTTCTCAGAGTTCGGCGGCCAGCCTAATCGGGAGCGAATGGTCGTCAATAGGCCTCAGCCGGGTGCGCACGCCTGCAACGCGTCATCGAGGTTATCCACCACTATCAACCGCTCCATCGCTGTCCGCGAGACGTAGCCGGTATCGGCCAATTCGGACAGCCAGGCGCGCAGCCCATCGAAGTGGCCCCAGGGATCCAGCACGACGATGCTCTTGTCGTGCATGCCCAGGTATCCCTCGGTCCACACGTCCAACAGCTCGTCGAGGGTCCCGACGCCGCCCGGCAGGGTGATGAACGCGTTTGCGCGGTCCTCCATGACCTGCTTGCGCTCCCACATCGTTTCGGTGACGACCAACTCGTCGGCGTCATGGTCAGCCAACTCGCGATGCACCAGCATCTTGGGAATCACTCCGACCGTCCAGCCGCCGTGCGCCCGCGCCGCCGACGAGACCGCCCCCATCGCCGAAACGTGGCCCCCGCCCCACACCAACGTCCAGCCCCGGGCGGCGATCGCCGCACCGACGGCGGCGGCGAGCTCCAACAACTCAGGATGTGTCGGCGCGGCTGCACAGTACACCGCCACTGTCCAACGGCCGGGTTCGTCGCTTTTCGCGGTCACATACCGAAACGTAGACCAGCGCCCCCCACCCCGGACAACTTTGGGCCCTATCGCCACGCGCACCCTTGACGCCATAAACTCCGGGCAATGCCAATTCGATGGAACGTCCCCCAACACGCGGCAGCCTTGGAGCAGTTGGACGTTGCGTTGAGCGACCTGGCGCGCCCCGGCGCTGTCATCCTCGGACCTGACGGCGTCGGAAAATCCACCCTGGCGCGATTGGCCGCCGAGCACTTCGCCCAACGCCACCGGGCCACCGTCATCCGCTGGGTCACCGGAACCCCGACCGAACGCACGGTCCCGTTCGGCGCCTTCAGCCACTTGGTGGAGATCGCCGAGCTGGGCAAGCCGGCCGCGTTGTTGCGAGCGGCCCGAGCGTCGTTGGGCCGCAAGGTGCGCCAGGGCGAGCTCCTTCTCATCGTCGACGATGCCCACGATCTGGACATCCTGTCGGCCACGCTGGTGTACCAGCTGGCGCTGGCCGGCGCGGCCCGGATGATCGTCACCGCCCGCGCCGAGGCCGCGCCCGAAGCCATCGCGGCCCTGTGGACCGACAACCTGCTGGATCGGATCGATGTCGCACCGCCGGACGGCAAGACCAAGCAATCCGAGCCCGCCGACGTCGACGAGTTCATCGCCGAGCTGCCCGCGCCGGCCCGAGCGGTGCTCGACTATCTCACCGTCGAGGAGCCGTTGTCGCTGGCCGATCTCACCGTGCTGGCCGGAGAGGGGGCGGTGCAGCAGGCAGTGGAGTTGGGCGCGGCGGAAACCCGCGTGCGCGGAGAACCCGACGAGCCTGCGGTGGTCTACACGGCACATCCTTTGTTCGCCAAACGAGCTCGCGTCGCTTTGGGCGACGACGGTGCGCGACAACGCCGCACCGAATTGGTGACCCTGCTGTCTCAGCACCCCAACGAGCACCTCAGCGATCGGCTCCGGCTGGCGTCGCTGGCTTTGGACACCGACGCTTTGCAGCCGGTGGATGACGTCGTCGAGTCCGCCGAGCAGGCCTTACGGCTCGGCGATCTGACACTGGCCGAGCGGTTGGCCCAGGCCGCGCTGGATCGTTCGGGGGGACTTCAGGCCCGACTGGTGCTGGGCCAGGCGCTGGCCTGGCGTGGCCGCGGCCGAGAGGCCGGCCAGGTACTCACCGCCGTGGATCCCGGCCAGCTGAGCGAGGCGGAGCTGATGGCCTGGGCGGTGCCGCAGGCGGCGAATCAGTTCTGGATGCTCGGCGAGCCGGAGCGGGCCACCGCCTTCCTGCAGACCACGCGCAACCGAGTCACCGATCTGACCGCGCGCACCACCCTCGATGCGTTGACGGCAACCTTTGCCATGAACTCCGGAAACGTGCCGCGGGCCATCACGCTGGCCACCGAGGTGCTCGCCGAACCTTCGGCCGACGACACAGCGATCGCTTGGGCGGCCAGCGCCGCCGCATTGGCCTCGGCCCGGATGGGCCGCTTCGCCGACGTCCCGCAGCTGGCGCAACGAGCTTCGGAGGCCGAACATCCCGGTTTACTGCGGTTCACCGTGGGACTGGCCCAGATCACCACACTGCTGATGGCGGGCGAGGTGGCCCAGGCGCAGGAGCTGGCCCAGCGATTCACCGACTTCGCCGAGCTGCAACAACCGGGCCGCGCCATCGGCGAGGTGTTGCTCGCGCACGTGCTGATCGTCAAGGGGGAATTCGGCGCTGCGGCTGCGATGCTCGAGCCCGCCGCGGCCGAACTCGAACGCACCGGCTATTCCTGGGGCCCGCTGTCGCTGATGTTGTTGGCGACGGCCATCGCGCAGCAAGGCAACATCGCCGAGACAGCGAAAGCGTTGCGGCGAGCTGAAACTCGGCACGGAACGAAGTCTGCGTTGTTTGCCCCCGAGCTGAGCCTGGCCCGCGCCTGGGCCAAGGCGACCGTCCGGGACCAAGCCGGCGCCCTGTTCGATACTCGCGAGGCGGCAAGGGCAGCTGAGCGGGGCAAGCAGTCGGCGGTGGCGTTGTGCGTGTGGCATGACGCGGTCCGGCTTGGCGACACTCGCGCGCTAGCTCCGGTAACCAGGCTGGCCGCCGAGATCGATTGCAAGGTAGGCAATATCGTTGTTCGGCATGCCCGCGCGCTGGCCGACAACGACGCTGGGGCGCTGGCGTCGGTGGCCGATGAGTTGGCCGCGATCGGCATGCACGCCGCGGCGGCCGACGCCGCCGCGCAGGCCGAGCGTGCCGGCGGCCGATAGCGGCACGGTGGACGCGGCTTCGATGGGCTAGGTGCTCAGGTAGCGGCGCAACGTGTCCGCCACAGTGGTGATCGTGGCGACCGGCACTCGCTCGTCGCGGCAATGCGCCAGATTGGGGTCCCCGGGGCCGTAATTGACCGCGGGGATGCCCAGAGCCGCGAAGCGGGACACATCCGTCCAGCCGTATTTCGCTCGGACCTGCCCACCGGCAGCCTCAACCAGTGCTTTGGCGGCGGGTTGCGCCAGACCCGGCAGCGCGCCCGCCGCCGCGTCGGTCTGCTCGATCTGCACGTCGAGCCCGTCGAATACCTCACGCACGTGCTGCAGGGCGGCCGGAACCGACCGGTCGGGCGCAAAGCGATAGTTGACCGTTACCGAAGCCGCGTCCGGAATCACGTTGCCAGCCACGCCACCGTCCACGCGTACCGCCGACAAACCCTCTCGGTATGTGCAACCGTCGATGTCGACGCTGCGCGCCGGGTAGCGCGCCAACCGGTCCAGCACGGCACTGAGCTTGTGGATTGCGTTGTCCCCCAACCAAGAACGCGCCGAGTGCGCGCGGGTCCCGGTCGCGCTGATGACCACTCGTAACGTGCCCTGACAACCGGCTTCTATGTAGCCCGACGTGGGCTCTCCCAGGATGGCGACATCGGCGGACAGCCACTCCGGGAGCTCCCGCTCGATGCGCCCCAAACCGTTTGCCGCCGCCTCGATTTCTTCACAGTCGTAGAACACCAGCGTCAGGTCGTGCACCGGTTCGGCCACCGTGGCCGCCAGATGCAGAAACACCGCGTCACCGGACTTCATATCGGCCGCGCCACAGCCGTGCAGCTGCCCGTCGGCGCGACGGCTGGGCAAGTTGTCGGCCACCGGCACGGTGTCCAAATGTCCGGCCAGCAGCACCCGCGAGGGCCGGTTCAGCCGGGTCCGGGCAAGCACCGCGTTGCCGTTGCGGATGATCTCGAAGCCCGATGTCTGCGCGCGCAACGCCGCCTCTACCTCATCGGCGATGCGCGCCTCACCCCGAGATTCGCTGGGGATGTCGATCAGTGCAGCGGTCAGGTCGATCGGGTCCCCGCGCAAGTCCAGCACACACCAAGCCTAGTGGGTCCGCCGTCGCGCCGAGCAGACGCAGAGTCGCACGCGGCGGCCGCGCCGGCGTGCGACTCTGCGTCTGCTCGCGGGCGTCAGCGCATCTAGTAGCGTGTCGAGGCGTGACTGGAGCAGCAGGCATCGGACTGGCAACCCTGGCTTCCGACGGATCGGTCCTGGACACCTGGTTTCCCGCGCCGGAGTTGACCGAGTCAGGTACCAGCGCGACATCACGCCTGGCGTTGTCCGACATTCCCGCGGAGCTGGCCGCATTGGTAGGCCGCGACGACGATCGCGGCACCGAGGTGGTGGCGGTCCGGACCGTCATCGGCTCGCTAGACGATGTCGCCGCCGACGCGTACGACGCCTACCTTCGCCTGCACCTGTTGTCGCATCGTCTGGTGGCGCCGCACGGGCTGAACGCCGGCGGCTTGTTCGGCGTATTGACCAATGTCGTGTGGACTAATCGCGGACCATGCGCAATCGAAGGTTTCGAGGCAGTGCGGGCACGGTTGCGCCGCCACGGAGCGGTGACGGTCTACGGTGTCGACAAATTTCCCCGGATGGTCGACTACGTGATGCCCAGCGGCGTGCGCATCGCCGATGCCGACCGGGTGCGACTGGGCGCCCACCTGGCGCCGGGCACCACCGTGATGCATGAGGGTTTCGTCAACTACAACGCCGGAACCCTGGGCGCTTCCATGGTCGAGGGCCGAATCTCCGCGGGCGTGGTGGTCGGCGACGGCTCCGACATCGGCGGTGGGGCCTCGATCATGGGCACGCTCTCCGGTGGGGGGACCCAAATCATTTCCATGGGCAAGCGCTGCCTGCTCGGCGCCAACGCCGGGCTGGGCATCTCCCTGGGCGACGACTGCGTGGTGGAAGCCGGCTTGTACGTCACGGCCGGCACCAAGGTCACCACACCCGATGGCATCACCGTCAGGGCACGCGAACTGTCCGGCAGCAGCAACCTGCTGTTCCGCCGCAACTCGGTGACGGGCGCGGTCGAGGTGGTGGCCCGCGACGGTCAGGGCATCACACTCAACGAGGATCTGCACGCCAATTAGTGGGGCCGCATGGGCCGGTAGGCGCATGCCGTTGCGGTGCGCGGTTGCGCACCATCACCACAGGTCCGGCTCGCGATAGAGGTTGGCGGGATCGAATTCCACCGCCCCGCGGGCAGCTTCACCGACGGCGTCGAGGATCAGGTGCAACTGCTCGACTCCGTCGGCACCGACGCGCTGTTGGATCGCCCGGTCGAGTGCGGCAGCCGCACGCTGACGCGCGGCCAAGTACTCCATCGCCTTTGGCGTCAGCTCCACGACCTTCTCGCGCTGGTCCGTCGGCGACGGGGCGGTCTGCACGTAGCCGCGATCGCGCAGCTCGGCGACGAGCTTGCTGGCCGCCTGGCGGCTGACGCCGAACTGCCTGCCCATCTGCGATATCGTCATAGGTCCTGGCAGCGCATAGAGGGCGAACACATAGTTCATGGAGAAGCGCCGCCGCTCGAAACCCGCGGCCTCCATGTCGGTGTCAACCCGATGAACGTAGCTCCACCACGCAATCCGCAGCGCCTGGCCGAGCGGTGTTTGCGGCGACCGGTAGCCATTTCTGTCAGCCATGGTTGACAATCTAGCCGATTGGCTCTAGTCTTCAAATTGTCAACCATAGATGACAGTTAGGTGGTGAGGATTCCACAACCTGGCATGCAACGACCGGCTCTCCCGGCCACCCATGTCAACAAGCCCGAGTTCTTCAGCGTCGACAGCGCGAGCTTTGTTGGGGAAGCCCCTGCCACCCAGAAAGGAAAGTGAAATGTCAAAGATTCGCACCTTGTCGGCAGGTGTTCTGTGTGCAGTTGGCTTAGCGCTGGCGGGAGCCGTGGTGGCACCCGCAGTGGCGTTCGCGGACCCGGGCCCAGGCCCCGCTCCGCACCCGGGCCCAGCGGCCCCCGTCCACCCGGGGCCGGCCGCCGCGCCCCATCCAGGTCCGGGCGCCCCGGGAGACCCGATGCATCCGGAACCGGGAGTTCCGATGCATCCCGTCCCTCCCCCCACTCACCCGATCTACCACTACGGCGATGACATGACCCACCCGGTCTGGTCTGCCACGCACCCGGTCTGGGCGCTGGCCCCCTAATTGCCGCCTGCTCGGCATCGATGTTCTGCCCCGGTCACTGCTAGCCCCAGTGGCCGGGGCAGAACCTTTTGCCGCGACTGGCGGAGACGTTGGCGGGCTTGCTAATCAGCGTCAATTCCGATTCCGGACACCTCCCCCGCCGGTGAAATGACCCCGTACGGCATCATGACATTCCAACCTCCACTCGAACTGGCGCAGACCGACCATCATGGGGCGCTCGGATCCACCGAACTGCTTACCCTGCAGGCGAATTCATTGAAGTGGAGACCGGCGCCCGGCGGGCCCGCGATCCCGTGCTCCGCGCCAAGGTCCGGGTTGTGTTTAGCAACGGCCAGCACCCGCCGCGCCGCCGGGACGGGCGCGGCAACTAGGCGGCGGTCAGTGGGGCGCCGGCGGTCTCGGGGAGCAGATAGGTGCACAGCAGGCTGGCGGCCACCAGCGCGGTCATCATCAGGCCGACCGCGGAGCTGCCATAGCTGGCCAGCAGGGTACCGGCGATCAATGGCGGCGCGGCGCCCCCAACGATGCCCGCCACGTTGAGCGCCAGGGCCGTGCCGGTGTAGCGGTAGCGGGTAGCGAACAGTTCCGGGATAAGCGAGGCTGCAGGCCCAAATCCACTGGCGGCCGCGGCATACAGCCCCAGCAGCGCCACCGTGAACCCGACGGTATCGCCAGAGCCGATCAGCGGCATTACCAGCGGCGACCAGAATAGGCCCACTGCCCAGCCGACCAGCATGACGCGCCGGCGCCCGAAGCGATCGCACAGAATGGCCGACAGTGCGACAAAACCGATGCAGACCAGCCCGCCCAGCACACCGATCAGCAAGACGAGGTTTCGCGAATACCCCAGGTGCAGTTGCGCGTAGGAAGGCAGGAAGGTGCTGGCCAGATACAGGCACCCGAAGGCCGCCAGCATGGCGCCCGCGGCCAGCACTATCTCACGGCGTTGCCGGCACAACACCGCCGCCAGCGGTGCCCGCGCGGCGGCGGTTGATTCCTGATCATCGGCCTGCGCCATCGCAAGAGCGAATACCGGGGTCTCGTTGATCTCCAAGCGGACGTACAAGGCGAAGGCAATCAGTAGCGCGCTCAACAGAAAAGGGACACGCCAGCCCCACTGCAGAAACGCCGAACTGCTCTCTCCGATGGTGTAGTTCACCCCGAGAAAGGTCAGACCGCTCACCACAAGCGCAACACCGCCACCGAGCACAGTGAACATGCCGTAGTACCCGCGCTTGTGCGCTGGCGCGGACTCGATACTCAGCAGCGCCGAACCAGCCCATTCGCCGCCGACGGCAAAACCCTGGAGCAACCGTAAGGCGACCAGGATCAGCGGGGCGGACACCCCGATGGTTGCCGTGCTGGGCACCACCCCCACCGTCACCGTCGATAGGGCCATGATCAAAAGGGTGGCAACGAGAGTCTTCTTACGCCCCAGCCGGTCCCCAAAATGCCCGAAGACGGCCGCGCCGAGCGGCCGGGACAGAAACGCCGTGGCAAAAGTCCCCATCGATGCGATAGTCGCCAGAGCTGGACTGAGACCGGGGTAGAAGACCGCCGGAAAGACCAGCGCCGCAGCCGTGCCGTAAATGCAGAAGTCGTAGTACTCGACTGTTGAACCGACGACACAGGCGAGGGCGACCCGACTCATGGGTGTTGCTCCCGAGCTGGGGTCGCCGGTCCCGCCACCGGCCGTCGCGAGGCCAGCTGCATCCACAGTTGAGTACACAGCGACGACGATATGCCGCGACTAGGAGCTTAATCCGTTCTCACGCCGTGAGTTTGCTGCCAACATGCTGGACGGTATGCGCCCGCGCCACCAGCTCGCGCCGCAACTCGTCACGCATCCCGACCCGAAATACCCTACCCCCCTTGTTAATTAGCTGCGCTCACCAAGATTCGAATCCCGGTCGATCAGCGGGTGTGCTCGCACCCGATTCCGCGCCCGGGCGTCCGCCAACCGGCGGCTCGAGCCGCACCAAGCGCCACCCGCAAACTTCCCGACCCTCCGGAATTCCGTTGCCCCCTAGCCTGTTACGACTCGAATCCAAATGACGCGGGCGGGTCCGCCACCACACCGTCGGCGACACCCGACGCCGCATGATTCGCCGACCGACCAACCAACCTGTCAATCACAGTTGACAATGATGGAAAACGGTCTTACTCTCAGATTGTCAACCAGATATGACATTCATCGGGTTGGCGGTGACCTCAACACGGCGATGCAGCCATTGGGCCCGAGTTCTTCGGTGTCGACAACACGGGCTCCGTTGAGCCAAACACCCCAGCCCGGAAAGGAGTTGGAAATGTTGAGAATTCGCACCCTGTCGGCGGGTGTCCTGTGCGCCCTGGGCCTCTCTTTTGCAGGGGTACTGGTGGGACCGGCCATCGCCTCCGCTGCCCCCGGGAACCTGGGGCCGATACACCCCGGCGGAGGACAAATCCACCCCGGCGCGGGTCTCGTGCACCCGGGCGAGGGCCCGCTGCGTCCCGGCGAAGGCCCGCTGCGCCCGGGCGAAGGCCCGCTACGCCCTGGCGAAGGCCCGTGGCGACTGGGTGAAGGCCCCTGGCGCGAAGGCGAAGGACCCTGGCGCGAAGGCGAAGGCCAGTGGCGCGAGTTGTCGCCGCAGAACCACCCGATCTACCACTACGGCAATGACGTGACCCACCCCGTTTGGTCTGCCGCCCACCCGGTCTGGGCGCTTGCCCCCTAGTCCTTTGATCTAACTGGCACACGGCCCCCGACCATCGCTTAATGGCCGGGGGCAGACCCCGTTGGCCGGCCGGGTGACCATCCCGACGTAGGCCGCCGAGCCGGCAGGGCCGCAATGTTCGCCCGCAGCCGGCACATCACGAACCTGCCATCGGCACTATCCCGCGGCTGGAGGGCGTGGCATCACATAGGCCTTGGGCGTGACTCGCAGCACACCGCTAACGCCGTTGCCCCCGTTGCCGGCCAGCTGCCCAAATGGCATGCCGGGCAGCGGGGCCCCGTGAGCGCCCTCAACAGCACCGGTTACCGGCGAGATCGGCAACGCCCGGGCCGCCGGGACAACCGACTGGTTTGCTTCGGCCCATGCCTGCGGCACCTTCAGTCCGCCAACCGACAGCGCCTGGCCTGCGCCGCCCTGTGGCGCCCAACCCCCGATCCCCGCGGGACCTCCCCCGCCAACCATCGACACCGCGTTCCTAGCCGCGTGTTCGACCGCGGTTTCGGCAGCCTTGCTAGCCGAAGGAATGAAACCCTTGACGCTATCGCCCATGGTCTTGAAGATCGATGCGCCTGAGTTCGCCATCGACAAGTGGGTGTTTTCCATCCCCACGATGGTGCTGAGGTTCGACAAGGAAAAGCTCGAAGTAACGCTTTGAAGCAGCGACTTCGGTGCGGTCGCGGTCGACGCCCCTTGCGGAGCAGGCGCGGCGAGCTGTTGCAGGGCTTGGGGAACGTTGGACATCAGCTGGCCAGCCGCGGCGGAATCGATGGCCTGACCGACGGCGGCGGTCTGGTTGACGAGCCCACCAGCGTTGGCGACTTCCGGAGCCTCTTCAAACGGCGTCAGCGTCTCGGCTACCATCGCGGCCGAACCCGCGTAGCCATACATCGCGGCGGCGTCCTGGGCCCACATCTCGCCGTACTCAGCCTCGGTAGTCGCGATCGCCGGGGTGTTCTGGCCGAAGATATTGGTTGCAATCAGCGTGACCAATTGAAGGCGGTTTTCGAGGATCAACGCCGGGGGCACCGTGGCCGCGAACGCGGACTCGTAGGCCACCGCCGCTCCCCTGGCCTGGTTGGCCGCGAGTTCGGCCTGCGTGGCGGTGGCACCGAGCCACGCGACATATGGCGCGGCGGCGGCCCCCATCAAACTTGCCGACGCGCCCACCCACTGCCCGAACGCCAGCCCCCAGATCACCGATTGGCAGGAGGACGCGGCGCTGTACAGATCGACGGCCACGCTGTCCCACGCCTCAGCGGCGACCAGGATCGAGCCCGAACCCGCACCGGCGTACATCTTGGCGGAATTGATCTCCGGTGGTAGCGAACCGAAATCCATCAATGTCTGTCCCTCTCCTCGAATGTCGTCAGGTCAGGTCTATTGAGATGCCACGGCGTTGGCGGTTTCGGTGCTCACGTACGAGGCGGCACTGGTCGCCAACGTGGCCGCGAAATGCTCGTGAATCGCGGCCGCCTTCGCGCTCACCATCTGGTACATCGCCGCATGCGTCGCAAACTGCGTCGCAAGCAGTGCGGAAACCTCATCGGCGGCCGGCGGCAACACCCCGGTCATTGGAGCGGCGGCGGCGGCATTCCCGGCGCTCAATGCCGCTCCGATAGACCCCAGGGTGCCTGCCGCTGCAGCCAACGCTTCGGGTCGAGCCGTAACAGAAGACACGTGCATACCTCCTCGTGGAGCCGGGTGGTGGCCCGGCGGTACGGGTTATCGCTGAGCCGGCGTTGGCTCCCGTCCTCCGCCACTGGATGGGGGTTGGCGGCAACGAACTGACGACAATGCTTGCCAACTTGCGGCGCCCGGAATAGGTACATTCCCCCCGAACAGTGCGGACCGAAGGTGCACAATGCACCCGCCCGTCGGGCCGGAGGTGAATTGTTCTCAATTCACCGTTGCGCGCGGTGCAAATTGCACACAGCTATCGAGTGGAAGGTCACACCAGGGGTTGGGCCGGCGCAACGAGGTTGCGCACCACGCAGGGGTCTATCAGATCGACGAACAAGAATTCGGGGGTGTACCGGGCTGCCCCGTTGGCCACTAGCCCGCGGCGACGGCGGGGTCTACCAGCGCTCGCCAGGCGCCGCGATTGCAGCAACAGCCCAACCAGCAAAAGGAATTACGTCCCAGACGCCTAACTCAAACGCACCAACCCGACCAGGTTTCTATTTGTTCACCAATTGTTTCCATATCATTCACGTGGCAGTCGCTGAAGCTCATGGGTCCGTCCCCCGACCTAAAGCCGACCGGGGTGGCGACCCGCCCCGGCCAGTGAGACAGCTAACATCGAACCCTCTGCTGTGACCGCGCCCTCACCGACCTGAGCGCGCTTGGGACGCAACGCGTTAATTCCACTCGAACACTCGAGGACATGCACTGCGCCCCACCGCCGCCGTGACTAGGATCGGCACGTGCCCTGGCAACGACCCTCGTCCCGGATACGCGAACTTATCCGGGAGGGAGCCCGCAGGGCACTCAACGCCGGACCGGAATGGATCGAAGAACTGGACCGGGAAACGGTATCGGCCAACCCGACCATCGCCAACGATCCGGTGCTGGCAAAGGTGGTCAAACGAGCCAACCGCGCCAATCTGGTGCACTGGGCGGCGGCCAACGTGCGTCATCCCGGCGCACCGGTGCCGGCCAATCTCGGCGGGGAGCCGTTGCGTATGGCCCGCGATCTAGTGCGTCGCGGGCTGGAGACCCTGACGCTGGACATATATCGGATCGGCCAATACATCGCCTGGCGGCTCTGGATCAACATCGCTTTCGATCTCACTTCCGATCCGCAGGAACTGCGCGAGCTGCTCGACGTTTCCGCCAAGTCCGTCAATGAGTTCATCGAGGCCACGCTGGCCGGCATCGCCGCACAAGTGCAACTAGAACACGACGAGCTGACCCGCGGTAACCATGCCGACCGCCTGGAAGTGGTGGGTCACCTGCTAGAAGGCGCCCCAATCAGCCGCGAGCGCGCCGAGACACGGTTGGGCTACTCCCTTATTCGAGCCCACACCGCCGCCATCATCTGGAGCGACGACTTCGACGGCGACCACAGCAATCTGGATAGAGCTGCCGACGCGTTTTGTCACGCCGTGGGATCGTCGCAAGATCTGACCGTGGTCGCCAACGCGGCTACCCGTTGGGTGTGGTTGGCCGAGGCCACCAACCTCGACATCGATACGATCGAGCAGGCGGTGGACAACGCATCGGATGCCCGAATTGCCATCGGCACCAAGGCAAGTGGAATCGAGGGCTTTCGGCGCAGCCACCTCGAGGCGCTCACCACACAACGCACCCTGGCGCGACTGAAATCCGACCAACGGGTGGCCTTTTTCTCGGACGTCCAGATCGTCGCCCTGATCACCCAAAATCCGCAAGCCGCTGACGAATTCATCACGAGCACGCTCGGTGAACTGGAATCGGCGGCTCCCGAACTTCAGGCCACGTTGCTGATGTTCATCAACGAGCAATGCAACGCTTCCCGCGCCGCAAAGCGCCTCTACACCCACCGCAACACGCTATTGCGCAGAATTGAAGCCGCACAACGACTCTTGCCGCGACCGCTGGCCCATACCTCCGTCCACGTCGCTGTCGCTCTGGAAGCACTGCAGTGGCGTGGCGACAACATCGCCAAGCTCCCCACCCCCACCAGCCAAGACGACGAAGTGTCGGCCTAGGCTCAGCCCTCTGCCAACAGCTGCTTCTTGAGCACCTTGCCCAGCGCGTTGCGCGGCAACGACTCCACAATCCGCACCTCGCGTGGCCGTTTGTGGACCGAAAGCTGTTGCGCGACAAAATCGATCAATACGTCGGGATCGATGCGGTCCGAACCCACGATGTAGGCCACGATGCGCTGGCCCAAATCCTCGTCAGGCAATCCGACGACAGCTGCCTCTTGAACCTCCGGATGCCCCAGTAGCACCGTCTCGATCTCCCCGGCGCCGATACGGTAGCCACCAGACTTGATCAAATCAACCGACTCACGGCCGACGATGCGATGCATGCCACCGTCGTCAACGACCGCAACGTCGCCGGTGCGATACCAGCCGTCGGCATCGAATGCCTCAGCCGTGGCCTCCGGCCGATTCAGGTAGCCATCGAACAGTGTCGAGCCCCGAACCTGCAGCTTTCCAACGGTTTCCCCGTCATGCGGGACCGGTTTGCCGTGATCATCGACCAGCCGGGTCTGCACTCCGGCCAGCGGCAGGCCCACCCAGCCCGCGCGGCGCTCGCCGTCAGCCCGGGTAGACAGGGTGATCAGCGATTCCGAAGACCCATAGCGCTCGATAGGGCGGTGCCCGGCGAGGTGCACCAGCTGATCGAACACCGGGACAGGTAAGGCCGCGCTGCCAGAAACCAATAGCCGAGCCGGCCGCAGCGCCTCGGCGGCCGCCCGGTCCGCAGCCACCCGTGACCACACCGTGGGCACCCCGAAATACAGGGTTCCGCCTGCTTGCGCATATCCCGCCGCCGTCGGCTTTCCGGTGTGCACGAAGCGATTTCCAACTCGCAGCGATCCCAGCAAGCCGAGTACCAGACCGTGCACATGGTAGAGCGGCAAGCCATGCACCAAGACGTCTTCTGCATTCCATTGCCAGGCCTGGGCCAGCGCGTCCAAGTCGGCTGCAATCGCCCGCCGGCTCAGCTGCACGCCCTTGGGCAGCCCCGTGGTGCCCGAGGTGTAGATCACCATCGCAACCGAATCCGGCGGCGGCTCGGGGTAGCGGTGCCATGATCGTGCGTGCAGACGCACCGGTATCTGCGGCAGTCCGTCGGGCTCCGCGTCCTGGGCGGGCGCCGGGCCCAGCCAGGCCACGGCGCCGGAGTCGGTCAGCATGTGGCGGCGTTCGGCCACACCGACATCGGCCGGCACCGGGACCACGGGCACCCCGGCGATCAAGCATCCGGTGACCGCCAGCACCGTCGATACGGTGGGCGTTGCCAGTACGGCAACCCGATGCGCGCCAGCGATACGCTCCGCCACCGCCGTTGCGGCACCAAGCAGATCGCTGCGGCTGAGGTCGACGCCGTCGATACGAACCGCGTCGGCGATGTCGTCAGCCGATACGGCGGCGGGGTTCAGTGAGGCCAGCAGCACGTCAGCGAGGCTACCCGTGGCACCGGCCGCGGTCTCAACGCAGGCTAGCTCGCGGCGTGCAGAGTATGTGGTCGGGGAAACAGCGGCCGCAACACCGTCGGGGGCCGGAACGGGGCCCAGGTATCCACCGGCTGGGCCAACCGATCCGCGATGGCCCAGACCGCGGCCGGGTGATGACCGTAGCCGATGTGGCTGCTCAGCACGGCGATGTTTTCCGCGCGTTCCGACGGCGTGTCGAGGCAGGTCTGCCAGGCGACCATGCCGTCGTAGCGCGAATAGATCGCGGTGCTGGGCACCGGAAGCGGTTCGGCTTCGGCCGGCAACGGCAACTCGTGTCGCTCGGCGTGCAGGCGCTGGAAGATCCTGAAGTGCCGCGCGGCCCGAGATTGGGATTCGTCTTGCATCCGGAACGGGCTGCCAAGGGTGATCACCTGACGTACCGCCTCGGGGTGACGCCGCGCCAGGTTGCGCGCGAAGATCCCGCCCAGACTCCAACCGACCAGGCTGACGGGTGTGTTGTAACGGGTGTGCAGCGCCTCCAGGCGCGCGCTCATCCCGTCCACAACCTTGCTGGTTGGGCCGATGTTGAGGCCCAGCCGCCAGCCATACGCCCGGTAACCGAGGCGGCCCAGCAGCCACCGCAGTGTCCAGGTGGAGCCGTCACCGGCCAACAAGCCGGGCAACACCAAGACCGGGTGCCCGTCACCGACCGGCAACGCCTTCTGCAGTGGGAACAGCGAAACCAGCTGCCCGTACTCGGCCACCGCGCGGGGTATGTCGCTGAGATAGAGCCCCATTTTCGGGGCACCCGCGGAGACAACGTGGGGGGCGGCAGTGGGGAATTCCACAGCCTCAGCAGCCACAGACATCGATCAAGCCTCCTCATCCCAAATCTTCATTAGCGTAGCCAGGATTTCCTCGCCGCGCCCCAGCCCGGCGAGGTGACTTTCACCCGGTAAGTGGAACAGCTCTGCATTGGGCAGTCGCGAAACGACGTGCTCACCATGGGAGAACGGGATGATGTGATCGTGGTCACCGTGCCACCAACGGACCGGTACCGACACGTCCTCGAGCCGGAATCCCCAGTCGCGGGCGAAAACGATCACGTCGTTGAACGGTGCGGCCAGCTGTTTGCGGCTTCCGTTGAGCAGATCGTCAAGAAACATGGCCTTGAACTCCGGCCGGGCGAGTAGATGCCGGTCCGCTTGTGGCGACATCAGCCCATAGACATCCAGGGCCGGGGAAGCCACCGGGCGAGCCATCCGGATCAGCACGCTGGCGCTCAGCCGTAGCGGGCTCCCGCCGACTCTCAGTAGCGGCGCCACTCGTCGACCCAGGTCCATCAGGCCGCCACTGATCGCATCCGGTCCGCGGGTCGGCGCCACCCCGCCGAGCACCCCCGCTGCCACTACCCGGTCCGGCAGACCGGCAGCACAGGCCAGGGTGTAGGGGCCGCCCCCGGACAAGCCGACGACCGCCATTTTGTCGATCCCCAGCGTGTCGGCGATGGTCCGCAGGTCGTCGGCAAAGGCCGAGACGGTCCCGTACTGGTGGGGTGTGGACGAGCCGATGCCGGGACGATCGACGCCGATCAGGCGCACGTCGTGGTGTTCGGCGTAGACCCGCGCCTCGGTCGGTATCTGCCGGCGGGCGCCCGGAGTGCCGTGGAACCAGAACACCGCACGCCCTTGCGGCGCTCCGAACTCGGCAAATCCGATCTGACGGTCTTCGCCGACGGCGATGTTTCCCTCGAGCTTGGGTCGGGCGATAGCGACGGCCATGCCCAGCAGCATCGCATGCGATGACGCGCCGATGCACCTTTTTGGTAGGGGATGCAACGATTCGACAACGAATGCCTATCAAGCGCGCTGACGCTGAGCACCGAGCCCCCTTGTCCGAGCGTCACGCCAGCGTGGCGGTCGTTTCCCACGGCCACGCTGGCGTGACGCTGGCCGCCGCAGGTCAGCCAGGCATGCCGATGGCCTTGGGCTCCATGTACTGGTGCAGCCCGGCAATTCCGCCGCCCTCCCGCCCCAGGCCGCTCTGCTTGAAGCCGCCGAACGGCGCGTCACCAGGACCGAAGCCGTTGACCGCGATCTGGCCGGTCCGGATCCGGCGGGCGACCCTGACGGCGCGGTCAGCGTCGCCACCCCACACGGCGCCAGACAGGCCGTACTGCGAATTGTTGGCGATCGCCACGGCGTCGTCGTCGTCGCGGTAGCGCAGCACGCTCAACACCGGCCCGAAGACTTCGTTTTGGGCGATGTGGGCGTCTGGTGTGACGCCGGTAAGGATCGTCGGCTCGTAGTAGAAACCTGCCTCCGGCGTGGCCGGTCGCCTGCCACCGGCCGCCAGCGTGGCCCCATCCCGCAGCGCGCGGGCTACGTGGTCCTCGACCCGGCTGCGCTGAGCGGCGCTGATCAGCGGCCCCATCTGCACATCCGGATCGGCGGGATCACCCACCCGGACCGCACGGGCCAGCGCGACGAGCCGGTCAACGATCTCATCGTGCATCGCCTCGGGTAGCAGCAGCCGACTGTGCAAGATGCAGGCCTGCCCGGCATGCAACAAGCAGGATTCGAACAACATTCGCGCCAGGAGTTCGTCACTGCACTCAGCGTCGTCTAGGACAATGCTGGCCGACTTCCCGCCACACTCGAGCAAGACGCGTTTCATCGTGCCGGCCGCCGCGGCCATCACCTCGCGACCGACCGCCGAACTCCCGGTGAAACTGACCATGTCGATACGCGGGTCGACGGCCAGCACCTTGCTGGCCTCGATGCCGCCGGGCGTGACGACGTTGACCACCCCGGGTGGGATATCGGTGTGCTCGTGGATGATTCGGGCCAGCGCCAGGCCCGCGAGCGGCGTGAGCGGGGACGGTTTGAGCACGACGGTATTGCCGCCGGCCAGCGCCCGGCTCAATTTCATGACGTTGAGGCTGTGCGGGAAGTTCCAAGGCGTCAGGATCGACACGACACCGAGCGGCTCATGGCACAGCACCGCGGCGCCGGACGCTGACTGAATGGACTGATCGCCAAGTGTGCCCGCAAGATGACCCGCACGCCGGGCCGCGCTGGCCGAAGCGTCGATCTGCAACCGCCGCTCGTTGGCCGTGCAGCCCCATTCGACCTGAGACAGCGCAAAATACGCGTCGGCGTAGTCCTGCAGCGCGGCGCCCAACTGGGCAAGGCAATGGCCGCGCTCCTGGTGGGACATGGCCGGCCACGGGCCCGCGTCGAATGCGCGACGCGCGGCATCAACCGCATCGCCTACCTGGCTGACGCTCGCATCGGGTGCGGTCGCGATGACCATCCCCGTCGACGGTGACACGTCGTCGTAGCGGCCGTTTTCCGGTTCGACGCAACGCCCGTCGATATAAAGCTGATACGTATCGACCAGGGATTCCGGAAGTGCCCGCTCAGCCATCTGATTCCTAACCCGTAGGCGTCGGTCATATACGCACTTGGTGTACACCGCGGGCGTTCAGGCGTCAATGACCTCCCAGGATGAATCGCCACCAAATTCGATGATTTACAGATGCATTGACACGCCGCCGGGCCCGGGAGTAGACACGACTCGGCAGACATATTGCGCAGATGTGTCCGATCAGCGGCGATCAGGGAGGTGCCGGGTGGCGTGGGTACGGCGACCCGCCCGATGACCAGACGCCGTTCTGACGCGTCAACAAGTCAGGAGGACAACCGGGTGACTGACTCCGAAACCGAGTTTCTCTCCAAACTGCGCTCACTCGTCGGACAGCCGACAGGTGGAACGGGACGGCCCTCAGTGGCACCGGATCCGGTGAACCAGCCGATGATTCGGCACTGGGCGCATGCGCTCGACGACATGAATCCCGTCTACCTCGATCCGGAGTTCGCGGCCGCATCCAGGTTTGGCGGCATCGTTTCACCGCCGGTCATGTTGCAGACGTGGACAATGCCGGCACCGAAGCTGGAAGGGATTCGGGAGCGCGGCGGCGCCCCCGTTGAGATCAAGACCAACCCAACCGCGTTCCTCGACGAGGCCGGCTACACCAGTACGGTGGCGGTGAACTCGGAGTTCGAGATCGAGCGCTACCCACGCCTGGGCGACCTGATCAGCGCGACGACGGTGTATGAGGACGTCTCCGAGGAGAAGAAGACCGCACTGGGAACCGGCTTCTTCCTCACCTGGGTCACCACCTATGTCGACCAGCACGGGGAGGTGCTCGGGCGGCAGCGGTTCCGGGTGCTGCGATTCAGGCCTCAACGCTGATGGCCTCCCGACTGGCGCCGGCAATCAGCCCGGACACCGAGTTCTTCTGGCACGGGCTGCGCGAGCACAAACTGCTTATCCAACGCTGCGCCGAATGCGGGGAACTACGTCACCCGCCACGCCCCATGTGCCCCAAATGCCGCTGTCTGCACTGGGATACCGTCGAGTCTGGGGGCCGCGGCACCGTCTACAGCTTCGTGATGCCCCACCAACCGAGGTTTCCGTTCTTCGATTACCCCTACATCGTCGTGCTGGTCGAACTCGATGAGGGCGTCCGGCTGGTTTCGAACCTGTGTGGCATCGATCCGGCTGACGTCACGGTCGGGATGGCGGTCGAGGTGTTCTACCAAGACTTCGATGGGCCAGACGGAAGCTTTGTGCTGCATCAATTCCGGCCCGTCGCCCTTGACTCGGAGGCAGTTCGATGACCACTACCACCGGCCGCTACCAGACCCTTGGATGGAACGACATCGCCGTCGGCGACGCGGTGACTGCGTTGGAGATCCCGATCACCACAACGGTGATCGTCGCGGGGGCAATCGCGTCACGGGATTTCATGCCGGTACATCACGACCGCGACTACGCCAACAAGCAAGGCTCGCCGAATCTGTTCATGAACATCCTGACCACCAACGGGCTTTGCGTGCGTTTCCTCACCGACTGGGCCGGACCAGAAGCGATGGTCAAGAAACTGTCGATTCGCCTTGGCGTGCCCTGCTTTCCGGATGACCCGCTGCACTTCACCGGCAGCGTAACCGGCAAGTCGGCCGGTAAAGACGGGGAAAACTTCGTTGAAGTCACTTTCCAGGGCGCCAACAGCCTTGGCAATCACGTTTCCGGAACCGCGGTGCTCAGCCTCCTCGATGAGGCCCAGCCGTGACTGCCCCGCTGGCCGGTGCCGCCGCGATCGTGGGAATTGGCCAGACCGAGTTCTCCAAGGAGTCCGGGCGCAGCGAGTTGCAGCTGGCGTGCGAGGCGGTCAGCGCAGCCCTTGACGATGCCGGGGTGACACCCGGCGAGGTCGACGGCATGGTCACGTTCACGATGGACGCCAGCGACGAGATCGATGTCGCACGCAATGTGGGTATCGGTGACCTCAACTTCTTCAGCCGGGTACCGCACGGCGGCGGCGCCGCGGCCGGGACCGTGGCACACGCCGCGATGGCGGTGGCCACCGGGGTCGCCGAGGTGGTGGTGTGTTATCGCGCCTTCAACGAACGTTCCGGCATGCGGTTCGGGGGTAGCGGGCGCACCAGCACCGAAACCCCGCTCTTCATGGCCCATTACGCGCCCTTTGGACTGCTGACTCCCGCAGCATGGGTCGCGCTGCACGCACAGCGCTACATGTCGACTTATGGAGTCACCAACGAGGACTTCGGCCGGATCGCCGTCGTCGACCGTGCCCATGCGGCACGCAACCCCGACGCCTGGTTCTACCAGCGCCCGATCACGCTGGCCGACCATCAGAATTCACGCTGGATCATCGAACCCGTACTGCGCCTGCTGGACTGCTGCCAGGAAAGCGATGGCGGCGTCGCTCTGGTCGTGACGAGTACCGAGCGGGCGCGGGATCTGCGCCAGCCGGCGGCGGTCATCACCGCGGCCGCCCAGGGGGCGGCCGCCGAGGGCGAGATGATGACTAGCTACTACCGCGAGGACATCACCGGACTACCGGAGATGGGGGTGGTGGCCAAGCGTCTGTGGCGCGATTCGGGCCTCAAGCCTGCCGACATTCAAACCGCGTTCATCTACGACCATTTCACCCCGTTCGTATTCACCCAGCTCGAGGAACTCGGCTTCTGCGGACGCGGTGAGGCCAAGGAGTTCGCCACAGTGGAGAACCTGTCGCTGGGTGGGTTGCTGCCGATCAATACCAACGGCGGCCTGCTCGGCGAGGCCTACATCCATGGCATGAACGGCATAACCGAGGCGGTGCGTCAGGTGCGTGGCACTTCGTACAACCAGGTCGACCACGTCGAACACGTACTGGTCACCTCGGGAACCGGGGTACCGACCAGTGGACTGATTCTTGCCCCCGCCGGATGAGCTCGTGATGCCCCAGTCCGCCGCCCTGCCTCAGGCAACCGACACCCGCGAACTCATCATCGGGTCGGCGTATGTGTGCTTTCGCCGGCAGGGCTTTCAGAAGACCACGATTGTCGACATCGCCAGACTGGCGAACGTGTCTCGAAGCACCATCTACGAGTACTTCCGCGACAAGGCCGCCATCATGGAAGGCTGCGCCGAACGCGCTTCCGAACAGTTCTATCGCGAAATGTCCAAAGCGATGGACCGAGGTGGATCGCTGCAGGAAAAGCTCTGCCAAGCCGCCGTATTCGTGACTCAGTCCCGGCAGGCGATCGCTTCGGCCAAGTACTTCGACGAGGACGCGATCGGCCTGTTGCTGACCAAGGATTCCGCCGTGCTGCTGCGCGAATGCATCGACTTTTTCGCCCCTTACCTCGCCGCGGCCAAGCTCACCGGCGAGGTCCGTAAGGACCTCGACGTCCAAGCGGCCGCCGAATGGTTCGCGCGCATTTTGTTCTCGCTGTTCAGCACGCCATCACCGATACGCGACATGGATGACGCCCAGGCCGTCACCGAGTTCGTCCGCGCGCACGTGGTCGACGGATTCTCCGATAGCCGTTGGCGACCGGCCCGCGGCGTTTCGAAAGTACACTGACGGCTGCGAATACCCTCAGCTCGAGGTCATTGCACCAGTGCGCGCAGAAAGAAGCCGAGATTCGCCGGGCGTTCGGCCAGCCTGCGCATGAAGTAGCCGTACCACTGGGTACCAAACGGCACGTACACGCGCACCTGGCTACCGACGCCGACCAGTCGCCACTGTTCCTCGTCACGAATGCCGTACAACATTTGGTATTCGAAATCGTTTGCGCTGCGCCCTGACTCGTGGGCCATACCGGCAACAGTGGCAATGATCTCCGGGTCGTGCGACGCAACCATGGGATACCCGGAACCTGCCATCAGGACCTGCAGGCACCTCAGATAGGAGTCGGTGACCTCGACCCGGTCGCGGTATGCCACCGATTCGGGTTCGTCATAAGCGCCCTTGCACAAGCGGACCCGGGCCCCCACCGACGCGAGCTCCTGACAGTCGTCGAGCGTGCGCCTCAGGTAGGCCTGAACAACGGTACCCAGCCAAGCAAAGTCGACACGTAGGTCGCCGGCGATGGACAACGTCGACTCGGTGGTCGTGTGGTCTTCGGCATCCACGGTGACCCAGACACCGACCTGCTCGGCCCGCTCGCAGATGGTGCGGGCGTTGTCCAACGCGATCTTCTGCCCGTCGCGTTCCAGGGCCTGCCCCAGGGCCGAAAGCTTGACCGACACCTCCAACGGCCGCACTCCATCGCGCCCGGCATCGTTGCGCCGCCCCATCACGTCGAGCAAGTTCAGGTAGGCCCGAACCGTCTCGGCCGCGTCATCGACATCGGTGACGTTCTCGCCGAGATAGTCGATGCTGACGCAGCGTCCCGAATCACGCAGCGCACCAACAACATCAAGGACACTGTCGACGGTCTCACCGGGCACAAAACGGCGCACCACTCGACGGGTTACCGACGAGTGTTCCAGGGTGCGCCGCAACCGGTCGGCCCGGCTGGCCGCGAGCATGGCGGGGCGGACCGTGTGGACGAATAGGCGGGTCATCAGTCCGACTCCATGTGCGGGTAGGTGTGGTCGGTCGCCGGGACGAATGTCTCTTTGATGGTGCGTGTCGACGTCCAGCGCAACAGATTCTGAGGCGATCCAGCCTTGTCGTTGGTGCCCGAGCCGCGCGAGCCACCGAAGGGCTGGCGGCCAACGACCGCACCGGTCGGCTTGTCGTTGATGTAGAAGTTTCCTGCCGCGAACCTCAGCCGGTTCTGAGCGGTCAGCACGGCATTGCGGTCGTCGGCGATGACGGCGCCGGTCAGCGCATAGCGGGAGCCGGTGTCGATGACATCGAGGATCCGTTCGTACTGGTCGTCGGGGTATACGTGCAGCGACAGCACCGGTCCGAAGTACTCGGTCGCAAAGGACTCATCGGTCGGATCGTCGGATAGCAGCACGGTCGGTCGCACGAAATATCCGACGCTGTCGTCATATTCGCCCCCCACGGCGATGGTGACGCCGGCTGCGCCCTTCGCTCGTTCGATTGCGTCGACGTTCTTGATGAAGGCGCGGCGATCGATGAGTGCGCCACCAAAGTTGGACAGGTCGGTGATGTCGCCGTATTTCAGCCCGGCGGCGGTGTCCAGGAAAGTGTCGCCCATCTGTTGCCAGACCGAGTGTGGGATGAATGCTCGCGATGCCGCCGAGCATTTCTGCCCCTGGTACTCGAAGGCACCCCGGATCAGCGCCGTAGCCACCACCTCCGGGCGCGCGGAGGAATGAGCAACCACAAAGTCCTTGCCGCCGGTCTCGCCGACCAACCGGGGGTAGCTCTGGTAGGAAGCGATGTTGGCGCCGACCTGTTGCCACAGGTGTTGGAAGGTCGCCGTCGACCCGGTGAAGTGGATGCCGGCCAGCCGCGGATCGGTCAGCGCGACATCCGAAACCGCCAGTCCGTCACCGGTGACCAGGTTGATCACCCCGGGCGGCAATCCGGCGGCCTCGAGCGCCTGCATGGTCAGATAGGCCGCCAAGGTCTGGGTAACCGACGGCTTCCACACCACGGTGTTGCCCATCAGTGCCGGTGCGGTCGGCAAGTTCGCGGCGATCGCGGTGAAATTGAACGGCGTGATCGCGTAGACGAAGCCTTCCAGTGGGCGGTGATCGGTGCGGTTCCACTCCCCCTTGGCGCTGACCGGTTGCTGGTCCAGGATCTGGCGAGCAAAAGCTACGTTGAAGCGCCAGAAGTCGACCAACTCGCACGGTGCGTCGATTTCGGCCTGGTATGCCGACTTCGACTGGCCGAGCATCGTTGCCGCCGCGATCTTTTCCCGCCATGGCCCGGCCAGCAGGTCGGCCGCCCGCAGGAAAACCCCGGCGCGCTCGTCGAACGGCATGGCGGCCCAGCCGTTCTTGGCGGCCATGGCGGCCTCTATTGCCGCCGTGGCGTCAGCGTGGACGGCGTTGGTCAAGGTGCCCAGCCGTTCGGCGTGCCGGTGTGGCTGCACGACGTCGATACGTTCGCCGTCGCCCATCCGGTGTTTACCGCCGATCACGTGCGGCAGGTCGATCGGCTGTTGCGCCAAAGCGATCAACTCGCTTTTTAGGCGAGACCGTTCGGGTGAGTGCGGCGCATAGCTGTGGACCGGCTCGTTGGCGGGGATCGGCACCTGGGTAATCGCGTCCATGCCTGCCAGCATCCCCGCCGGCAGGCTCGAATCGATTAGCCGATCGGACAAGATTAGCGATCAGCACTAGTACTATCGGACAACATGGGAGTGGCTGGCGTCGGCTTGGGCCAACTGCTGCTCGCCCTGGATGCGACGCTGGTCAGCCTGGTGGAAGCCCCGCGTGGCCTAGACCTTCCGGTGGCCTCGGCAGCCTTGGTCGATTCCGACGATGTGCGGCTGGGTCTGGCGGCGGCTGCTGGCTCGGCCGACATCTTTTTCCTGCTCGGTGTCACCGACCACGAAGCGTTGCGGTGGATCGACGGGCAGGCCGGGACCCCGGTGGCGATATTCGTCAAGCAACCGTCGGACGCGGTGGTGGCCAAGGCCGTCCGCTCCGGGGCAGCGGTGGTGGCGGTGGAGCCCCAGGCCCGCTGGGAGCGGCTGTACCGTCTGGTCAACCACGTACTCGAGCACCACGGGGACCGGACCACCGATGACTCGGGCACTGATTTGTTCGGCCTGGCCCAGTCGCTGGCCGACCGTATCCACGGCATGGTCAGCATCGAGGACGCCCAGTCACACGTACTCGCCTATTCGGCTTCCAGCGACGAGGCCGACGAGCTGCGCAGGCTCTCCATCCTGGGCCGTGCGGGTCCACCCGAGCATCTCAAGTGGATCGGCCAGTGGGGCATCTTCGATGCGCTTCGCTCCGGCAGCGAGGTGGTGCGGGTGGCCGAGCGCCCCGAACTAGGACTGCGTCCGCGATTGGCCATCGGTATTCATCAGTCACCGGTCGCCGCACGGCGCCCACCGGTGTTCGCCGGATCCATCTGGGTTCAACAAGGCTCCCAGCCGCTGGCCGAGGACGCCGAAGAAGTGCTGCGCGGCGCGGCGGTTCTAGGCGCCCGCATCATGACACGCCTGGCATCGCGCCCATCCACGCACGCCCGGCGAGTGCAGCAGCTACTGGGCCTAGCCGATCCTGACCCCACCGCGGCACCCGCGGACGTCACCGCCATCGCGCGCGAACTCGGTCTATCCGCTGACGGAAACGCCGCCCTGATCGGCTTCGACACCATCGAAGCCGACGACAAGCAGTCCCGTCTCGCCGATGTACTAGCGCTGAGCGCAAGCGCATTTCGGCGTGACGCCCAAGTCGGCACCAATGAATCGCGCATCTACGTCGTGCTGCCGCAGACCGCGACCGCGCGTTCACTGACCTCCTGGGTTCGCGGCACCATCAGCGCGCTGCGCAGCGAGCTGGGGGTGGAGTTGCGGGCAACCATCGCCGCACCGGTTGCGGGCCTGGATGGACTTGCCTCGGCGCGTATCGAAGTGGATCGCGTGCTGGACAGCGCCGAGCGCCACCCCATTTCGATCGGTCGGGTGACCTCACTGGCCGAAGCACGCACCACCGTGCTGCTTGACGAGATCGTCACCCTGGTCGGCAACGATGCACGGCTGATAGATCCCCGGATACCCGACCTGCGTGCCAAGGATCCGGTGCTGGCCGACACGTTGCGTGTCTATCTGGACAGCTTCGGCGATATCGGCCTAGCCGCGCAGTCACTGCAGGTACATCCCAACACCGTTCGCTACCGCATTCGGCGCGTCGAGAAGCTGTTGTCAACCTCCTTCGCCGATCCCGATGTACGGCTGGTCTTTTCGCTGGGCTTACGGGCCACCGACCGCTTCAGTTAGCCAACCGCGGTTGCATACAAGAGTAATCTTCAGCGTGAACCCAATTTTCGCCCTTGCCGCGAATTTGCCACGCGTTAGTCTTCCTTCGTGGCAGATAGCCCGTCGTCGTATCTGGTTCTAGCCTCCCAGCGCAGCGGCAGCACGCTGTTGGTCGAATCATTGCGCGCCACCGGCGTCGCCGGCGAGCCTCAGGAGTTCTTTCAGTATCTGCCCACCACCAGCCAGCCTCCACAGCCGCGCGAGTGGTTCGCCGGCGTCGAGGACGACTCGATCCTGCGCCTGCTCGATCCGCTGGACGAAGGTAAGCCGGATCTGGCACCGCCCGAAATCTGGCGTGACTACGTCCGCACCGTAGGGCGAACACCCAACGGGGTCTGGGGCGGCAAACTGATGTGGAATCAGACTCCCCTGCTGCTGAACCGGGCAAGGCAGCTCCCGAATCGATCGGGCGACGGGCTGTCGGCCGCGATCCGCGACGTGATCGGCGAGAACCCCCTCCTGGTTTATGTCTACCGTCCCGATGTGGTGTCGCAGGCAGTGTCGTTCTGGCGCGCGGTACAGACCGGAGTCTGGCGAGGCCACCCCGACCCGGCACGCGACGCTCGTGCCAGCTATCACGCCGGCGCGATCGCCCATGTGGTGAGCATGCTCCGCGCGCAGGAACAGGGTTGGCGAAGCTGGTTCGCCGAAGAGGGCATTGCACCGATGGAGATCTCCTACCCGGTGCTGTGGCGCAATCTAACCCTGCTGGTCGGCGACATCCTGGAAGCGTTGGGGCTCGACGCACGGCTGGCGCCCACCGCACCACTGGTTCGACAAGCCAACGAACGTTCCGACGAGTGGGTGGACCGCTATCGCGCAGATGCCGACAGAGCGGGCCTACCCACGTAGCCCCCCGGCATCAACCTTCAGCGGCCACCTCGACCCCTGAGCACGTCCGCAATTGATTAAGTACGGCAACATATTTCACCCACACAATGGCGGGCGCTACCACCCCGACGCGGAGTTGCGGCACGACGCGGCCATCGTCGATCGCACCGTAGCCGCGCCATGTCCCGAAAGCCACACCCACAGTCTGGACATACCGATGAAGTCAGCTGGAAGTCTGCTGTGCATCCCCCCGGTCGAGTTGTCGAAGCACCACAGCTCGGTTTAACTGTCAACCTATAGCTTCAAGGAAGTTATAAAGGTGCGCCGGGGCGATTGCGGCGCATAACGGCGGTGGGGCTCGCCATAACCGCCCGTCGCGAAAGCGATGGCCAACGGTCCCTGCGGAACAGTCAATACGTGGCTGCCAATTGTGCAGCCACCTGTGACGCGGGGAAGGGGGCCTTGTGACCGTAGGTTTTTCACACTTGACGACGGTCGGCACCGCGTTGCACTTGCGCCGGCCCCCTCGCACAACTTCGGCTCGCACGACTTCGGCGAGCAGCCCGACTGCGACAAACTCGGCCGGGAAGTTTATTACCGTCAAGCCACTCATGCAACTCCCATGCGGGACAACGGCTGCCCACGTGCGCCTTCCCCGGGTTCCCGTCGCTGAGACCGACGCCAACCCGCTGGACGCTCGATTGCCTTTCGGCGCGGCACAACCCAAGGCAAGCACCCCGGCATCGCCGATCGCCGTCCACCACCAACCCGAAAGGTTCGCAGCCTATGGCGCGCTCGCGCATCACTGACTGGCATCCAGAAGACACGGTGGCCTGGGCAAACGGGAACTATGCGATTGCCCGCCGGAACCTGACCTGGTTAGTCCTCAATGCGCACATCGCCTTTTCGGTTTGGTACCTCTGGTCGGTGATGGTGCTGTTCATGCCGCAGTCCATCTACGGTTTCACCACCGGCGACAAGCTACTGCTGGACGCCACCGCATCATTGGTCGGAGCGCTGGTGCGCATCCCATATGCGATGGCGGCCAACTGGTTTGGTGGAAGCACCTGGACCACAATCTCCGCACTTGTGCTGTTGATCCCCACCCTCGGAACCATCGTGCTGCTGGCCCACCCGGGCCTGCCGCTGTGGCCCTACCTCGTGTGCGCCGCGTTCACCGGTTTAGGGGGCGGTAACTATTCGGGTTCACTGGCCAAGGTCGACGGCCTCTTTCCGCAACGACTCAAGGGCTTTGTGCTCGGCTTGACCGGCGGCATGGCCAACCTCGGATCTGCCGCCGTCCAGATGGTCGGACTCGTTGTCCTGGCCACCGCGGGCCACGCGGCTCCCTATTGGGTATGCGCAATCTATTTGGTGCTGCTGACCATTGGCGGCATCGGTGCGGCATTGTTCATGGACGACGTGGTAGCCCACCGCACCGGTCTGTCGTTGAACAACCTGCGGTCCATTCTCACCGTGCCCGACTCGTGGACGATCTCGCTGCTCTACATGTGCGCGTCGGGCTCGTTCCTCGGCTTCGCGTTCGCGTTCGGCCAGGTGCTGCAGCACAACTTCGCGGCAGCCGGGGAAACCCAGGCTCATGCGTCACTGCACGCCGCCCAAATCGCGTTCATCGGCCCCCTGTTGGGCTCACTGGCAAGGATCATCGGCGGCAAGCTCAGCGATCGCTTCGGCGGTGGTCACGTCACTCTCACCGTCTTCTCTGCGGCGATCCTGGCCGGCGGATTCTTGGTCGGCGTCAGCATCTACGCCGACGCGGCGGCGGAGCGCGGCGATCCGATGACCGGCTTCATGATGGCCGGATACATCGTGGGCTTTATCGCGCTGTTCATCGTCTGCGGAGCGGGCAAGGGCGCGGTGTACAAGCTGATTCCGTCGGTGTTCGAGGAACGCAGCCGCGGGCTGAGCCTGAACGCTGCCCAACGCCACCACTGGGCACGAGTCCGGTCCGGAGCCCTGATTGGGTTCGCCGGTTCCTTCGGCGCGTTGGGCGGGGTCGGGATCAACATGGCACTGCGGCAGTCCTACGTCAGCACCGGCACGGAAACGCCCGCATTCTGGATCTTCTTCGCGTGTTATATCGGCGCGGCCATCCTGACCTGGGTGCGCTACGTGCGGCCGACGGAAACCGCCGCCGGTGCGGCGGGCCGGCCCGCTCCACTTCCGGCATCCGCACCCCAGCCGTCGGCAGAGTCGGCCGCCGAACCAACCGCGGCGGAGTCGATCACGACCTGAACTAGATCGTGGGGTGGCATATCCGATGCCGCCAAGCCGAGGAGGGGAATAACCACACAATGGGAGGCATAGTGTACGAAGCAGTCAGTACGACGTTGGCCGATAAACATCTTGAGCAGGTCACCGCCATCGCGGTCGAGGCCGGAAAGCTGACTCTCAAGTATCGCCAGAATCCGGAGGTTACCGAGAAAGGCGATCACGGTGACGACACCTCACCGGTCACCGAAGCCGACTTGGCAGCGAACTCGTACATCACCAACCATCTCGCGGCGCTCGACCCGGACATACCGATAATCTCCGAGGAAACCAAGTCGGCGGACTATGAAACCCGACAACATTGGCATCGCTTTTGGCTGGTGGATCCGCTGGACGGCACCAAAGAATTCATCAAGGGCAGCGATGAGTTCACCGTCAACATCGCCCTGGTCGAGAACCAGGAACCCATTCTCGGGGCAATCTACGTTCCAGCGAAGCAACTTCTGTACTACGCGGCCAAAGGCCACGGCAGCTGGAGAGTGAAGGATAACGGGACCCCGGTACAGATATTCTCGTCGGTTCCCGACCTCAGCAACGGGCTGACCATCGTGGAGAGTAGGTCACACCCATCGGCGGCGCTGGAAAACTACCTCAAGGATTTTCCCATCAGAAAGCGGATATCCGCAGGTAGTTCACTCAAATTCTGCGTTGTCGCCGAAGGCATTGCCGACATATATCCACGGCTGAATCCCACGATGGAGTGGGACGTGGCGGCGGGCGACTGCATATACCGTAATTCCACGCATTCGGGCCAACGTACATCCTCGTTGACGTACAACAAGCCCACGTTGAAAAATGACAGCTTCGTCATCGGCCTCAAGTGAGTTTCACAGCATCAGGCTGGCACGACAAATATCATCTGGATCGAGCTGGCGGAAATAGCTATTTGGCGACGCGACCACACCGATAGAACACGCCGAACCTAAGCAACAACAGCAAGCATCCAACCAGAATACAGCGAATCACAAGGTTTCCCGACAATAATTAAAATCACGTTGAGCAAAACTGATCGGGAGGGATAGTTGACAACCTCGCAGGACCGCCAGTCGGCACCGCATGCAACCAGCGGTGGCAGAACAGTCCTGTTCAGCAGGGTTGACATAGTCGGTGCGTCGACAGCCTTGGGAGCGAGGTGGTCGTCAACCAGGTCGGCAATTAATCCGACCGGAGTTTGCGCTTCGATTGGCCAGGAGGCGGCGATTGAGGTGCGCCAGAAAACGTTAGTTGAACCTCTCAAAGTGCATCAGCCTTGGCACCTGGGCGCATGCGCACGAAAGCTGATTCATCGACAGGGGGAGACTGTTAAATGAATTCGAACATCACCTGGCACAGCCACTCTGTTACACGCGTTGAACGCGAGAGACTGAACGGACACCGAGGCTGTGTCATCTGGTTTACCGGTCTCAGCGCCAGCGGCAAGAGCACCATTGCAAATCTGGTTGACCAAAAGCTTTGCGAGCGAGAAGTCCGCACATACCTGCTCGATGGAGACAATGTTCGATACGGGCTCAACGCCAGTCCCGACACCCTTCAACAGCGCCATGGCAGAGAATTCGCATCCCGCTTTGGACTGGGATTCTCAGCGGAGGACAGAGAAGAGAACATCCGACGCATCGGCGCGGTGGCCAAATTATTCTCTGAGGCCGGCGTGGTGGCGCTGACGGCCTTCATCAGTCCCTATCGTCGCGATCGAGATGGGGTTCGCGCGACCCTGGCCGACGGCGACTTCCTGGAAATCTTCATCGACACGCCCATCGAGATATGCGAACAACGCGACCCCAAAGGGCTCTACAAGAAAGTGCGGGCCGGAGAGATCAAGGGCTTCACCGGAATTGACGATCCTTATGAGGCTCCGGTGGCACCGGAGTTGAGGCTCGAGGGTGGGATGAAAGACGCCGAGACGCTGGCGGATGAAGTGATTTCTTACCTGGAAAAGGTGGGTGTCATTCCGGCGCTGGCGCGGTGCGGAACCGCTCGGGAAGGGAGTGTCGAGGTTCAGCAGGTTTCCTAGACCGGTTTGAGTTCTTGAACGTTCGTTCGCGCGAGATCGATTTTCTCGTCAGCGACATACAGAAAGGCAATTTCGCTGTGATGAAGCAACTACTCGCTCCGACCAGAGTCCTCAGAGACTATCTGTCCAACTCATTGGTGTGGGAGGACTTCCTCGCCCAGGGCGGGTTCGTCGAGGGAGACATCGTTGTTGCCGATCCGTTCAAGGCCGGCACCACCTGGACTCAGCGGATCTTGCAGCAGATCCTGCACAACGGCGAGGAGAAGGAGACCGGACTCTCCGACAGCTCCCCTTGGCTGGATTCCAGTTGGGGTGACCACGCCGAAATGCTGCGGGTACTCAAGCAGCAGCGCGAGACCGGGATGCGCCGCGTCATGAAATCGCACCTGCCCGCCGATGCTCTTCCGATCGCGCCCGAGGCACGGTACGTGTTCGTCGGCAGAAACGGTAAAGACCTGGGCATCAGCTTCCACAACTACCTCTACAACTTCTCCGAACAGACGATGTCGGCGATCAACCGGGTGCACGCGCAGTGGTCGGAGAACTCGGCGCCGCTGGTGATTCCCTCGGACATGCGCACGTTCTTCGACTTGTGGCTCGACAACGACGGGTATGACTGCTGCGACCTGCTCGACATCATGAAGTCATGGTGGGACCTGCGGGATGAGCCCAATGTGCTACTGGTCCACTACCAGGATCTGAAGAAAGATCTGCCGGGCCAGATAGCGCGGATCGCCTCGTTCCTATCTATCGATCCCGCGTCGCTGCGGATGGACGCGATCGTTGAACACAGCTCGTTCGACTACATGAGTGGTCGGGCAGAAAAGATGGCTCCGTTTGGGGGCGAACACATGTCGAGCGCCAAGGCCTTCTTCCACAAAGGCCCCAAGCGCGATCACCGGACCGAATTGACCCCCGAGCAGATCGAGCGCTTCGACCGAATTGCGCTGGAAAAGCTCGGCTCCGAATGTGCCCACTGGTTGGAAACGGGTGAGACACCCTAACCGGTCGGGCTGGTACCGCAACGGGGGCGGCCGCGGGACCTCGCACCGAAGCGAGGTCCCGCGGGTTCCAATCGCAATCCCGACGGCGCTGACTGAGCGCAGGCTGACCACCCGTGACCACCTGGCAATGGAAGCCACGGCCGTGATGTACGTGGTGGCGGTGGCGACGACGGCGCAGTTCAGCGGCTCACGATGGTTCCTGTTCCCGGCGCTCGCCGCGATCTCGGATGACGTTTTGACTCGACCGTGGGGGAAGTGGGCGAGCCAGCCGGGGCGGCTGGTAGTTACGCCCACTCTGGGGGCGGCCATCGGCACACTGATTACGAAACAGTTCGCCTATCACGTTTTGAGCGTCCTACTCATCGTGACCGCATGTTTGGGCTTGTTGGCCATCCTCAGATCAAACATCGGGCCCGCCATAGCCGCCGGAATGCTACCGCTGGTGCTGGGCATCACCAGCTGGCTCTACCCGGTCGCGGTAATGATCGGCCTGGTTGGGGTCGTCGTACTTCTGGTGCCCTGGCACCGGCATTATCAACGCAAATATCCCGACCAAGTCGAGGTCGCAACCAGCGATATCGACGACCGCCTCGAGGCGCCGCCGGTCGGGAATAGATGGATCCTGCCGCTATATCTGTTCCTGGCGACGCTGGCCTGCTATGCCACGGTGTCGGGCCTGCGGCTGCTACTTGTGCCGCCACTTGTCGTCATCGCATACGAGATGTTCGCCAACCCCGATTCGTGCCCCTGGGCACAGAAGCCCTTCACCCTTCCGCTGGCTTGCCTTCTTACCGCTACGGCGGGATGGCTCGCCGTCACCGCATTCGGGGCCAGCGGCATCGCGGCGGGGCTGAGCATGGCCACCGGGATCGCAGTCCTTCGTCTGCTGCAGATCCACATGCCGCCCGCGCTGGCGATCGGACTACTCCCCCTGGTGATCAGTTCCGCCGGAATCAAATACCCCATCTGCGTGGCCATCGGCGCCACAGCCCTGACGTTCGTTTTTCTGCTCTATAGACGGTGGATCGCCAGGCCGGGCTGCGCCACCGAAAGTATTTCGATGAGATGAGGAGTCCAACGTGTCGAATACTCAATTGACTGACGTTATTTTCATCCTGTTGCTGCTCGTCGGTTTTGCGCAACTGTTGGGCTACCTATTCGTCAAGATGCGACAACCCAAGGTAGTGGGAGAGATTCTGGCCGGCGTCGTGCTGGGGCCGGCACTGCTGGGACGCCTGCCATTCATGGAGCACATCGTCGACGCCGTCAAACACAGCGGCAACATCTTGACCTTTGTCTACTGGCTTGGCCTGCTGTTGCTGATGTTTCTGTCCGGCGCCGAGATGCAGCAGCTGTTCACCCGGGGTGAACGACGCACCGTGGGCTGGCTCATCATCGTCGGTACCGGCACCCCGTTCCTGCTCGGACTGATTGTCGGTCCCCATCTGGTGGGCCCGAGTCTGGCTGGCCCACATGGCAATCGACTGTCACTGATCATCATTCTCGCGGTTGGTGTCGCCGTCACCTCGGTGCCGGTGGTATCAAAGATCTTCGCCGACCTCAACATTCTGGACACACGATTCGCGCGACTGGTCCTTGGCGTCGCCGTGCTAGAAGACATCGTCTTGTGGCTGGCGCTTGCCATCGCCACCGCAATCGCGACAAAGACAACGCTGAATGCGTGGCAGATGTCGTTGCATCTGGCGGTGACGGTGGCCTACTTCGCCGTCGGTCTCACGATTCTTCCCGTCGTGATGAAGCGCATCAACAAGGCCCGCTGGAACGCCTTCGCGCAGCAGTCACCTACGGGCTATGCGATCGCGGTGCTGCTGGCGTACTGTGCCGTCGCCGGTGCACTAGACGTCAACCTCGTATTCGCAGCGTTCCTTGCGGGTTTCGCGGTTGTGCATCGCAAGCGCAGGATCTTTGAGGACGCTCTCGAGGCGATTGGCAAAGTATCTTTTGCCTTCTTCATTCCCGTCTACTTTGCCATCGTCGGCCTCAAGCTCGACCTCATCCGCGGCGTCTCGCTGCCCATGATCGCGATCTTCGTTCTGGGCACCTGCACAATCAAGGTGATGTCGGTGTCGCTCGCCGGACGATTCGCGGGCTTCCGAGGTCTGGACCTCATCAACCTTGCGGTCACCACCAACGCCCGCGGTGGCCCCGGCATCGTCCTGGCAAGCGTGGCCTTCGACGCCGGCATCATCAGCCCGAAGTTCTACACCACGTTGGTGGTCGCAGCGGTGCTGACCTCGCAGTTCGCCGGCGCCTGGCTTGACTACGTGCTGCGCAAGGGTTGGCCGCTGCTGGCATCTGACAATACAAAACAAGCGGCGCAGGCCGCCGGTGCGGATGTCTCGGCCGGCGTGATGGTGGCGTCTGGACAGGACTCTGATGTTGCTGAGCAGCCCCAGGAACCGGTTGCGGATCCCGCTCCCCAGCGGAATACGCGATGAGCAGCTAGGAGTCCCCCGAGCATCGCCGCAAGACGAACAAAGTGCTGTGAAACGACGATAGTAATAAATTCGATTTCAGAAAGAGGCAGCAAGATGGATTATTTAGGCCATAACGGACACCCACTCGTCGACAGGGTGGAAAGGGAAAACGTGGCCGGCCGGATTGAGGGATTGGTGCGCATCCCGATATCGAAGGCGACCGCCCACGAGGTGATCAGCATCTCGTACGGTTTCTTCACGCCACTATCGGGATTCATGGGTCGCCGAGAGGTCGACGAAACCCTTGACAACATGCAGCTTCCCGACGGAACGCTATGGAGCATACCGATAGTCTTCGACCTTTCCGCGGCAGACATCGACAGCTATGGCCTCAAAGAAGGTGGAAGCGCGGTTCTCGAGTACCTCGGCGCCCCCATGGCAATTTTCGACATCACCGAGATATACGAATACGACCTCGATCAGATGGCCGAAAAGACCTACGGCACCACGGATCTGAGACATCCCGGCGTCAAGAAGACGAAAGCGTATAAGGATCGGTTCATCGGGGGCGGAATCACGCTAATCAACGAACCGGTTTTCAACGCGCCATTCAGCAACTTCTGGCTGACCCCACGGCAGCATCGCGACGCGTTGCGAAAGAAGGGCTGGAAGAATGTCGTCGCGCATCAGACCAGGAATGTCCCACACACGGGCCACGAAGCCCTGATGAAGCAAGCCTGGTTTGCCGCCAACGAGGACCAGTCCGTCGACACGCTAAAGACCGGCATCCTGGTCAACGCCATCATCGGACAAAAGAGGGTTGGCGACTACATCGACGAAGCGATCCTGCTGACGCAAGATGCGTTGCGGACCAATGGATACTTTCGCGAAAACGTGCACATGGTGTCCTTCACGCTCTGGGACATGCGCTATGCCGGCCCCCGAGAGGCCATCTTCCACGCGATTCTCAGGACGAATCTCGGGTGCACACATCACATGTTCGGCCGCGACCACGCCGGTGTCGGCGACTTCTACGACCCCTATGATGCACAGAATTTGCTCAAGCAACACCGGGACGAGCTATCGATCAAACCGGTATTCCTCCGGGAAAACTGGTACTGCCCGGAATGCATGGAAGTCACCAACTCCGCCCTGTGCGGCCATGATTCGAAGGCGCAGAGTTTCAGCGGCAGCGTCATTCGAAGCATCCTGACCGACGAAGTCAAACCGACGCAGCGAGTGATGCGCCACGAAGTGTTCGAAGTGGTAATGGACTGTGCGGCCAAGCATGGACAAGGTTCGCCCTTTGTCAGCGAAAGCTATCTGAACGACAGAATGCCGGTCTTCGAGCTGGAACAATTGGAGGAATTCGACGCATGAACAAAACCGCTGGAGCCATCAAGATCAATGTGTGGATCAACGACGAGCGGCTAGCAGCCCTAGAGCAGGCGGGGATGGCGCAATTGGCCGAGGAAGCATTTGCCGGCATGAAACTCCTGGCGATCTCCACCACGGAAGAGCAAAAAGATCTCATCCTGCAGCGGTATGGGTCGGCCAAGTACGACTCTGCGACCACCCGCTCTATCGAGTTGCTGCCAAAGCAGGCCAAGGACAAGTTGCTGAACCTGTCGATCACCATGCGGTCGACGGGTTCTGACGTCACGGGGCGCTTCCTCGAGGAGGCATAGCCTCCCACGGCCCCGTCGCCGGGTAACGCCGCGGCCCCGCCTCCATCTGGGGGCGGGGCCGCGGCCGTTACCGACGATCAGCGGACCAGACCCGCTGAATCAAGCGGTCTTGCAAACGAGTGGCCACCACATCATTGATCCAAACCGGTTCGGATGCGGGCTTTTACGTGACGGGAACCTCAGCCGCGGCCGGCAGTGGCGCAGCGGCTGGCAACAACACCCCGCGCGGACGCGCATACCGAACCCAGGTCAGTGCTGCGGCGGCGATGTAGCACAGCAAGAAGATCCAGAACGCGGGTGTCTCCGTGCCCGTACTCACGTAGGACTGGCGCAACACCAGGTTGATCGCCATTGCCCCCAGCGCCCCGAGGGAGCCGGCGAATCCGATCAGCGCACCCGACATCACGCGCTCCCAGTGGCGGCGTTGAGCCCCGTCGAGGTTCAGCGAACGACTGCGCTCCCGAAACACCGAGGGGATCAACTTGAAGACCGACCCCTTGCCGACGCCGCAGAAGATGAACAGCGCGATGAAGCCACAGATGTAGCCGATCATTGTGGTGCCCGTCACCTGGCCGTTGGGGCCACGGGTGAGATCGTCGTGGGTGCTGACCGCGACCAGGAATCCGCCGGCCACGATCATCGCCGCCAACGCCGCGAAGGTGACACGACCACCTCCTACCCGGTCCCCCAGTCTGCCGCCGAAGATGCGCGACAACGACCCGAGCAGCGGCCCGATGAACGCGATCTCTGCGGCATGCAGCGAGGCTTGCGCATGGGATTCTCCCGCGGCAGCGAAGTTGTGCTGAAGCACCTGGCCGAAAGCGAACGCGAAACCCAAGAACGAACCCGAACAGCACAAATAGAGCAGCGCGATGCCCCATGAATCGGGCACCTTGAGTACCGAGCGGACGTGGGCTACCTCGATGACGTGGGTCAGATTGTCCATGAACAGCGCCGCACCCAGTCCGGCGATGGCAAGCAGTACCAGGTAGACCGCACACACCAGATACGGAGCTTCGTGCCCGGCGGTGGCCAAGACCACAAGGCCCACCGCCTGAATAGCCGCCGACCCCAGGTTGGACAAGCCACCGGTAAGCCCCAAGGCGAACCCCTTCAGACGCTGAGGGTAGAACGCTTCAGCGTGCGATAGCGAGGCGGCATAGTTGCCACCCCCCAGGCCGGTAAGCGCCGCACACACCAGATACGGCCACAACGGCAGACCCGGGTTGGCCAGTAGCACGACCGCCCCGATGGTGGGGATGAGCAGCACGGCTGACGAGAACACAGCCCAGCTGCGGCCACCGAATCTCGTGGTTGCCATCGCATAGGGAATACGCACCAGCGCTCCGACCAACGTGGCTGTGGCGCCCAGCAGCAGCTTGTCCCCGGTCGAGAAACCGTAGACCGACTGCGGCATGAACAGCATCATGACCGACCACAGATACCAGATCGAGAAGCCCACATGTGCGGTCACGTTGGCCCAGATGAGATTTCGCCTAGCGATGACACTATTGCCGGCATTCCAGGCCGATACGTCCTCAGGATCCCAATCTGCGATGCGATGGGTAGGCGCCATGCGGTAGTTACCTTTCACAGACGACGTCGGGTGAATCATCGAATCACTACTAGTTGCCCGGGAGTCCAACGCAGGGCGTATCGGGGCGTCGGCTTCTTCATCGAAAACCGCTGGAGTTGTCGCCATTTCGCTACCACACCCGGATTGCCCGCACACAGCGCGTGGAGATGTACCGACACGAGGGCTGTTCTTGGGCCGCCGGATGCCGCTTCGGGCGCGTCCAAGCATACCGGGCCGTCGCCGCGGGGAGTCCCGCCGATGTTCCGGCCGCGCCCGAGGCCGGCCTAAACAACCCGTCAGTACATGTTGACGAAAACTGTACGAGCACTTGCCATCCTCCGCGTCACATGTGGCCCGCATGTTTGGCAAGCCGAATATTGATCTGTTCCGCAGGGACCGTTGGCCGTCGATAATCGACGCGCGGTTATGGCGAGCCCCACCGCCATCTTGGGTCGAAAAAGATTGCTAGCTGGTCCAACTAGTCAAACCGAATTCGGGGCGCTCAACAACTCGATACGGCGCATGCACAGGAGATTTCCAGCAGACTGGATCGGTACATCCAGCGACCGTATGCACCCGCTCACACCCTGATTCTCCGAAAGGCCGCCGGGACAATTCATGGCCAGATATTATTGACCTCGCCGCCCAAGTTCCGTTCTCCTGCACGAGTCCGGATTCCAACGTCGGCGTGCCAGACTCCGGGGCCAGAAGCACGACACAAGCCCACGACGTAGCGCGAGAAGATGTCCAAGATCGCCTAGACGTAGGTGGTAGCTCCACTTCGCTGAGCCAAGTAGCTCCGTATGTCACACGACCACAACGCAATCGGGGCTCCGGCCGGCAAATCCCGAAATAACTGGCCGGGCGGGCGGCTTGAGCGCGGCGCTCCTCGGCTGGGGCCAGGTCGGCGAACCAGGGGTTGGCATCGCCATTAGGGCAGGACCAGCCGTTGGTTTAGCTGGGGCGCCAGGTGGTGGGCAGCATCGGCAGTTGTGGGTCTCCGCCGTGATGGCTGGGTTCGAGAACCGCTATCCCGCCAGGGGATTGAAGAGACTCCGCATCGGAGGTTCCCGCGAAGCCCAGTGTCCGCACCTGGTGTTCACCGAATATCGCCGCAGCTACCGGGCTTGGCGATGGGGCAGCTGGCGCCGATGTCAGCAGGGTTTCGGCCGTGGTGCCCGACGGTCGATTGTCCGTCGGCTCCATCGCAGAAGACGGATTTGCCGACGAGGCTGTGGCGGTATGTGCAGCGACGGGGGTGGCACTCGCTGTTGCCAGTCCCGCGTTGGCGGGCCCGGTGGGCAAAGTTGCTGGCTGCGCGTACAAGCTTGGCAGCAATGGGAGGTTTTGGGCGATATCAATATCGAACGCAGCCGATAAGCCGCGCTCAGTGCTGGTCAACGCCACAGCCGCAGCGATCCCCGCCGCAAGAACCACCGTCGAAATCGGGGGCGTTAACACCGCGAACAAGGGAGAGAGCAGCACGGCAAGCGTGATTGACAGCGCTACCAGCCAAAACAGTATTTGAGCCAAAATGGGAAAGGCTATGAGAATGTCCAAGACAAGCGCAACCGGAAGCAGAAAGATTGCACCCACGGCCAGCAGGGCAAGCACCAGTGCCGGCAGAAATTGTCCCGCCAGAAGGAGGGCCAGAAGTTCGCCAGGAACTCCCAGGAGCAGCAGAATGCCTTCCCAGAACAGCGAAAGTATGCCGGGTTGGCCGGTCGCCGCGAGAGCGCTGGTTGTGCCGATCTGGGTGTTGAGTATGGGCGGGGCTGGTGTGGTGTGGGGCATCGAGGCCAGTGTCGTGCCCGAGACGACTTGATAGGCGCTCATGGTGGTGGCCGCTTGGATCCACATCCGTGCGTAGTCGGCTTCGTTGAGCGTGATGGGGATGGTGTTGAGCCCAAAGAAATTGGTCGCGACTAGCGCCGTGTGGGTGGTGTGGTTGACGGCTAGCTCCGCCAGTGTCGGCATCGTTGCCAGCGCGCTGGTGTAGGCCCCGGCCGCCACCTCGTGCTCGGCCGCCGTCGCCGCGTAGTCGGCGCTGGTGGTGGTCAACCACGCCAAGTAGGGCACATGCGCGTCGACATAGCTCTGCGCGCTCGGCCCCTCCCACGCGGCGGCCGCTCCACCCAGCAAGGTGGTGAGTTCCTCTGCTACCGAGGCGTGTTCAGCAGAAAGTGCCGTCCATGCCGTCGCGGCCTCATGCAGTGGGCCGGGGCCCGGGCCCGCGCTCAACAACGCCGAATGTACTTCCGGCGGCGAAGCCATCCAAACAGACGCTGTCATCAAAGCCCTCCAGGAACTACTCGTCGTCACATCTCTACGCCCAGCGCAGAAACAGTGATTCGGTCCAGCAACGCTGGCGCGACCACTTGCTCAAGCGATACGCGTCCGCCTCCGCATCTACACCGGCTGGTGCTGAAATGGTCGTCGTCGTCGCGCCCTAACCGATCCGCCGGTGCCACCGGCGACATCATTCCCATCGCGTCCAGCCTTGACCAGCGCCATCAATTCCTCTGCTTTGCACCGCTATTCATGTGCAGTTCGACACCACGCCAGGACCATCGGCGATAGCAATCACCCGCGAAAGCACCTCTCACGCCTGCACCGATCAGCGTTGGCCCAAGGGCTTCACGACACCGCCCGGCGTGGACGTTACCTAAGCCATCCGGAGCCGGCGCAAGCCTTCCTGGGCAAACGCCATTCACTCATAGATTTTTCATAACGCCTGTATCACCCACGTACGAGTGACCATGGCCCAAAAGGGCCGGGCGAGTCCCCGTTACCGAGTCCAGCCCATTTTTGAGTCGGCCGGATGTAGACCATCCCGGTCTTATTCGCACAGACGCGTTGTCAGGCTTGGGAAACCAACTCCGGTCCGTTGTACCGAGGACACCCCGGCCCGCTTGCATCCAGAGACGACCTCGAACTACCGGCCCGATATCGCCGATTGAGCCGTAGCAGTGGCTAACGGTAGGTAGAACACGCCGGCCGTTGCTGCGACCGACGCCGCCTAAGGTGGTATGACCACCTCCTACCCGGTCCCCCAGTCTGTCGCCGAAGATGCGCGACAAACGACCCGAGCAGCGGCCCGATGAACGCCATCTCTGCGGCATGCAGCGAGGCTTGCGCATGGGATTCTCCCGCGGCAGCGAAGTTGTGCCCAAGCACCTGGCCGAAAGCGAACGCGAAACCCAAGAACGAACCCGAACAGCACAAATAGAGCAGCGCGATGCCCACGAATCGGGCACCTTGAGTACCGAGCGGACGTGGGCTACCTCGATGACGTGGGTCAGATTGTCCATGAACAGCGCCGCACCCAGTCCGGCGATGGCAAGTAGTACCAGCTAAACCGCACACACCAGATACGGAGCTTCGTGCCCGACCGCTCACGCCCGGACTCCAACGCCGCCGTGCCAGACTCCGGGGCCCGAAGCGCCGGCGGCCTGACTGGGCGAACTGGTGCAATCTGCTGGAAATCTCCTGTGCATAGCAATCTTCGAGTTGTCGGGCGCCACGAGTTCGGTTTGACTGATTAACAGACGGTGAAATCGCGTTGAGTAAAAATCGACGCGCAATGGCGGTGGGGCTCGCCATAACTGCGGTCATCGACGGCCAACGGTCCCTGCGGAACAGTTCGGTTTCCGGCTGCGCAATTGCGCGGCCGGACGTGACGCGGAGGATGCCAAATGACCGTTGAGTTTTCGTCGACATGCATCGAGACAGCTGGGTCCACGCCGCCCGCATTGTCGAGATGTCACGCCATCGAGTCGGCCGGTAAAGCGCGCTGATCGCGTATTCGTCTGATGCGTGGTGAAACTCGCTGCATTCAGAACACGAAAACCACTGACGCGGCGATCGAGCACCCGGATCGCAGGGGCATTCGGTCCCGGTCTCCAAGAGCCGGCCAGTAAAGGGGGCAAACTAATGCTGGATTACGGGGCCCTGCCGCCAGAAATCAACTCAGCCAGGATGTATTCGGGGCCGGGTTCGACACCCTTGATGGCGGCCGCCGCGGCATGGGATGTGCTGGCCAATGGCCTGGATTCCGTTTCCCGCGGATACGCGTCGGTGATCACCCGATTGCACGGCGAAAGCTGGTCTGGCGGTGCCGCTGTTGCGATGACCAACGCGGTCACCCCCTACGTGTCGTGGGTGACCGCCGCAGGTGTCCAGGCCGAGGAAACCGCCGCTAGGGCTCGTACGGCGGCCGCCGCTTACGAATCCGCTTTCGCGGCGACGGTGCCACCAACACTTGTCACGGCCAACCGCGCCGAATTGGCCGTGCTGATTCTCACCAACCTCTTCGGTCAGAACAGCGCCAGGATCGCCGAAACCGAAGCGGCCTACCAGGAAATGTGGGCTCAAGATGCCGCCGCCATGTACGGCTACGCTTCATCGTCCTCGGCAGCGACCATGCTGACGCAATTCACCCAGCCGCCGACTTCGACCGTGCCCGCCGGCCAAACCGCCCAGGCCGAAGCGGTGGACCAGGCCGCCGGCGCTTCAGCCCCCGGAAACGTGCAGGCGGTGCTGTCCCAGCTGATGTCGGGCGTGCCCCAACAATTGCAGAGCCTCGCCCAAGCCGGATCTTCAAGTTCAGCCGCATCCTCAGCGTCCACCCCCGTGCTCAGCGCCTTCAGCGCCTTCAACACCCTCACCGGCCCCGCTAGTTTGGCCTCGAACTTCAGCCGAACCAGCACCTCGGCACTGAGCGGCTACAGCGGCATCTACCGGTCGGCTATCCAGGCGAGTCACGATGCCGCCAAGGCGGCTACCTCGGCAGTCAGTACCGAGGCGGCACGGGCAGGCTGGAGCGGCTCCGGTGGTCCGGTGCTGGCGAGCGCGGGCACCTCAACAACGTTGGGCAAATTGTCGGTTCCGCAGAGTTGGGCGGCGACAAACCCGGCGGCCTCGGCCATTGCCGACCCGCACTGGCTCTCGGACGCCGAACTCGACAGCGGCCCATCGTGGCAGGAGATCCCGGCGACGAACATGTGGAATGGCGTGCCGCCCGCGGGCGCCGGCGCGACAGCATCGGTGCTGCGCCCGACGGTAAACAACATGCTGCGGGTCGGGGCGCGCCAATTCAAGATGCCTCGTCCTTCCCTAGGCGGCTAGCCCCCGGCCCCTGAGCTCTAAGCGATCGCCGCGACCGCGGCCCGCGGATTCGGCCGGCCGACCGTTGAGAAAGGAACGCCGATGTCGGATTTCGGGGCGCTACCGCCCGAGATCAACTCGGCCAGGATGTATTCCGGTCCGGGATCCGGACCGTTGCTGGCGGCCGCATCCGCCTGGGACGCAGTCGCCGCTCAACTGGAGCTCTACGCGTCCGGCACTTCTTCGGTACTGGCCGAACTACTGGGCCAGACTTGGTCCGGTGCAACAGCATTGATGGTAGCGGCCGCGGTGATGCCGCACGTGGCGTGGGCAACGACGATGGCCGCACAGGCCGAGCAAACCGCCAGTCAGGCTCGCGGGGCCGCGGCGGCGTTCGAAATGGCCTTCACCGCTACCGTTCCCCCGCCGATAGTCGCCGCCAACCGAATTCAGTTGGCGACACTGATCGCAACCAATTTTTTCGGGCAGAACACGCCGGCCATCGCTGCGACAGAGGCCGCCTACGCCGAAATGTGGGCCCAAGACGCCGCCGCCATGTACGGGTACGCCGCATCCTGTTCGGCCGCAACCATATTGACACCATTTGGCCGGCCGCCGCGGATCACGTCCGACAGCGGACAGTCCGGCCAGGCGACCGCGGTAGCCCAGGCCTCAGATCTCGTCCCGGGGCAAGGACGGGCAGCGCTGATCTCCGCTGTGCCGCAACAATTGCAGGCCCTGGCGTCCGGGTACTCCGCGAATGCGACCAACACAACCAGCGCGACAGCAGCGAGTCCGACGTCTGTTTCATCGGTCGTGTCCCCATTGGCATCTGCACCGCTCACGGCACTCGACAACGTCAACACTCTGACCGGCCCTGCGAACCTCGCCGCCGCCTTCAGCCGTACCACTACCTCGGCGATGAGCGCCGGCACCGGGCTGTACCGAACGGACCTGCAGACCGGCCCCACCGGGGTACGGCCGGGCACAGCTGGACTCCGACCGGTGGGCGCGGCCAATCTTGGCGGCACCGTGTTGGCAAAATTCGGCGAAGCGGTGCCGGTCGGCAAATTGTCGGTTCCGCAGAGCTGGGCAACGGCTAGTCCGATCGCTGACCCGACAAATACGCCACTGGCCCGGCCGGAAATCAACCCCCAAGCTGCGACAATGACGGCCGATAATCCGGGGGCAAATATCTTGGGTGCCGCGCCAACGGCAGGCTCGCAAAGTCGAATGGGCAGCGTGGTGCTGCGCAACGGGCGCCGCGCATTCAGGATGCCCCGTCCCGCCTTCGGCGGTTAGCGGCCGAGATCTGCTGCCCTCGCGGGAGCACCACACCCGCTGGACACTGGCCGACCGCCCGAAAGTAGTTTCTAAGCATAATGATTCGGCAGTCCACATGGTTCGCGGGCACTGTCAATCGGCCGCCTTTTGGGTGCCAGCGCTGGCCGAACGGACCAGCGGCAACCACCGGGCACCGGCGCACATCCGGGACGTGACGATCATCCTGAACCCTAAGTTGAGCAGCTATGAATACAATGAATGAATTGACAACATTCAACGAAAAAATCATCATGTGGCGAATTAATTAGATTGAAAAACTTTGGTCATATGAATTTTCCGTTAATGGCAGTGCGGACGTCTTGATTGTGGATAAGCTGCAGCAGTCCGGGCCATCAAGACACTCGGGGGCTGGCTCGAACAGACAAACGTTTGCGGAGGTGTTGGATGTCTTTCGTATTCGCAGTGCCAGAAACTATGGCGGCGGTGACCTCGGAATTGGCGACCATTGGGTCAAACCTCGAGATGGCCAACGCGGCGGCGGCCCTGCCCACGACCGGCCTGCTGGCAGCCGGCGCCGACGAAGTGTCGGCCGCCATCGCGGCGCTGTTCGACGAGCATGCCCTGGGGTATCAGACAATCAGCGCGCAGGCTTCGGCCTTCCATGCCCGGTTCATGTCGGCGCTCAACACCGGGGCCGGGGCGTATGCGGCCGCCGAGGCCGCCAATTCATCTCCATTGCAGGCCCTACAAGACCTGACACTCAACGCGATCAATGCGCCCGCGCAGTCGCTGTTCGGCCGGCCGCTGATCGGTGACGGCGCCAACGCCACGACGCCGGGCGGTAACGGTGGCGCCGGCGGAATCCTGTGGGGTAACGGCGGGGCCGGCGCGACCGGGGCCGCCGGGCAGACCGGCGGCAATGGCGGCGCCGCCGGGTTCATCGGCAACGGTGGGGCCGGTGGGGCCGGCGGCGCGGGTGCCACCGGCGGCGTCGGCGGATCCGGCGGGATGCTGTTCGGCAATGGTGGTGCGGGCGGAAACGGCGGGACCGCGATGGTGGTCGGCGGCACCGGCGGCAACGGCGGGGCGGGCGGCAGCGCCGGACTGTTCGGCGCCGGTGGCGCCGGCGGGCAGGGCGGACAGGGTGCACAAGGTCCCGACGCCGTCAATCCCGGCCCGGTATCCCCGACCGGTCAGGCAACCTCGGGCACGGGCGGCGAGGTAGGAGAAAACGGCGGTCCGGGTGATTCAAGCACCGTGACCGGGGTAGAGGGCGGCGACGGTGGCTCCGGCGGCCAGGGCAGCCCCGGTACATCGACGGCATCGGGAGGTACCGGCGGCGACGGTGGCCTAGCCGGAGACGGCGGCCCCGGCGCGCCCGGCGGCACCGGTGGCGGTGGCGGCAATGGCGGCGCCGGTGCCAACAACTTTTCGGGCGGGTCCGCAACATCGGGGGGCGCCGGCGGTGACGGCAACAACGGTGGCGCCGGCGGCGACGGCGCGGCCGGCGGCAACGGCGGCAACGGCGGCAACGGCGGTAGCGGCGGCACCACCACGTCCAAGATCTCCAACGCCGGCTCGGGCGCCGACGGCGGCGACGGCGGCGACGGCGGCACCGGCGGCACCGGTGCGGTGGGCGGTACCGGCGGCAACGGCGGCAAAGGCGGCGACAGCGGTAGTGGTGGCTTCTTCACTCCCAGCCCCGGCACTGGCGGTGCCGGCGGCGACGGTGGCCATGGCGGTTCCGGCAGCAACGGGCAAGCGGGCGGTAGCGGTGGCCAGGGCGGAGCCGGCGGGAACGGCGGACTGCTGGCCGGCGATGGCGGCGCCGGCGGCGCCGGCGGCCTGGGCGGCCAAGGCGGAGCGGCCGCAGCTGGTGCCAATGGCGGCGTAGCGGGCAACGGAGGCAACGGCGGCCACGGCCCATTTGGGGAAAAGATTCCCGCGGGAGGTAGCGGCGGCGATGGCGGCACCGGGGGCATCGGCGGTGACGGCGGGCTGGGTGGCGACGGTGGCGCCGGCGGACAGGGCGGTGCGGGCGGCCGCGCCGGTCTGCTGGCCGGTCTTGGCGGCGCCGGCGGCGACGGCGGCCTCGGTGGGACCGGCGGGGTGGGCGGCGACGGCGCACAAGGCGGCCTCGGCGGCAACGGCGGCGTGCGCAACAGCGACAACCTGTCCTACGACGGCATTATTGGCAACGGCGGAACCGGCGGCAACGGCGGAGTCGGCGGCCACGGTGGCGATGGCGGCGCCGGCGGCGAGGGCGGTTCGGGCAGCCTGCTAGGCGCCGCCGGTAGCGCTGGCAGCAACGCCGCCGGGGGCTCCGGCGGAACTGGTGGCCTGCGCGGGCAGGGGGGTGACCCCGGATCGACCGGGCGTGCGGGCACCGGAAGTGCGGGCGCCGACGGCATGAACGGGACCGACGGGGACCCCGGCGATCCCGGCGGCATGGCCTGATACCTGCCGAGCGCGCACCCCGCATAGTGGTTGATCAGGGTGCCGATGCCCGCAGTCGCGGGCTCGGGACCGCTGGCCGCCCGAACCAGGCAGTAAGCGCATCGAAGAGTCCACGGTCGGTGAGGTCATCTCCTACCCAGGCGACATACCCGTCGGGTCGAATCAACACCGCATCCGGAGAAGCGATCGCGCCTAGTACCGGAAGCTCCCAAACACCAGCATATTTCGCGTCAATCGGCAGGACTCGATGCTGCCATCCCGCGATGTCGAAGCGGCCGGGCTCAGCGAGGTTGAGCAGCACCGGCCGGGCCGCATGCAGGTAGGTGAAGACCCGCCGCGGGCCATCGGAGGTAGCCAGGTCCAGATCGGGCATGCGGCGACCGAGTAGCGGGTGTCCCCCACCAAGGTCATAACGAATGTCTAGCCCGGACATCATCGCGGCAAACCTTTTTCGCGGCTCCTCCATCATGAGGAGCTCGGAAATGGTGTCGCTCAACGCTTTTTTGCGGTCGTCCAAACGACGCAGCGCGACTTGGGCCATCGTGGTGCGTAGCACGCGAGCGGCGATCGGATGGCGTTCGGCATGGTAGGTGTCGAGAAGGCTTTCCGGCGACCTGCGATTGACCACTTGGGCCAGCTTCCATCCCAAATTCACCGCATCCTGGACGCCCGTGTTGAGGCCCTGCCCGCCGACTGGATCATGCACGTGTGCGGCATCGCCGGCGATCAGAACGCGTCCCTGTCGGTACATCGCGGCCTGCCGCGTCAAATCGGTGAATCTGGAAATCCAAGTGGGACTGTGAATCCCGTAGTCGGTGCCGTACACGGCGGTGAGCGCCGCGCTGAGATCGCCCAGGCTGGGTTCCCCGCCGGCTTCGAGCTGCCGCTCGGTCACCACCACCCGTAGCGGACCACCGTCCGGCAACCTGGTGAAGCCGTGGACGCCGAGGGCGTCGTGGCGGACCTGGCCGAGGTTCGGGCCCGATTCAGACCCGACCGCCACCTCGACTTCGGCGATCAGCGAGCTCGTTGTCGGATCCCAGCCAGGGAAGTCGATACCAACCGCCCTGCGGACCAGGCTACGTCCTCCGTCGCACCCCACGACGTAGTCCGCACGCAATGGCGGGCCATCAGACAGCGTGAGGTCGACTCCGTTGTCGTCCTGGGTGATATCAGTAACTTCACATCCGCGATAGATCCGAACCCGCAGCTCGGCAACCCATTCGGCGAGGATCCGCTCAATGCGGTTTTGCCACAACGCCAGGCCATAGTTGTGTCGGGTGGGAAAGTCGCTGATGTCCAACGGGATTGCGGCGAATCGGGCGACCTGCGTGGCAGTACCTTGCGCGAGGAACCGGTCGGCGATGCCGCGCTGATCAAGAACCTCGATGGTGCGTGAATGCAGGCCGCCGGCACGCGAGCCAACCAGATCCTGGCTGACCCGTCGCTCGACGACGGCAACGTCAACCCCTACCAACGCCAACTCACCTGCCAACATCAGCCCTGTCGGTCCTGCACCGACAACCACCACCGCATGGTCAGCCATCGGTTCGAGCCCGTTTCGCGATCGATCCGGCGACGACGGCTTTGGCATTTCGCAACCCCCAATTCCCACAGATCCCGTTCTTGGCCAGCGATTTTGCGCCCCACCCCCGGTCTTGCCGCAAGCCCCCCAGTGCCCTATAAATTGAGAGTGGGAGGCAACTAGGGCTTGCCACTTTCCCTTGCCGTCAGTCGCGTCCAGCGGGTCATCGGGTAGCGGTGCCAACAATTGGGCGGGCCCGGGAGCGTCTCCACGGCCGGCGGCCGCCACGATGCGTGCCGATTGCCAGTGACCCGCACACACCGCTGGCTAGGGTGGGCTCTCGTGGAGCCGCGCCAGGATCTTGAATCGAGGAGCTTCGCCGGTACCTGGCGGGTCTATCAGCAGCAAGCGTTGGACGCGTTTGACGCTGACGTCGCCGGCGGGGACAACCGGTGCTATCTGGTCCTGCCGCCAGGTGCCGGGAAGACAATGATCGGACTGGAAGCGGCGCGCCGGCTGGGCCGGCGCACCCTGGTGTTGGTGCCCAACACGGCGGTACAGGCACAGTGGGCCGCCACCTGGGATGGACGTTTTCCCTCGACGGACCCGTCCACGGCCAGGTGTGGAACCGAGCGCGACCTGGCGTCGGCGATGAACGTGCTGACCTACCAGTCCCTTGCGGTCATCGACGACGAAACGGATTCGGCCGTCCGGCGAGAAGTGCTGCGCAGCCGTGACCAGCAGGCCCTGTTGGAGCTGTTGCACCCGAATGGCAGGGCGTTGATCGAGCGGGCGGCAACGTTGGGCCCTTGGACGCTGGTGCTCGACGAATGCCATCACCTGCTGGCCACTTGGGGTGCGCTTGTCGCCGCGCTCGGGTCGGTCCTGGGCCCGCAAACCGCACTGATCGGGCTCACCGCAACCCCGGTAACAGAACTCACCGCCTGGCAGCACACCTTGCATGACGAGTTGTTCGGCACCGCAGACTTCGCGGTTCCAACACCCGCTCTGGTCAAGGAGGGCGACCTCGCGCCCTATCAGGAGCTGATCTATCTCACCGAACCGACGCCGGAGGAACAGGCCTGGGTGGCAACCCATCGGGCTCGCTTCGCCGAGCTCATGCTGGCACTCATCGACCAACAGGTGGGCAGCATGTCGCTGGCCTCCTGGCTGCGTACCCGGATCGTGGACAGATCAACACGTGACGGCAATCAGATCGCCTGGTCGACGTTCGAACGCGCCGAGCCCGATCTCGCCCGCAGCGGTCTGCGCTTCGCCTACGACGGTCTGATTCCCTTGCCCGACGGTGCCCGCCTGCGCGAACAACACCGGGTTCCCCCCGATGCCCAAGATTGGGTCAATGTCTTGACCGACTTCAGCGTCGGGCACCTGCAGCAAAGCGACGATCCACGCGACGCGCAGGCACTTGCCGCGATCAAGCGGGTGCTACCCGGCTTGGGCTACCGGCTGACCAGTCGCGGCGTACGAGTGGCCACCTCCCCGGTAGATCGGGTGTGCGCACTGTCGGAGTCGAAGATCGCCGCCACCACACACATCCTCGACACCGAAGACGCCGTCCTGGGATCGGGACTGCGGGCGCTGGTGTTGTGCGACTTCGAATCGATGTCAGGCACCCTCCCGACGTCGCTGAAGGGTGCGCCGCTGAGCAACCAGTCGGGTTCGGCCCAGCTGGTCACCGCCATGCTCGCGGCGTCCGACAGCCGGCGGAACAGCTCCCTCAACGCGCTTTTGGTGACCGGCCAAACCTTCGCCTGCCCGGCCGCGATCGCAACACAGCTGGTCGACTTCTGCGCCGAGCGCGGCCTGCTCGTGACCGCCGAGCCACTCGACACCCAACCCGCCCTGCGGATGCTGCGCGGTGGCGGCACCTTCACTCCCCGAACCTGGGTGGCGCTGGCTACCGAATACTTCCTGGCCGGACATTCCCGCGTCATGGTCGGCACCCGCGCACTGCTCGGAGAGGGATGGGATTGCGCGGCGGTCAACGTCAACATCGACCTGACGAGTGCAACCACCCAAGCTGCGATCACGCAGATGCGGGGCCGGGCAATTCGCAAGGACCCCAACGACGCTCAGAAAGTCGCCAACAACTGGTCGGTCTGCTGCTTCACCACCGAACATCCGCGGGGGGACGCCGACTACCTGAGGCTGGTCCGCAAGCACGACGGGTACTACGCGGCCAGCCCACAGGGGCTCATCGAATCCGGGGTAACGCATTGCGACCCGGCGCTGTCCCCATACGGTCCTCCCGCCGCCGATGCCCAGGCCATCACCGCGCGCGCCCTGCAACGCGCCACCCAACGGGCCGAAGCGAGGACCTGGTGGCGGATCGGCGAGCCCTATGAAGGTGTCGATGTCGCGACCATCCGAGTAAGAGCCGCGCACCCGTTTGGCGTCGCCGCACCCCGCATCGCGGCCTCGGCATTGACCCCGCCGGTACCGGGTCACCCCAGTCCGGCGCGGTTTGCCAGGGGTGCGCTTGCCGGCGTCTCGGCCATCGGTGCCAGTGCCGGCGCCGCCGTCACCGCGGTCAACTTCGGTCCGCTGGCGGGGGCCACCACCGCGGGCGGCATCATCGCAGCGGGCGCCGCACTGTTGGCGACGGCCGCCGCCGCCGAAAGTCGCCGCCTCGCCCACGCACCCAACGCTCTCGAGCAACTCGCCGCCGCCGTCGCGGATGGGCTCTACGCGGCAGGCGGCGCCGAAAGGGGGGCCGAAGCACTGCGGATCACTACGGATCAGGACGGATGGATCCGGTGCGAGCTGGGCGATGTGCCCACCGAGCAGTCTCGCCGGTTTGCCGAAGCCCTCGACGAGCTGCTCGCGCCGCTGACCGAACCGCGCTACCTGATCGGGCGCAAGATCCTCACACCGCCGGTCGGACGTTTCGCCCGGGGAATCTTCGCCGCCCGCGCCGCCATGGGGCTTCCGCTGCCCGGGGCGATCGCCTGGCACGCGGTACCGAGGTGGTTTGCCCGACGCAAAGATCGCAGGCAAAGCCTGGCCCAGTCGTGGCGACGTCACATCGGCCCGCCCCGACAGCTGCCGGCGGATTCACCGGAGGGCCAGGCGATTCTCGATCTGTTCCGCGGCGACAACCCGCTGTCGGTGACCACGCAGCTGCGCACGACCTGGCGGTGAGCCGGCGCCGTTGTCAGGTCTTGTCAGATCGAGCGCGTCCGATCACCGTGATTACGGGTGCGGTCACGGCTCGCCCAGCCGCCGTACCGCGGCGGCGATCCGCTCCTTGGTGGCGGTCAACGCCACCCGCACATGTTGGGCCCCCGCCGGACCGTAGAACTCACCGGGGGCCACCAGAATGCCGCGCTCGGCCAGCCAGGCAACCGTGTCCCGGCATCCTTCGCCGCGTGTCGCCCAGAGGTACAGGCCAGCCTCGGAATGGTCGACGCTGAACCCCGCGGAGGTCAACGCCGGCAGCAGCACCGCACGTCGTTGCGCATATCGCTCCCGCTGCTGCTTTTCGTGATCGTCATCGTCCAGGGCTGCGACCATGGCGGCCTGCACCGGCGTCGGCACCATCATCCCGGCATGTCTGCGCACCGCCAACAGCTCGGCGATCAGTTCCGGATCCCCGGCGACAAAACCCGCGCGGTACCCGGCCAACGACGAACTCTTCGACAGCGAGTGCACTGCCAGCAACCCGGTGTGATCGCCACCGCACACCGCCGGATGCAGCACCGACAGCGGCTGGGCATCCCAGGCCAAGCCCAGATAGCACTCGTCAGAGGCCACGATGACGCCCCGTCCGCGCGCCCACTCGACTACCTTCTGCAGGTGCTCCATGCCCAGCACACGGCCGGTGGGGTTGCTCGGAGAGTTCAAATACAGCAGGGCCGGCGATTGCGGGCCCAACTGAGTCAACGAGTCAGCCCGCTGCACCCGCGCGCCCGCCAGCCGCGCACCCACCTCATAGGTCGGGTACGCCAGCTCCGGAACCACCACCGCATCCGCGGACCCCAGACCCAGCAGTGTCGGCAACCAGGCGATGAACTCCTTGGTGCCGATCACCGGCAGGACCGCCGACTCGGCCAGCTCGGTGATGCCGTACCGGCGAGCCAAGGCGGCCACTGCGGATTCCCTCAGGCCAGCGGTGCCCGCGGTGGCGGGATAGCCCGGCGAGAAGGCGGCGGCCGTCAGCGCTTCTTGGACCAGCGGCGCGACGGGATCCACCGGGGTACCGACGGAGAGATCGACGATGCCGTCCGGATGCGCCCCGGCCCGCGCTTTCGCCTCGGCCAACGTGTCCCAGGGGAATTCCGGTAGTGACGCTGAAACGCGCAAGCTGCGGCTCCGGGGATCTAGTGGCCCGCTCAGTCTTCTTCGCCCTGCGGCGGCAGATCCTTGACCACCTGGGGGTCGTTCTCGGTCATACCGACCTTGGCGGCGCCGCCGGGAGAGCCAAGTTCTGCGAAGAAATCTGCGTTGATCTGCGTGTACTGGCTCCACTGCTCAGGCACATCGTCTTCGTAGTAGATCGCTTCGACGGGACAGACCGGTTCGCAGGCTCCACAGTCGACGCATTCGTCGGGGTGGATGTAGAGCATCCGGGCACCTTCATAGATGCAGTCGACCGGGCATTCTTCGATGCATGCCTTGTCCTTGATGTCGACGCAAGGTTCGGCGATCGTGTACGTCACGGACGTCTCCTCAACGTGTCCTTTGAGTACTGCTTGATGTGGGCTGTTACTCGCCTGGACCCGGGCTTCTTCCGAGCCACGGTTAGGCCGAGCGTTCGGTTACTGATACTAGACGTTGCATATACAACACAACTAATTGGCACGCTCGTCGGGGTCCGCCGCCTATATGCACCTAGTTGCATAGCGCCCCGGGGTGCGATCTATGCTGCGCGGGTGGCACTACCACACGCGATATTGGTATCGCTGTCCGAACAGGCCGGCTCGGGCTATGAACTGGCCCACCGATTCGATCGCTCCATCGGACACTTCTGGACCGCCACCCACCAGCAGATCTATCGCACATTGCGGTTGATGGAGAGCAACGGCTGGGTGCATGCCAAGCCCGTGGTCCAGCACGGCCGACCCGATAAGAAGGTCTATTCGGTATCCGACAATGGTCGCCAGGAGTTGGCCCGCTGGATCGCTGAGCCACCCAGCCCGACCCGTCCTGGCCGCGCGAGCGCGCTGACCGACAGCAGCACTCGCGACATCGCGGTCAAGCTGCGCGGTGCCGTATATGGCGATAGGGAAACGCTGCGCAGCCAAGTCGCCGCGCTGCGCGCCGAACGTGTCCAGGCGCTAGACACCTACCGCGGAATCGAAAAGCACAGCTTTCCGGATCCGTCGGCACTCAGTGGCGCCGCGTTGCATCAGTACGTCGTGCTGCGCGGCGGAATCCGGGCCGAAGAAAGTGCCATCGAATGGCTCGGCGAGGTAGCTCAAGCACTCGAGGAGAAATGATGACCAGTCCCTACCCAAATCTGTTGTCTCCGTTGGATCTCGGGTTCACCACACTGCGTAACCGCGTGGTCATGGGTTCGATGCACACTGGATTGGAGGACCGGTCCAAGGACACCGACCGACTCGCCGAGTACTTCGCCGAGCGGGCCCGCGGTGGCGTCGGAATGCTGATCACCGGCGGGTACGCACCCAATCGCACCGGTTGGCTCTACCCGTTCGCCTCCGAACTGGTGACGCCGGCCGAGGCCCGGCGGCACCGGCGCATCACCGGTGCGGTGCACGACGCGGACGCCAAGATCCTGCTCCAGGTCCTGCACGCGGGACGCTATGCGTATCACCCCCTTTCGGTCAGCGCTTCCTCGATCAAGGCCCCGATCAATCCGTTTCGGCCGCGCAAACTGACCTCGCGCGGCGTGGAAGCCACCATCGCGGACTTCGCGCGATGCGCACAGCTGGCCCAAGAAGCGGGCTACGACGGGGTCGAAATCATGGGCAGCGAAGGGTATCTGCTCAACCAGTTTCTGGCACCCCGAACCAACAAGCGCACCGACTCGTGGGGCGGGACACCGGCCAAGCGCCGCCGATTCCCCGTCGAGATCGTCCGGCGCACCCGCGCCGCGGTCGGCCCCGACTTCATCATCTGCTACCGGATGTCGATGGCCGACTATGTCGAGGGCGGCCAGAGCTGGGACGAAATCGTGGCGTTGGCAACCGAACTGGAATCAGCCGGTGCCACGATCATCAACTCCGGTTTCGGGTGGCACGAGGCGCGAATTCCAACGATCGTCACCTCGGTGCCCAGCGGCGCGTTCGTCGACATCAGCAATGCGGTAGCCGAGCAGGTCAGCATCCCGGTGATGACATCCAACCGGATCAACATGCCTCAGGCCGCCGAGCAGATCCTGGCCGACACCGACGTGGCGCTGATATCGATGGCCAGACCGATGCTGAGCGACCCGGAATGGGTGCTCAAAGCGCAGTCCGGCCGGGTCGACGAGATCAACACCTGCATCGCGTGCAATCAGGCCTGCCTTGATCATGTCTTCGTCAAGAAGAAGGTGTCCTGTCTGCTCAACCCCCGAGCCGGACACGAAACGCTGTTGACGCTGTCCCCCACCCAACGTGCCCGCACCGTGGCCGTCGTCGGGGCCGGCCCCGCCGGCCTGGCGGCGGCGGTCGCCACCGCCCAGCGGGGCCACCGGGTGACATTGTTTGAGGCCAACGACTTCATCGGCGGCCAGTTCGACCTGGCCCGTCGCATTCCGGGTAAGGAGGAATTCAACGAAACCATTCGGTATTTCTCCACGATGTTGGCCAAGCACGGCGTCGACGTACGGCTGGCTACCCGGGCCACGGCCGACGAGCTGACCGGCTACGACGAGGTGGTGCTGGCCACCGGCGTGGCACCCCGGATACCGGCCATCCCCGGCATTGCGCACGCCAAGGTATTGACCTACACCGAGGCGATCACCGGCGCCAAGCCGGTCGGGCCGAGCGTGGCTGTCGTCGGCGCGGGCGGCATCGGGTTTGACGTCACCGAACTCCTGATCACCGAATCGTCGCCCACCCTGAACCTCAAGGAATGGAAGGCTGAGTGGGGCGTTGTCGATCCACAGGAGGCCCGCGGCGCCCTGACCACTGCGCTGCCGACTCCGGCAGCCCGTGAGGTGTATCTGCTGCAGCGCACCAAGGGGCCACAGGGAAAGCGCCTGGGCAAGACCAGCGGCTGGGTGCACCGCGCTTCGGTCAAGGCAAAAGGGGTTCACCAGCTCTCCGGGGTGAACTACGAGCGGATCAGCGACGACGGCCTGCACATCAGTTTTGGCCCGGACCGGCAGCGGCCGCAGCTGCTCGCGGTGGACAGCGTGGTGATTTGCGCGGGCCAGGAACCGGTGCGCGACCTGGAGACCGACCTGCGCAGCGACGGCGTTGACCCACACATCATCGGCGGTGCGGCACTGGCCGCGGAGTTGGACGCCAAACGCGCCATCAAACAGGGCACCGAGCTTGCCGCCCGCCTGTGATGGCTACCCGGCTACCCCATTTCGCCTACGGTGAAACTGCCCCAACCACGGCTCTGAACTGCGGATAGTTATAGCCGGAGAGAGTCCTCCGATACAAAGTTTGATAGGAGCAAACCCGCGGGGCCTGCTAGTCTTGATTCAAAGGCGGCAACCGCTGGGCAGATGTCGTCGCCGCGTTGGCGGTGCAATAGCTGGGGAAGGTGTCCACAAAATGAGGCTGTCGTTAACGGGACTGGGTGTCGCCGCTGGTGCTTTCGCGTTGTCGTTGAGCGTCGGCGCGGGGGTCGCATCCGCAAGCCCACTGGATACGGTCATCAACACAACCTGCAACTACGGCCAGGTGATGGCGGCGCTGAACGCCACCGACCCTGGGGCCGCCGCGCAGTTCAACGCCTCGCCGGTGGCGCAGGGTTGGCTGCATTCGTTCCTGGCGTCGCCGCCGCCGCGGCGCGCGCAGATGGCCGCGCAGCTGCAGGCCATGCCTGGGGCGTCGCAGTACGTCGGGCTGGTCGAGTCAGTCGCCTCGTCCTGCAACAACTACTGAGCGGAATAGGCGCCTCCCACGTTTCGGGGGCCGCACACCACGTCACCTAGCGCTCGCGAGGGCTTCCGCGTTTATCGCTGACGTCTGAGCGCTAGGTGTCGCGCTGTTTTTGGGCAGCCGTAGCCGTTCTCATCGCGCCGTCGCCGCTGCGACCTCTCGTCAGCGTGATTGCGGATCTCATCCGGTGCCTGCGCAGTGCCGGGGTCGGGTCAGTCCAAAGCGGCCTGCTCGGCGGCGGCATCCTCCGCGAACTCATCGAAGATCTCGCTGAAATCCCACGCCTGTTGGCTCACTCCGCTGCTGGTATTCGACAGCTGCCCCACCGCTCCCGGGAAATCGCGATTTGCCGACCACATGGATAGCCCGCCGAGGTTGTTCTCATCGGCGAAAGCAGCCAGCTTTTCGGCGTCGGCGAGGGTAAAGACCTCGCTCGGATCGTCGTTGACGCCGATCATGGGTGTCACCTTGATCATCGCCCACGCGTCCTCGCTGGACATCGACGGATACAGCGTCATCAACTGGCCGTGGACGCTCTCGGCGGCTTGAATTGCGTAGTCACCCATCCTGCCCTCGTACTGCAGGCTGGGGTCGAAGTAGTCCATGGTCATGATGTTCACGCGGCCAACATCCACGCCATTGTCGATGGCGATCTGCAGTGCTTGCACCCCGTTGGAGGTCAGACCCGTCGGCATCACGGGAAGGGTGTAGGAAACCTGGACCGGGGTCCCGGCAGCGGCCTGCTCCGCCTGCAGCATGGCGATCGCCTGGGCCTGGTTGGTCAGTGCTGGAACGTTATACAACGCCGCACCCTCAATGTCGAAGTCCAACTTATAGATTCCGTAGGTGTCGGTGACCAATTGGTAGTCCGACGCTAGCGCGGTCGCGTTGGGAGCCGAAACAGCGAGCGGCTGGTTGGCTGCGCCACCGAAGGAGATGGTTGGGTCGATACCGTTTTGCTGCATCTCGGCCATCGCGGAGGTAATCCACGGGTCGTCCAGCGAATAGAAAGTGCCCCAGGACGGATTGCCATCGGCACCGGTGACGATGAAGCCCAGTGTGACGTCATCGATTCCCGCGTTGGCTGCACTCGCATAGTCGAACTTCGGCCAAAGTGTCATATCGACGTATGGAGAAAACTCACCTACCGGGGCACCTCCGCTGCTAGTACCGGTGCCGCCGGTGCCGGTACCACCGGTGCCGGTACCACCGGTGCCGGTGCCACCACCGGTACTGGTGCCACCACCGGTACTGGTGCCGCCGCCGCTGGCAGGTTGTCCGTTAACCAGAACATTCGTCGGTTCGGAATAGGCGCCAGTGTGCATCGCTTGGAAGCCCACCACGACCGAACCACCTGGCTCGATCGTTTGCGTCCAGGACTCCGGGGTCAGGGCGTAGTGCGTGCCAGTCTGCGTGAGCTGCCCGCTCCACACGCTGGTAATGGATTCGTTTGCAGGCAAATCGAATTCGACCTGCCAGTCAGTCAGCGCGGTATCCCCGGAATTGCTGATCGTGTAGTTCGCAACGAACCCGTTGTCCCACTGCGATGTCACCGTGTACGTTGCGGCAACCTTTCCGTCGCCGACCGTGCCGCCGGTACCACTTCCACCAGTGTCACCACCATCGCCAGTGCCGGTGCCGTCACCGGTGCCGCCCGTGTCACCGGTACCGCCCGTGTCACCGGTGCCGCCCGTGTCACCGGTACCGCCCGTGCCACCGGTACCACCCGTGCCACCGGTACCACCCGTGTCACCGGTACCGCCCGTGTCACCGGTTCCGCCCGTGTCACCGGTTCCGGTTCCGGTTCCCCCGGTATCACCAGTACCGCTCCCCGTACCACCCGTATCACCGGTACCGCCGCTCCCGCTGCCAGTACCGCCGGTGCCAGTGCCACCGCCGTCGCCGGAACCACCGCCGCCAACGGATACTCCGTTGACGATGAGATTCGTAGGCTCCGAGTAAGACCCAGTCTGCGCACCCTGGAAGCCAACGGTGACCGACCCGCCCGGCTCGATCGTCTGTGTCCAAGACTCAGGCGTCACCGTGTAGTGCGTGCCAGTCTGGACGAGCTGCCCATTCCACACATTGGTAATGGATTCGTCTGCAGGCAAATCGAATTCGATCTGCCAGTCGCTCGCCGCAGTATCCGCCGAGTTCGTGATCGTATAGCGCCCGATGAAGCCGCTGTCCCATTGCGATGTCAGCGAGTACGCCGCCGCCACGCCGCCGTCTCCGGTGGAGGCGCTACTGACTGTGGCGGTGGTAGCGGCTGCGCTACTCAGCGCGGCAACGCCACCACTTCCACCAAGTTCGCCACCGCCGGTCGCGGCAGCGGTCGTCGCACCGCTGGCGCCACCACTGCCGGCAGCGCCACCGCCACTGATTGCCCCGCCGTTGCCGGTTCCTCCGCTCATCACAGCGCTGGCGGCCGTGGTGTTGGTCGCACCAGCAGCGATGGAATTCGGGCTCACCGCCCCACCACTGGCGGCGGCCTGCCCGCTACTTGCGCCCTCGGCCGCCTGACCAGCGTTGCCGCCGCCACCGCTTTGCGCAGCCGAATCACCCTGCGCGCCACCACCACCCATCAGTGATCGAAGGACGCCAGATATCGAGGAGATGTTGGCCGCTTCGGCATGCTCATAGGATGCCGCACTCGCCGCCAAGGTCTGCAGGAAGCGCTCGTGAAACGCCCCCGCTTGAGCGGTCGCCGTTTGATACTCCTGGGCAAACCCGCCGAACCAAGATGCGACGGCTCCCGAAACCTCGTCGGCAGCCATTGCGGCTACCTTCTCCGTCCAACTCACCGCCGAATTGGCCGCATTCACCGCCGAGCCAACGGCCTCCAAATTCGTTGCTGCCCTGATAAATAACTCGGGGGTTACGATCAAAAAAGACATAATCCGTCCTTGCCGATCGGTGTGCCACGACCCAGCTAGGTATTGAGAAGTGTTGAAGCGTCTATTGTTAACATCGACATTCTCAGCCGACAAGGCCCGGCGCACTTTTGTCGGTTATTCGACAAACTCGGCACATTGCCCGGGTTTACCAACACGACAACCGCCCGCGAGTGCCCCGACTCCGCGCTGCCCTAACAGCCACCCCGGCAAGCATCGCGCCAATCGGGGCAGACACTCAAACTTCCTGCACGGCAATGCCATCTACCTGCGGACGCCCACCGCAGTCCAGTCGATCAGTTCCGATGAGGGAGATGAGCGCCGTTCCTGAGTGCGGTGCGCGAGAATACACATCGGCGACAAATGACACCGCACGCAATTGAGCCTTCTTCCGCCGAGCTCGTGATTGCCCAACCGCGATGCCCGCTACGCGCGTTCGGCGCAGCGGCGTGCAACTGTCCGACGATATCCGCGGACAACTCTAATAGCTTGCGCGGCAGTATAACTCCACAGCAGTCGGCGCGGCGCCCATTAACGTAATCTCCGGAGGAAACCACCGGGTGCCGGCGACTCGCTAGGCGGCCAACGAAGCGTACGTTGTGGTGCGCTGGCGCGCCGGCCGACCGATCCCCGCGGCGATAGCCGCAAGTTCGGCAGCGGTCTTTGCCGATCCGTGTTCGGAACCGGCCATCCGCGAGATCGTCTCCTCCATCAGCGTCCCGCCCAAGTCGTTGGCGCCGCCGCTCAGCATCACTCGAGTGCGCTCGACACCAAGTTTGACCCAGCTGGTCTGGATGTGGGGAATGCGGCCGTGCAGCATGATCCGCGCCAGGGCATGCACCGCGCGGTTGTCGCGATGAGTGGGGCCCGGCCTGGCCGCGCCAGCCAGGTACAACGGCGAGTTCTGATGCACGAACGGCAACGGCACGAATTCCGTGAACCCGCCGGTGCGGTCTTGGATATCGCGCAGCACATTGAGGTGGGCAATCCAGTGCCGCGGGCTGTCGACGTGGCCGTACATCATGGTCGATGATGACCGCAGGCCCACCTCGTGCGCGGTGCTCACGATCTCGATCCACAGCGACGTCGGCAACTTGCCCTTGGTGAGCACCCAACGCACCTCGTCGTCCAGAATCTCGGCGGCGGTGCCTGGGATGGTGCCCAGACCGGCCTCACGCAGAGCGGTCAGCCACTCGCGGATGCTCAGCCCGCTCTTGGTCACACCGTTGGCGATCTCCATCGGAGAGAACGCGTGCACGTGCATCGAGGGCACCCGAGCCTTGACCGCACGCACCAGGTCGGCGTAGCCGGTAACCGGAAGTTCGGGATCGATGCCCCCCTGCATGCACACCTCGGTCGCTCCGGCCACGTGGGCTTCCCAGGCGCGATCGGCGACCTCGTCCGCCGACAGTGAGTAGGCGTCGGCGTCGCCCTTGCGCTGCGCGAACGCGCAGAATCGGCAGCCGGTGTAACAAACGTTGGTGAAGTTGATGTTGCGGTTGACCACAAAGGTCACGTCGTCACCGACCGCATCGCGTCGCAACGAATCTGCAAGCGCCGCAACAGCTTCCAAGGCGGGTCCGTCAGCGGTGGCCAGCGCAAGATATTCCTCGTCGGAACAGCCCGCGGGAGAACGCTCGGCGGAACGCAGAGCGGCCAGGACATCGGTGTCGATGCGTTCGGGACCACGGGCCGCCAGCTCGTGCACGTGTGAACGGACCGCATCCCAGTCACCGAAAGCGCTGTCGAGGTCGCTGCGCGCCTCGGTGCAGCGTCCCTCTGTGTCGATCGCCGCATTGAGATCCACCCGACCTGACGACGCGACATCGTCAGGCTCCTGCCACGGCAGACCCACCGGGTTGACCTCACGTGCAAAACCAGTCGCCGGATCAGCCAGCGCCACAACATGTCTGCGCACCCGCGGGTCGATCCAGGCGCCCCCCGCCTGCACGTACTTGGGTTGCGCGGTCAACCGCTGCACCAGTTCGTAGCCCGCTCCCGAAGTCACGGCGGCCAGGTCGTCCAATGCGGGCCACGGCCGCTCCGGGTTGACGTGGTCGGGCGTCAGCGGCGACACGCCACCCCAGTCGTCGACACCGGCACCGATCAGCGCCGCACATTCATCTTGGGAAACCAGATTCGGTGGCGCCTGAATGCGCATTCCCGGGCCGAGCACCAGCCGGGCGACCGCGACCGTCGCCAGGTAGTCCTCGATTCCGGCGTCGGGAACCGCTGCCATTGCGGTGTGTTCCTTGGCCCGGAAGTTTTGCACGATCACTTCCTGGACGTGGCCAAACTCTTTGTGCAACTTACGAATCGCATGCAGCGTGTCAGCCCGCTCGGCCAGCGTCTCACCGATGCCGACCAGCAGACCGGTGGTAAACGGTATGGAAAGCCGACCGGCGTCGGTCAGAGTGCGCAACCGCACCGCCGGGTCTTTGTCCGGGCTGCCATAGTGCGCGAGGCCTTTGGTTTCGAACAGCCGCCGCGACGTCGTCTCCAGCATCATGCCCATCGACGGCGCCACCGGTTTGAGCAGCGACATCTCCGACCAGCTCATCACCCCCGGATTCAAGTGCGGCAAGAGCCCAGTCTCTTCGAGCACCCGGATCGCCATGGCCCGCACATAGGCCAGCGTGGTGTCATAGCCGCGCTCGCTCAGCCACTCCTTCGCCTCTGGCCAACGTTGCTCGGGACGATCCCCAAGGGTGAACAGGGCCTCTTTGCAGCCAAGTTGGGCCCCCCGCCGTGCGATATCGAGGATCTCGTCGGGCTCCAGATACATTCCGGCGCCTTGGGCCCGCAGCTTGCCCGGGACGGTGACGAACGTGCAGTAGTGGCAGTTGTCACGGCATAGATGGGTGACCGGGATGAATACCTTGCGCGAATAGGTGATCGGCAGACCACCGCCCGTACCGCGGCGTCCGGCCGATTCCAGACCAGCGTCACGCACTCGGGCCGCGCTGGCACACAGCTCAGCCAGCTGGTCGCCGCGCGCCGACATCGCGACGGCGGCCTCGTCGATGTTGAGCGCAACACCGTCTCGCGCGCGCCGTAGTACCCGCCGCAGCGCCGATGCACTGGGCTTGGGCGGAACGACGGGGCTGGGCAGGGCGGTGGGCTCCTGGCGCGAGGTCAGCGGCACGTTGGTGTAACTTCCCCACGCCCCGATTTCATCCGTGCGTCCACAATTCGAGCCTTGGCGGGTGCCATATGCGCAACAGTAGCGGCAGGGCCGGGCCGGCACTCGACGGACCAGCACGCGCCATGTGTTTGGTGAGTCCGGGGCGAACCGCCGCCGATCGCGATACGCTAGCAGCCAAGTAGGTACAGCAGGGGGTGTTACGCCATGTCGTATGTGGCCGCCGTGCCGGAGGCGCTGACGGCAGCCGCTTCGGATGTAGCCGGTATTGGTACAACCATCAGCTCGGCCAACGCCGCAGCGTCGGCTCCGACGACCGGAGTGCTCGCAGCCGCCGGCGACCAGGTATCAGCCCAGGTCGCGGCTCTGTTCTCGTCACATGGCGAGATCTATCAGCGGCTCAGTTCGCAGCTCTCGACCTTTCACGATCAATTCGCCGCGGCGTTGAACACCAGCGCCAACTCCTATGCATCCGCCGAGGCCAACGCCGCCAAGACCCTGCTGAGTGCGGTGAACAGCCCCGCCGAGAAGCTGCTCGGGCAGCCGCTGATGGGCCAGGGCGGCATCGTGGCCAACGCGGTGAGCCAGGTCCAGAGTGTTTTCGCGGGCGCCGGCTCCAACGCGCTGGGCGCCAACGCCAGCATGTTGGCGCTGGCGCCGACGGGCGGCGCCGCCACCGCGGCGGCCTCGGGCTCGCTGCTGGGACCGATCGCCAGCGCCGCCGCCGCGCCGGCAGCAATCCTTCCCGTGTCGGTGGCCACCGCCATCCAGAACTTCTACCTCGCCGTCGAGCCGTGGGTGCAGTACGGCTTCAACCTCGCCTCGTGGGCGGTGGGGTGGGTGCCATGGATCGGCATCCTGGCGCCTCAGATCAATTTCTTCTACTACCTTTTTGAGCCGATAGTGCAAAGCGGCCTGTTCAATACGCTCGACTGGCTAGACGGCACCATCACGTTCAGTCAGGGGCTGAGCAACTTCTGGTCGGCGACCACGGCGTCGGTCAACCAATTCATCCAAACCGAGATCAACTGGATACGGAACTTCTTCCCGCCGTTCCCGCCGCTGCCGTTCTGAGCAGCTGAGCACCGCCCCGGTCCGCGCGGCTAGGCACCGTTGGGCCGGTCGCGGACTTGGCGCCGCCAGAGCACCCATCCCGGCGGCAGAGCCCCCAGCACGATCAGGATCAGCGCGCCGTAGGCCATCACTCCACGCCCACCGAGCACCACGTCGTCGCCGGGCCCACCGAAGCTCAGCACCGCCACGGTCGCCAGCCATGTCCATAACGGCAGCGCCGCCACCCGATGGGATGTGGTCCATCGCTCGGCCGCCCAAACCAGCGCGGCGTTGACCAGTCCGCTGATCAGTGCACTGATCGGAAAGGGCACCGAACCCAAGTAGGTCGGCAGCAGCAGAGCCCCCATCAATGCAGACAGGACGCCGTCCACGGCCAACAACGTCAGCACTACGGCACGTATCGCGGGATCGATTGCGCCGGCCTCTTCACTCGAGACGACGCGCGATTGGGTTGCGGTCAGGTCGGGACGCTATCGATCTGGGACAGGATCGAACCGATGACCCACTGCAGACTGTCCAGCCTGTCCTGCCAATGCTGCAAGTTGGGGTCCAGGTCGGGGTCCATACGGGTTTCCTTCCATGGCTGCCTGATTGGCAGCCTACGTGCCGAACCCGGTGAAGCCCAGACCAGCAAGCAGATCTGTTTCCCAGCCACGCTCGTCGCGGGCCCCCGCCCTACCAGCGACAAGCAGGTAGTGCTCATCGGCCAGAATCGGCAACGCCATGTTGTTGGACAGCGCACACGCGCGTCCGGACGGGCCGACGGTGACCTGGGTCGCGTGCGCCGCAAGCGCGGCGATTTTGGCTGCCCGCGCGTCCGAATCGCCGGTCACGACGGCGTCGATGCGTTCGTCCGGGTAGATAAAGGGGATGTCTTCGGGCGGTAGCACCCACTCCGGTAGTAGATCGTCGGGCGTCAGCGCCTGCCGGCCCGCCAGGAACGCGCTCAGCCCCAAGATCGTCCAGTAGAACTTCGGCACCACCCAGGGGTCACCCGGGTAGTCGCAGTCGCCCACCGAGCCCGCCGCGGCCACCGCGGCAGTGGTAACGACGTGTGCCTGGACGTGGTCAGGGTGGCCATAGCCGCCGTCGGGGTCATAAGTCACCACGACGTGCGGGCGCAGCTCCCGAATGATCGCGACGAGCGCCCCGACCGCCTCCCGGTCGTCGGCGTCGACGAATCTGCGCCGACCCCGCTGCTCGGTGCCAGCCATGCCCGAGTCCCGCCAGCGGCCCGCACCACCAAGGTAGATGGGCGCATCGACCCCCAGCCGCTGCAATGCCGCGGTGAGTTCACCGATGCGGTAGCCGCCGAGTTGGTCGGCGTGATCGACCGCAAGTTGGGCCCATCGGTCGCCGATAACCTCACCCTCTTCACCTAGGGTGCAGGTGACGACGTGGACCTGCGCCCCGCGCGCGGCGTAATGGGCGATCGTCGCGCCGTTGCTGAGGCTCTCATCGTCGGGGTGTGCATGGACGAACAGCAGACGCGGTGTCTCAGGCATGGATTCCTTCCCTACCTTCCCTACCCGCCACACGCACGGCCGCGGCCCATCCCGGCCACGCGACCCGTCCAGAAATCGGTGGGCTGCTTGTAATATTTGCAGTGACAAGCGTTAACAACGCAATTGCGTTCGATTCCGAGAAATAAGAGACGCTAACGGCTACTATTGAATGATGGCGCAGCTGTCCGAACCCATGCTAACCCCCTACCGGAGCCGGCGACGCGGCGAGGTGCTCGAACGGGCCTTGTATTCGGCCACCCTGGCCGAGCTCATCGCAGTCGGCTACGGCAAGCTGACCATGGAGGGCATCGCGGCGCGCGCCCAGACCGGCAAGGCCGCGCTGTATCGGCGTTGGGCGAGCAAACATGACCTGGTCCAGGCCGCGCTGCAATATGCCGTGCCGCCACCCCCGGAACCGCGCCCCGGGCGGTCAGCTCGAGAGAACCTGCTGACCGTCTTCACCGCACACCGCGATGTCCTCGCCGGCAAGACCGAGTTCCCGGGCCTGGTGGCCATCGGCCAGCTGATACACGAGCCCGAACTGCGTGCCATCTTCGCCAACTCCGTGGTCCATCCCCGACTCAAGATCATCGATTCGGTTCTGCGGGCCGCCATCCGCGAAGGTGACCTGGATCCCGACACCGTTACCCCGTTTACCGCACGCATCGGGCCCGCGTTGATGAACCAGCACTTCATCCTCACCGGGACGCCGCCGAATCGGCGTGAATTGGCACTCATCGTCGACACGGTCATCCCCCCCAAGCGCCCCGCGCCGTCGGACAGCTGAACGAACGCACACAACCGCGGCGTTGTACCTATGCGCCAGTGATCAAGCCGACCAAGTCGGCGCCCATCACCAAGCTCTGGTCGAAGGCGCCCACCAGACCGCCGATCTCGCCGCTATTGAAGACCTGAGCGGAACTGCCGAGCAGCAGGCTAGAGGTGAAGTTTGCCGGGACCTGCGCACCAACGAGGGTGTTTGCGGCCTGCTCGCCCGTTCCGATGAGCAGGTTGGCGACATTGAAGCCGCGGTTGAGCGCACCATTGAGGGCGCTATCGGTACCGAAGACACGCTGCTCCCACGCCACTTCGTTGGCGACCAGGGCGTGGTTGAAGCTGAGCTGATTGTTCACCATTGCGGTGTTGAAGCCAATCTGAGCCGCTTCCAGCTGCTCCATGAAATCACCTACCGGACTTGCTGACAGCGCCTGTGCAGCGGCCGGGAACACACTTGACGCCGACGGCAGCAGCGACCCACTGCCCGCGAAGATGCCAACCAAGTCGGTGGGAACCATCAGGCTCTGATCGAAGGCGCCGAGCAGGCCGCCGATCTGGCCGTCGTTGAACACCTGAGCCGAACTGCCCAGCAGCAGACTCGAGGTGAAGTTCGTTGGCACCGGAGCACCCAGGAGGGTGTTGATGGTTTGCTCGCCGGTTCCCAACAACAGATTGCCCGCGTTGAAGCCCCGGTTGAGTGCCCCATTGAGAGCACTGTCGGTACCAAAGATTAGTTTCTCGAACGCGACCTCGTTGGCCACCAGCGCACGGTTGAATACGAGCTCGTTGTTGACCAGGAACGTGTTGAAGTTGATCTGCAGCTGCTCGAGTTGTTCCAAGGGGCTCGAGGACGCCGCGGCTGCAGCCACTACCCGCAGTGGCGAGGCATTGGCCGATTCCGCGCCGGCATAGGCTTGCGCACCCGCGTTCAAGGTTCGGACGAACTGATCATGAAACTCCGAAAGCTGCGCGCTGGGCCGTTGATAGGCCTGGCCATGCGCATCGAACAACGCGGCGATTGCGGTCGACACTTCGTCGGCGGCCGCCGGTAACACGCTCGTCGTCGCCACCGCCGCCGTTGTGCCGGCCGCGTTGATCGTCGAACCAATGCCCGCCAAATCTGTTGCAGCCGAGGCCAGTACTTACGGAGCGGTTGTCAAGAGCGACATCGTGCATCACCACCGGTTCAAGCGCACGACCACTGAGCGCACAGCCCGGTCGTGCGGCTAGTGCGAATGCACAGAGCCTAGCCCCGCTCCGGTGCAGACATGCCGGGTTTTCACCAATTGATCCAGAAATATTCAAATCTGACGCACATCAACGCTGGTGCCGCGTTAGTGCCGCCACGATCGCGCCCCTAGCGATAGCTACTCAGGAATTTCACCACCGACCTCGGTCCCTACCTCAACACCACCCGAGGCGGAGCCGGTCAGCTGACCGATCAGCTCCGGCAGGCGGCCGTCGAGTGTCGCCTGGATTGGAACACCGAAGACGCTCAGGAAGGCCCCATCCATCAGAAATTTCTGCTCCACCGCACCGAGCAAGCCACCGGTCGTCACGCCACCGAAGGCATCGGCCGAACCACTGGCCAGCAGGCTGCCGGTAAAGTCCGCGGGCACCGGGACGCCCAAGAGCGCGTCGACGGTCTGCTGTCCCGCACCCAGAGTGAAGTTGACCATGTTGAAGGCGTGGTTCACCGCACCATTGAGGGCACTGTCGGTGCCGAAAATCGCCTGCTGCAAAGCCATCTCATTGGTGACCAGTGATCCGTTGAAGGCCAGTTGACCGCTGAGCACATCAGCATTGAAAGCCGCTTGGGCTTGGCCGAACTGGCTCAACCACGACGCATCGACCAGTGCTGGGCCTCCCAAAGCCGCGTTGAGCAACAGCAACTGGTGCGCCACACCAGGCAGGCCACCGGTCGGTATGTCGCCCTCGAGCGAGCCGCCGACGAGCAGGCTGCCGGTAAAGCTGGCCGGCGTCGGGGCACCCAGCACGGCATTGACGGCTTGCTCTCCCGTACCCACCAGTAGGTTCACCGCGTTGAACCCGTGGTTGACCGCGCCGTTGAGCGCCGCATCGGTGCCGAACAAGGCCTGTTGCAGCGCAACCTCATTGGCAACCAAGGACTGGTTGAACGCGAGCTGGACGTCGACAAGACCGGCCAATACCCCGTTTTGGGCTTGACCCAGTTGCGCGAGCACCGCACCGGGCAGGCCCGACACGGTGTCCACCAGTACCGGGAACCCGGAGAAGTCACCGGTCAATCCCGCCGCGACGGCGGCATTGAACTGAGCGCCTACAGCGGACAGCTCACCACCCAAGTTGCCCAGCACGTCAACACCACCCATGAACCCGGTGAGTCCGGTGCCGAAACCACCCGCCAGCGACTCACCGGTCTGGATCAGCGCGGCAAGCCCCGGTAACCCACCACCCAGGCCGCCCGACAACATCCCACTCACCTGGGTGCCCAACGTGCCAAGCGCAGCGTTGAAGCCGCCGGCCAGCGACTCACCGGTCTGGATCAGCGCAGCGAGCCCGGGCACTGCCGTACCCAAACTCCCGGACAGAGCCGCGCCCAATTGAGCGCCCAAACCCGAAAGGGCAGTGCCAAAGCCGCCCATCAGCACCGCCCCGGCTTGCACCAGGCCGGACAAGTCTGGAAGCTCACCGCCGACGGCGCCCGACAGGACACCGGCCACCTGAGAACCCAGCCCACTGACGGCGTCGTTGATGCTGCCGGCCAGCACCTGCCCCGTCTGCACCAGCCCGGAAACGCTGGGCAATCCTGCGCTCAAGTCGCCCGACAGCCCAGCGCCGAGCTGGGCACCCAGGCTCGACAGATCCGGGAGCCCAGCACTGAGGCTCCCGCTCAGAGCGGCGCTCAGTTGGGTTCCCATGCCCGAAAGCGCAGCGTTGAAGCTGCCGGCCAACGACTGGCCGGTCTGCACCACTCCAGAAAGGCCGGCACCGATCTGAGCACCGGGCACCTGTCCACCGAGCAGCAAGCTGGTGCTCAGACTCGCCGGAATCTGGGCCCCCACAAGGGTGTTCACGAATTGTTGGCCCGTCCCCACCACCAAGTTGGTGGCGTTGAAGCCGCCGTAGATCACCCCTCCGACCAAGCTGTTGGCGCCGCCAACCGCCTCAATCACGGCCGCCTCGTTGGCGACCAGCGCCTGGTTGAACGCGAGTTCGCCGCTGACCAGGTTGGCGGTGAAGCCAGCCTGCACCCGGCCAACCTGTTCAAAGAGCCCGCCCGGCCCGGCCGCGAGCACCGCTTGCGCATTGGCGACTTCGCTGCTCGCATAGGCGTCCGCGCCGGCACTGAGCACTCGGACAAACTCATCGTGAAACAGCGCCGCCCGGGCGCTGAGCTCCTGATAAGCCTGGCCGTGTGCACCGAACAAGGCCGCGATGCCCGCCGACACCTCATCGAGACCTGCCGGGATCACACCGGTGGTAGCCAACGCTGCGGCGCTGCCGGCCGTGTTTATCGTCGAGCCAATACTTGCCAAATCGGTTGCTGCCGCACTCAAATACTGCGGTTCCGCAAATACAAAAGACATTTCGGGCCTCCCCACCACGGCTTCAATGGCTTCGCTAGCTTGATTGCTGGCCATCCCCGGCCCGATCAGGGCAGCCCTGAGCGGAGCGTATCGCGATGTGGGCGGCGACTGCGCGGTTTCTGCACAATCCGTTGATGATTGGCCCAATAGAGCGCGGAACGAAAGCGAAAATGGCCATTTCCCATAGCTTTACGGGAGCAACGGCGGAAGCTAGGGGCCGGTCTTCACCCACTGGCCGGCGTCACCGACGATGCCGACCGGCACCGAGCCAGACAAGCTGACATTCCGAACGCTGGGGCCGACCGCAACGATGGTGGTGTCCTGCAAGATCGGCAGCACGGTCCACATGTTCCACAGCCGCGGCTCGACCGCGGTGATCACGTCGTTGATGTTCTTGGTGCCGTTGAGTGCGGAATCGATGTTCGACTGGATGCTGGGGTCGCAAATGCCGGTGAGGTTCGACGGCGCCCGAAACAGTGCGTTCGGGCCGGGTGGCTCGCTGGGCGCGGGCGGCACCGGTGTGACGGCGCTGGGCACCGCAGACGGCATCGAACCCGTGGTTGCTGCGGGTGTGTTCGCCGGTATCGTCGGCTCCCAGACCTCCGTGGTCTGCAACGCCGGGCAGCCATAACGCGACGCCAGCAATGTCGCGAGGTTTCCGCCGGCCTGGTGCCAGCCCACGATCGCGTCGACCCGGTTGTCGTTGAGGGCGTCGCCGTAGAGCGTGACCGGGTCCAACGCCAGTACGGAGGCGGCGATCCCCACGTTGCGCAACTGGTCGGCCGCCGTGTTGGCGACCGCCACGGACGTCGGGTCGTTGGCAGCCACCCCGATGACCAGCGTCAGCTGTCTGCCGTCCTTGCTGATGCCGCCGCGGATGACTTCCGGCGGCCCCGTGCTGACCGGCGTGGTGGTGGAGCCCGGCCCCGGCGGCGCCGGCGAAACCGAGGTGTTGCTCTCGATCTGGTAGCCGGCTCCTTCAAGAAGCGCCAATGCTGCGGAGGTACTCAGCGCCGGCGGTGCGGTCGGTACATAGCCCGGGTCACTCGGTGAACGGATCTGGGCCTGGTCCAAGGTGACGGTGTTGTCGCTGCCAGCCCCCACAGCGGCGAGCAGGTCAACATCGAGCAAACCCAAAATCGCCTTGCGCACCTGCGCTTCGGCCAGCTTGGGCTGATTTGCCCGGAGCGTGAGCTGCATGACCCGCGGGGTCACGATCCGGGCGGTCCGCACGTCGGGAATGGCCGACAACTGGGCGAACGCGGCCGACCCACCGTGAACTTGGGCCACCTGCGTGTCCCCGTTGCGCACCGAGTCGGCCAGCGCCGCAGGCGCCCCGGCACGGCGAAACAGGATCAGGGAAGGTTTGGCCGGAGGCCCCCAATAGCGGTCGTTACGGGCGATCAAGATCTCGTCGCGCTGCGGGTCGATGTTTTCCACCCGGAACTGCCCGCCCGTGACGGGCAAGGTGCGCGCCAGCCCCGCGGCGAAACCGCCCGGAACGTCCTTGACGATGTGCGCTGGCAGCAGGTTGTCAAACAGCTCTCGCCAGGCCGGGTAGGGCTGCGCGAAGGTGACGACGGCCTGCTTGCCCCCCTCCAGTGATTGGACGGCGGTGATCAGGTCGTAGCCGGCCGGATCAACGACACCAGGCTGGCTGACCATCTGCCGCCACAAGTACCAGAAGTCGTCGGCAGCGATCGGCGCGTTGTCAGTCCATTGCGCTTCCGGACGGATCTTGTAGGTGACCGTGAAGGGCGATTGGCCGGTCACCTCCGCGGACACCAGCAAGGTGGGATCCATATCCCAGCGCGAGCCGGTCGGCGAGTTCGGATCCGGCACCGGCCGGAACGCACTGGGCAGCACCAGCGCGCTGATCGCCGCGTTCACCGGCGACAGATCGGACAGCAGGTGCGGGTTGAACCCCGCGCCGATCGAGTCGATGCCCATGATGATCTGGGTCGGATGCGGCGGCGGCGGTGGGGTGTTGTGGGTCGTGTCGGTGCTCTGCGGCGCCGGAGGCGGACTCACCGTACAACCAGACAGCGCCACACCTAGCGCTGTGATCAGCACGCCGACCGTCAGGCAAACGCGGCGTACTGGGCTGAACACACCCACCAGGGTATCGAGGCGGTCCTCGCGCGTGATGCAGCTGCGAAAAACCGAACCGGATTTCGCACTGGCGTCACGCTCGCGTTCGCGGGGCGCCCCCAAGCTAACCTCGGGCCTTGGCCCGGGACCGGCTGCGAGCCCGCGAGGTGGCGTCCAGCTCGACCTTGCGAACCCGGATGGCCTCCGGTGTCACCTCGACGCATTCGTCGGGCGCGCAGAACTCCATGGCCCGCTCCAGGTCGAGCTCGAGCGGCTTGGCCAGCGTCTCTATCACGTCCGCGGTCGATGACCGCATGTTGGTCAGCTTCTTCTCGCGGGTGACGTTGATGTCGAGGTCCTCGGCCCGCGGGTTGATGCCGACGACCATGCCCTCGTAGGTGTCCTCGCCGGGCTCGACGAAGAACTGACCTCGATCGGCAAGCTGGAGCAGCGCGAAGGGGGTGATGACCCCGGAGCGATCCGACACCAGCGACCCGGTGTGCCGGGCCCGGATCTCCCCCGCCCACGGCCGGTAACCGTCGAACACGGCGTTGGCGATGCCGGTCCCCCGCGTCAGGGTGAGGAAGTCGGTGCGAAAGCCGATCAGCCCGCGGCTGGGCACGATGAAGTCCATCCGGACCCAACCGGCGGCATGATTCGTCATCTCTTCCATGCGGCCCTTGCGCCCGGCCATCAGCTGGGTGATGGCTCCGACGAATTCGTCCGGACAGTCGATGGTCATCGCCTCGAAGGGCTCGTGCAGCTTGCCGTCGATCGTCTTGGTGACCACCTGCGGCTTGCCTACCGTGAGTTCGAAGCCCTCCCGGCGCATCGTCTCGACCAGCACGGCCAATGCAAGTTCACCGCGCCCCTGCACTTCCCAGGCATCCGGGCGCCCGACGTCGACGACCCGGATCGAGACGTTACCGATCAGTTCGGTGTCCAGGCGACCTCGGACCATGCGGGCCGTCAGCTTGTGCCCGGAGACCTTCCCGGCCAGCGGCGAGGTATTGGTGCCGACCGTCACCGAGATCGCCGGTTCGTCGACGGTGATGCGCGGCAGGGCATGCGCATGGTCCGGGTCGGCCAGCGTGTCACCGATCATGATCTCCGGCAACCCCGCCACAGCGACGATGTCCCCGGCGACCGCCTCGTCGGTGGTGCTGCGCTCGACACCCTCGGTGGCCAGCAATTCGGTGATCTTGGCGCTCGTGATCACGGGCACCCCGTCCACCTCGCGTAGCCAAGCCACCTGCTGGCCCTTGCGCAGCTTGCCGTTGTAGATGCGGACCAGGGCGAGCCGGCCGAGGAAGGCCGACGCGTCCAGGTTGGTGACGAGGGCCTGCAGCGGAGCCTCGGGGTCGCCTTGCGGCGGCGGAACGTGCTCGAGCAGGACGTCGAACAACGGATCCAGGTTGGTGCCCTCGGGCGCCTGACCATCGGCCGGCTCGACGGTGCTCGCGATGCCCGCGCGCCCCGATGCGTACAGCGTCGGCAGCCCCAGCGCATGCTCAGCCGCCGCGGCAGCCTCGTCATCGAGATCGGACGCGACATCGAGCAGCAGGTCGTGGCTGGCCTCGACCACCTCTTTGATGCGGGCATCAGGCCGGTCGGTCTTGTTGACCACCAGGATCACCGGCAGATGCGCGCTCAGCGCCTTGCGCAGCACGAACCGGGTCTGTGGCAGCGGGCCCTCGGACGCGTCGACCAGCAGCAGCACCCCGTCCACCATGGACAACCCGCGCTCGACCTCGCCGCCGAAGTCGGCGTGGCCCGGGGTGTCGATGACGTTGATCACCGTCACCGTTCCATCCGGGTGGTGTCGGTGCACGGCGGTGTTCTTGGCCAGGATGGTGATGCCCTTTTCCCTTTCCAGGTCACCGCTGTCCATGACGCGTTCCTGGACTTCACCGCGTTCGGTGAGGGCACCGGATTGCCGCAACATCGCGTCAACCAGGGTGGTTTTGCCGTGGTCGACGTGAGCGACGATGGCGACATTGCGGAATAGCACGTCGGTGATTGTGGCAGCGCAGGCAGCGGAAGGCGAACTGGGCCGGTGAGTCGACCCGTCGACCGAGCCCCCGGTTCGGGCTGTCGCGCTCGGCGTGTCGCCCCCGGTGAGCCCCGGGAATCGGCCAAAAAGGGCCTACCACCCGCGTCGTAGCGCCACCGAACCACTTCGCGCGGCCACATCGGGCATCGACCGGCTACGGGTCACAGCGTGAGCAACACCATCCCGATCAGGGCGTGGCAGGCGGCCGGTCAACCCGTCGGCGGGGCTGGCCGCAGCGCCCGGTCCAGGTCGGCAAGCCAGCACCGATCGGCCGGTACCCAGTCGACATCGTCTAGTTGATCGGCCGTCACCCAGCGCAGCGCACGGTGATCGCGCGCGCATGGGTGCCCGCGCAGCAACCGCACCCGGTATGCCCGCAATACGGTCTTTTCATCCAGCACAACGTCGGCCCCCAACCGCTCGCCGACCGCGACATCGTCGACGCCGAGTCCGAGTTCTTCGACCAGCTCGCGAGCCAGCGCGGCAGGCTCGGTCTCGCCGCCAGCAACCTTTCCGCCGGGAAGCTCCCATCGACCGGCCAGCTCCGGCGGCCGGACCCGCTGCGCCACCAATACGGTGGCGCCGCAGATGATGGCTCCGGCAACGACGATCTGATTCGGCTGATTCGGCATCGCCAGTGACGGTATCTCGCCGAGTCGACCCGGCAGCGCCACATCCCAGATCCGGCGGACTGCGATCCGACCGAAGCCGTGTTGCCCCAACACCCCCAGCCCTGCGCCACCGCAGCCTTGACTGCGCGCCAAGCCGGCTTCGGGCAAGCGAAACATGATGGCGCGCAACGACGAACTGCCACACCGATCCCGATGCCGCAGAACCCGGATGGGCTAGGCAACACCCATGAACCCACGGCGTACCGTTGGCCACATGGCTGTGTTAACGGATGAGCAAGTAGACGCCGAACTGCCCGGCCTCAACGGCTGGCAACGGGCCGATGGAGCGCTGCGCCGATCCATCAAGTTTGCATCTTTTCTCGATGGGATCGATGCCGTGCGCCGGGTAGCCGAGCACGCGGAAAGCAAGGACCATCACCCGGACATCGACATCCGTTGGCGGACGGTTACTTTCGCACTCGTTACGCACTCGGCGGGCGGCATCACGCAAAACGACATCGACATGGCCCGCGACATCAACGGCATCGTCGGCGACTGACCAGCGCCTCGCCGCGCGACCGGGACTAGCGCGCCCGCTGACGCGTCGTCGCAATCCAGCCGAGGGTCGCCAGCGTTGCCGCCACATAGACCAGTCCGGCCCACGCCAGGTACCAGGGTCGGCCGATCTGCCAGATGGTCGGCTGGGCGAAACTCAGCAACCACGGCACGCCGATGACGGTGAGCGCCAGCCAACCCCAACCCAGGATCCGCGCGCCGAGGCGATCGCGCAGCGGGCCGCTGAGAAGCCAGATCATCAACGGCACCAACCACACCCAATGGTGGGTCCACGAGATCGGCGAGAGCAGCAAACCAAAGAGTTCGACCACCAGTAGCTTGCCCAGGTGATCGGCGGGCTCGAGCGCTCGCCAGGCCAGGACCGCCAGCACCGCCGTGACAGCGATGGCGGCCAACACCAGCGGGCCAAAGCCCGCGTCATGGCCGAGGATTCGCGAGATTGCGCCGCGCCAGGACTGATTGAACGACGTCGCAATGGGCCCGACCCGGTGCGCGTCGCCCAGCAGATCGGTGAAGTAGTAGCGAGCCTGATCACCCACGATCAGCAACGACACACCGACGGAGACAAGGAACACGACCGCCGAACACACCGCGGCACGCCAGCGCCGGACGCCGGCCAGATAGACGGCGGTGATCGCCGGCGTCAGTTTGATGCCCGCCGCCACGCCAACCAACAGGCCCGATAACCACCATCGCGTGGTGTAAACCGCCCACAGCGCCGCAAGCATCAGCAGGACGTTGATCTGCCCGTAGTCGAAGGTGCTGCGCAGCGGCTCGATCCAGATGGCGACCGCCGTCCCCACCATCGCGGCGCGGTGACCGCGCTCGGCCGGCACGCCGATCAGACGCTGGCTGATCCGGACCGCGCCGTACAACGCGGCGATGGTCGCGAGCTGCCACAGGAATGCGACCAGCCCGAAAGGCAGCAGGTGCAGCGGGTAAAAGACGACCGCCGCAAACGGCGGATACGTGAAGGGCAGCGGAAAGTCCGGCGTCTGATCTGCGTAAACGTAGCTGTACAGGCTGCCCGGGTGGTCAAGGGCCGCCGCTCCGCCGACGTAGACATGCAGATCGACAAAGTTCGCTCCGTTGGACGCCAGGTAGGTCCAGGCGAGTCGCGCAGCGACGCTGAACACCAGCAGCAACGGCGCGCCACGGCGCCCCCAGACCTTCGGCGATACCGCCTTGTGCCGAGTGGTGCTTGCCGCCGGGGCGGCCGAGGTCGTGTCGATGCGACCGACTCTAGTGCCGACCCAATTCCCCAGGTGACCGGTCACCGCTATCGCTCGTATCCATAACGATCAAATAAATGCCACACGTGTCACTTGAGTCACATCCGTACCGCGATAGCTTCGGCAACCGGGACCTGTCACTACCAACCATCACCCGGGACCTGTCACTAATAACCAGGGAGAGTCATGCCAACCATCTGGACGTACGTACGCGCCGCCGCCGTCTTGGTCGGTTCGTCCGCTGCACTACTGACGGGCGGAATCGCCCATGCAGACCCGGCGCCGGCGCCGGCTCCTGCTCCCAACATCCCGCAGCAGCTGATCAGCTCGGCCGCTAATGCGCCCCAAATCCTGCAGAACCTGGCGACGGCCCTGGGCACCACGCCGTTGCTCGGCGCCCCGCAGGCTCCGCAGCCGGTGCCCGCAGCACCCGGCCTCGGCTCGGTGCTGCCCGGGCTGGCCCCGGCCGCCCCGGCGACCGCCCCGGCGGTCACCCCGGCGATTCCCGGCGTGAACACCCCGATTCCGGGGATTACCGCGCCGGCCGCGCCGGTTGCGCCGTCCCCCGCGACGGCGGTAACGCCGTCCATCCCCGGGGTGAACGCCCCGATCCCGGGGCTCACCGCACCGGCACCCGCCGCTCCGGCGGCACCAGCGGCCGCACTTCCGGGGTTGGCGTCGGCAATTCCCGGTCTGGCTCAGGCCGCTCTGCCGGGGCTGACCGGGGGCGCCATTCCGGGACTCCCGGCCCCCGGCGCTGCGCCGGCCGCACCTGCAAACCAGCCCCAGACGTTGCTCGCGGCCCTGCCCTGAGCGTCTCGTCCGACGGCTAAAACCATCATCTAGGACCGGGAGAAATTACGTGGCAAGCACTTGGAGTCTGTCCAAAGGTTTGGCCGCCGTCGTCGTCACCTCGGCTGCCGCGTTCGGGCTTTGCCCGGGCGCGGCAGCCGACCCGGCGGCGCCGCAGCCCAACCCCAACCCACAGCTACCGGGTCTGCCGGCGTTGGCTCAACTGAGTCCGATAATCCAGCAAGCGGCCGGCAATCCCGAGCAGGCGACGCAGTTGCTGATGGCAGCTGCGCAGGCATTTGCGCACAACCCGGCGGCGCCGACCGAATCCCGCAACGTCGCGTCTTCGGTCAACCAGTTCGTCCAGGAGCCGGTGAACCCGGCCCCCGGATCACCTCCGCTAGGCGTGCCGGCTCCGGCCGCCGCCCCGGTTGAGGTCGCCCCGCCGGCCAGTGCCCCGGTGCCGCATGTGCCGGCCCCGGGCGCCGAGCCTGGGACACTCGCACATCTGCCCGCGGGTATCGATCCCGCGCATGCAGCGGGTCCAGCACCGGTAGCGGCGCCGGCCGGCGCACCGCCCGCGTCCGCGCCGGCACCGGCGGCGGCAGCTCCCGCGTCGGCGCCTGGCACCGCGCCAGCACCCGCGGCGGCACCGGGACCAGCACCCGCGGCACCCGCACCAGCACCGGCCGCGGCCGCACCAGCGCCGGCACCTGCCCCCGCCGCACCGCCGGCCGCACCCGTGGCCGCACCCGTGGCCGCACCTGCGCCCGTTCCGGCTCCTGCCCCCGCCGCCGCTCCCGCACCCGAAGCGGCCGCACCCGCGCCGGCACCGGCCGCGGCACCGGGCTTTGGCCCTGACGCCCCGCCCACGCAGGACTTCATGTACCCCTCGATCGGCACGAACTGCCTGGCGGACGGCAGCAACATCATCGCCACCGCCCTCTCGGTTGCGGGCCCGGCCACCATCCCGACGCCCGGCCCCGGGCCCGGCCAGACCGCCTATGTGTTCACCGCGGTCGGCACCCCCGGCCCCGCCGAGGTGCAGCGGCTGCCGTTGAACGTCACCTGGGTGAACCTGACCACCGGCAAATCCGGAAGCGTGACGCTCAAGCCGCGCTCCGACATCAATCCGGAGGGGCCCACAACGTTGACCGGGATTGCCGACACCGGTTCGGGCAGCATCATGTCGACGATCTTCGGGCAGGTCACCACCAAAGAACGGCAATGCCAGTTCATGCCCACCATCGGCTCAACGGTGGTGCCCTAGCACCACCGTTGAGTCGGCCGAGACGCGAGCCTCAGTACGCCATGAACAGGATCGCGTCTCGGTCGTATTCGAGACCCGGGTGAACGCTGGCGAGGTGGGCCTGCGTGAGCTCGACCAACTCGTCCTCGTCCTTTCCGACGATGGCTTCGCCGCACGGACACGTTATGTGTGTCTTCACGTTGTCGCCCTTCCCTCCTACTACCTACTGCTTTGCCGCCTTGGCCGCTGCCTTCATCTGTTTCTTGTGCGATCGCACCTGACCAAGCGAACGGGCGTCGACAACGTCGGCCACCGACATGTGGGTGCCGGGCTGGCCGTAGTCACCGGCCGCCGCCTGCCAGCCCTCGGGCGTCACGCCGTACTGCTTGCCCAGTAACGCCAGAAAGATCCGCGCCTTTTGTTCACCGAACCCGGGTAGCCCCTTGAGCCTGCCCAGCAATTCTTTGCCATCGGGCTCACCGGCGGTCCATATCGCGGCCGCATCCCCGCCGTAGCGGTCCACCACGATCTGGGCCAGCGTCTGGACGCGTTTGGCCATCGATCCCGGAAAGCGATGTATTGCAGGCTTTTCCGAACACAATGCGGCGAACTTGTCCGGGTCGTAGTCGGCGATGTCGCCGGCATCCAGACCACCCATCCGATCGGCGATCTTCTTGGGGCCGGCAAAGGCCGTTTCCATCGGAACCTGCTGGTCGAGCAGCATCCCCACTAGCAGTGCGAATGGATTCGATTCCAGCAGCGCGTCGGCGGCCGGATCTTGGACAAGCTGCAGCTTCGGCACCCGGCCAGTCTACGACTGGGCCGCGGCGAGGCGCCCAAGTCCGGCATCTGGCGCCAATTTGCCGGGGCTGCGGCTATCCGCTCTTGCGCCGAAATTCCCGGCGGTTCTCCACGGGCCCATGCACCCGTGGCTTCTTGCCACCGCCGTCTTTGTGGTCGGTCGCCCCCGAGGACTTCGCCATCTTGCGTTCGAGGGCTTCCCGGAACTTGCGCTTGTTGTCGTCGTCCGGGGCGGAGCTTTCCGGGGACTTCGATGCAGCCATACCGGCAGCTTATCCCGGCCGGCTACCGCTTACCTGGGGGCAGGCCATATACGTGCGAGATGGGTAGCGTCAGCAGCACCCGCCGATCGGTGACCATCGCTTCGCGGTACTCGTCCCAATCCGGATGCTCCCCAGCGATGTTGCGGTACAAGGCAATTAGCGCCTCAACAGTTTCGTCATCGGGGGCCGCGGCGGGAGGCGTCAGCTCTGCGGTGCCTTCCGCGACCGCGTAGGACCACCCGTCATCGGCGTCCACCAGGATCGAGGCACGTGGGTCGCGACGCAGGTTACGGGTCTTGGCCCGCGGCTCGGTGATCGATACCTGCACCACCAATTTGCGGGCGTCGAAGTAGTACTGCACGTTGGACAGCTGCGGACGTCCGTCATGTTTGATGGTGGCCAGCACTCCGATGGAGTTACCGCTGATTACAGCCAACAGCTTGTCGTCGAAGACCTGGCGTCCCATGCCCGAAAGCCTACGTTGCCGTGCGCGGTTCCCTAACGGCCTGGTGCAATCGAATCATGACCCAATTCGCGGCCTTCCTGCGCGGCGTCAACGTCGGGGGCGTCAACCTGAAAATGGCCGAGGTGACCGCCGCCCTGACCGATGCCGGATTTACCAATGTGCGCACCATCCTGGCCAGCGGCAATGTGCTATTGGAGGCACCCGGTGATGCCACGACGGTGCGGCAGAGCGCGGAGAGCACGCTGCGCAACAAGTTCGGCTACGACGCCTGGGTGCTTGTCTACGACATCGAGACGGTACACACCATCAACGAGGCGTATCCGTTCGAACGAGAAGTCGACGGGTTGCAGTCCTACGTGACGTTCGTGTCCGACGACTCGGTGCTTGATGAACTGGCCGCGCTGACCGCCGGCGCCAACGAGAAGATCCACCGCGGCGATGGCGTCATCTACTGGCAGGTGCCCAAGGGAGCCACGCTGGACAGCACCATCGGCCGCACCATGGGCAAGAAGCGCTACAAGGCCTCGACCACCACCCGCAACCTGCGCACGCTGGACAAGGTCTTGCGGTAGGTAGGTTTGCTCCAATGACCCCCGCCGACGAATTCGCCCAACAAAAGGTCGCCCTCACCGGCGTCTCGGAGACCGCCCTGCTGACGCTCAACGCCAGGGCCGCAGAGGCGCGCCGCCGTGACCCGATCATCGAGGATCCGATGGCAGTCAGGCTGGTCGACTCCATCGACTTTGACTTCGCGAAATTCGGCCCTACCCGCCAAGACATCGCACTGCGGGCCCTGGCCTTCGATACTCGAGCGCTGGCCTACCTGAATAAGCACCCCTCGGCCACCGTGGTGGCGCTGGCCGAGGGCCTGCAGACCAGTTTCTGGCGTTTGGATTCAGCCCTTCCCGGCAAGAAATTCCGTTGGCTGACAGTCGATTTGCCGCCGATCATCGACATCCGAAAGCGGTTGCTACCCAATTCACCACGGGTATCGGTGTGCGCGCAGTCCGCGTTGGACTACGGCTGGATGGACTCCGTCGACACCTCCGGTGGGGTGTTCATCACCGCCGAGGGACTGCTGATGTATCTGGAGCCGGATCAGGCGCTGGATCTGATCGCCCAGTGCGCCAAGAGATTTCCCGGCGCTCAGATGCTCTTTGATCTGCCGCCGCGCTGGTTCTCCTTGTTCACCCGCCTGGGCATGCGAACCTCGATCCGCTACAAGATCCCGCCAATGCCGTTCAGCCTGTCCGTGGCTCAAGCCGCGGACCTGGTGAACACGATTCCAGGCATTCGGGCGGTCCGGGACGTGCAGCTGCCTGCTGGGCGCGGCCTGATGTTCAACGCCGCGCTGTCGACGGTCTACCGGCTGCCGGCCCTGGACTCGTTGCGCCCGTGCCTGACTCTGCTGGAGTTCGGCTAGCGAACGCCGTTAGTCGTCGGGCACGGCGGTGAGGTAGCGAATCGCATCGGACTTGGTCAGCCCCAGCGCGCGGGCCACTTCCACGTATTCCTTGGCCGCGGCCGCCATCGCCGCGTCGGTCGGGTCGAACCGAGAGATGAAGGTGCCGAAGCGGCCCCGTGTTTCGACAATTGCGGCCGACTCGAGCTCTCGATACGCGCGGGCCACCGTGTTGGCGGCAACACCAAGCTGCCCGGCCAGATCGCGCACCGTCGGGAGGCGGGTGCCGGGCGGCAGCGCGCCCGCTCGCACACCGTCGATAACCTGGGTTCTGAGTTGATCGAATAGCGGTTTGCCCGCCTTCACGTCGACCCGTAGCCAATCCCGAAGCTCCACAATCCCAGTATCACCCAGTATTGCCCAGTATCCGGTCAAGCACGGCTATCTTTGTGGGATGCGAGTGACGGTGCTCAGCGGCGCGGGCATCTCCGCGGAAAGCGGAGTACCGACGTTCCGTGACGACAAGAACGGGTTGTGGGCCCGCTTCGACCCGTACGAGCTGTCCAGCACACAGGGCTGGGAACGCAACCCCGAGCGGGTGTGGGGCTGGTATCTGTGGCGGCACTATCTGGTGGCCGACGTCGCACCCAACCCCGGCCACCAAGCGATCGCCGAGTGGCAAGATCACGCCGAAGTCAGCGTTGTCACGCAAAATGTCGACGATCTGCATGAACGCGCCGGCAGCACACCGGTACACCACCTGCACGGCAGTCTTTTTGAATTCCGTTGCGCCCGTTGCAATAAGCCTTACACGGACTCGTTGCCCCAGATGCCTGAGCCCGCACTGGAAGTCGAACCGCCGGTCTGCGGCTGCGGCGGACTGATCCGCCCCGACATCGTGTGGTTCGGCGAGCCGCTGCCGGAGGGGCCGTGGCACTGCGCCGTCGAGGCAACCGAGGCTGCCGATGTGATGGTGGTGGTGGGCACGTCTGCGATCGTCTACCCCGCGGCCGGTCTACCGGAGTTGGCTTTGGCGCGCGGCAAGATCGTGATCGAGGTCAACCCAGAGCCCACGCCGCTGTCGCGAAGCGCGACGCTTTGTGTGCGCGAGTCGGCGAGTCAAGCGTTGCCCGGACTGCTGCAGCGGCTGCCCGCGCTGCTGCGCGATTGAGCTACACCCGCAGCGCGGTCGGTTCACAAATTCACGCCATAGCCGCCCAATCGGCCTGTTGAGCCAATGCGCCCTCACACATGGCAAGGCGCAGTCACGGCACCCGATCAGGGACGGCGGGCCCGGCCCAACACCAACTCGGCCACCGGGACCGGCGCCCACGTCGGCAATGTCCACTCCCGTCGCGTGCTCTCCACGTCGAATCCGGCAGCCTTGATCACGCGCTCGGTGTCACGATGCGTGTGGCAGTTTCCGGCAATCCGGGGCCAGAAGGTCGCGTCGACAAATTGCTGCAGCCGCCCACGGGCGCCGGCACTGGCAATGTGTTCGAGGTAGCGCAACTCCCCGCCCGGGCGCAGCAGCGAACGCAGGTGCTGCAACACCCCGAGCTGGTCGGTGACCGAGCACAGCACCAGCGAGCAAACCACCGCGTCAAACGGGTCCTGATCGCTGAACTGCTCGGCCGTATCAGCGGTCACGGTAACCGGAATAGGCGCATCTTCGCCGGCCGCGCGGGCCCTAAGCGCCAGGTGGGGCTCCGGCTCCACGGCAACCACCTCGGTCACCGTCTGCGGGTAGAACGCAAAGTTTGTCCCCATACCGGCGCCGATTTCGAGGACCCGCCCAGATAGGCCGGCCAGATTCTCTCGGCGTAACGCACGCACCGGCTCGGCCTCGTGGGCAACGATGAACGGCCAAATCCGGGCGAAAAATGGGTGATCTATGTTCTTGGCGAGCGATGTCATACGCGTGACTCCTCCGACGGGCGATGCTGCACGACCCAATCCATGAGGTCGCGAGACGTGGCCTGCGGGCCGACTAGACCCGCCACCATGTGGCCACACAGGACTGCGCCCAGCACGCGGTCGGCAAAGGCCGCGACATCGCCGAACGGCAGGTGTGGCTTGGCAATCAACAGGGCCGCCACCCCGTGCGCGGCCGTCCACAATTCCAGCGCGATGGTGGTGGGGTCGTCGGCGCGGTAGATGCCTTCGTCCATCATCGCCTGCACCGAGGCGCACATATGCCGGAAAGCCGAGCTGTCCAGGGCGCTATCCACGTTGCTGCCCGAGCGCCACTCACCCATGGTGGCCAACCGATACAACTCCGGGGTCTGCAGAGCGAACCGCACATAGGCCAGGCCCTGGGCTCGCAGCACCTCCACCACGCAGGTGTGGCCCATCGCCGCCCGCTCCATTTCCTCATCGAGTCGTGCCAGATAGCGGGCGCACACCGCATCCAACAGCGCATCTTTGTCTTGAAAATGCAGATAAATGGACGGCGGTGTGACCCCGACCCGCTCGGCTACAGACCGGATCGACACGGCCCTGGCCTGGCGTGTCTGCAGCAATAACTCGGTGGCCGCATCCAGGATCTCGTGGCGCAGCAGGTCACCTGATCCACGCGGCGCACGTGCACGTCGCAAGCGTCCCATCGACACGCTATCCACGACCACTCAGCGCCGCCGGGATGGTCGGCCGGTCGCGGCGGTCCGCCGCCTCGGTGGCGGCGGCGTCAGCATCCCCAACCGCGCCGGTCTCGCTGATACCGAATCGCTGGTGCAGCCACACCAGGGGTTTGGGAGCCCACCAATTCCACCTGCCCATCACATGCATGAACGCGGGCACCAGAACCATCCGGACCAGCGTCGCGTCGGCAGCCACGGCGAGCGTCAGTCCCAAGCCGAACATTCGCATGAAGGACACGTGCGCGGCGATCAGCGCGGCGAACGACATCGACATGACCAACGCGGCCGCGGTGATCACCCGCCCGGTGCGTGCCAATCCAAGCGCCACACTCTCGTCGTTGGCGGCGTGGGCTTGGGCCGGGCTCGGGGTCGCCGGACGTGCGGCCCCCGAAGCCAGCCAGTACTCCCGAATTCGCGCGACCAGGAACACCTCGTAGTCCATGGACAGCCCGAACGCGATGCAGAACAACAACACGGGCATGTTGGCCACCAGGGTCCCGCTCGGGGTCGTGCCCAGTGCCCCCAGATGACCGTCTTGGAAGATCCAGACCAGCGCACCGAACGCCGCGGTCAGCGAGAGCACGTTGCAGATCAGCGCCTTGGCGGGCAGCACGACACTGCCGGTGAGCAGGAATAGCAGGACAAAGGTGATGGCGGCCATCAGACCAAGCACCAGCGGCAGTCGTTCGGTCACCGCGTCCACGCTGTCCCGGTTGACCTGCGCCACACCGGCCATCTCGACGGTCCGGCCGGCCGGGCCGGTCACCTGGTGCAACCGTTTGAGCTGGATGTCTGAGGCGTGGGAAAACAGCGGCGCGGTGCTGTCCACGGTCAGAAAGGCACTGCCATCGGAAAATCCGGTAGCACCCGCCGGCGGCCCCACCCGACTTCCGTTGACGAACGTCCCGCTGGGGGCGGTCACAGATGCCACGTCGGGCACCCGCGACAGGTCGGCGGCGTAGCCGTCCAGGTCGGCTGGGACCAGACCGCGCACGTCAGGCACGACCACCGGAACGGCCATCGCGAGATCGTGTGCGAAGTTGGTGCGCAACTCGTCACCGACCTGATGCGAGGACGCCGTGGCAGGCAGCACCCGATCATCCGGGAAGCCCCACTTCACCGAGAAGAACGGAAGTCCCAATATCACCAGCACCGCAACAACAGCCAAGCCGACCGGAAGCGCCCGGCGCATCACGAATTTGGTCGACCGATACCAGAACAGTTGATCTACCGGCTTGTGCTGGGGTTCCGGACGGCCCAACATCCGGCGCGCCAGCCGGCGCACATTCAAGGCATCCAGCCGCGGCCCCAGCAACACGATCGCGGCCGGTGTCACCACGATCGATGCCGTCGCGACAAAGGCCACCGTGGCCACGCCGGCGTAGGCGAACGATTTCAAGAAGTACATGGGAAAAGCCACGGTCGCCGACATCGACAGCGCGACGGTGACCGCCGAGAACAACACCGTGCGGCCGGAAGTCGCCATGGTCCGGACCAGAGCTTCCTCGCGTGAGCTGCCCTCGGCGAGCTCGTCACGATAGCGACTGATGATCAGCAGCGTGTAGTCGATGGCCAACGCCAACCCCAGCGCCGTGCTGAGGTTGAGGGCAAAGATCGAGACGTCCGTCGTGAACGTCACCAGCCTCAAGACCGACATCGAACCGACGACGGCCAGCGCACCCAGCGCCATCGGCAACGCGGCCGCCAGCAGCCCGCCGAATACCCAGACCAGCACCAGGAAGCTGAGCGGAATCGCGATCAACTCCATGACCAGCAGGTCGTCCTGATTCTGCTTGTTGATCTGCGCGTACTCCATCGCCGAACCACCGGCGCGGACGGTGACGCCGTCGCGATCGTGAACGATCTCGTCGGCGAGGGTCTGCGCATTTTTCTGCGCGTTGCTTTCGCCGCCTTTGATGTTGACCACAATCAGTCCGGACTTGCCGTCCTTGCTCACCAAGTCGGGAGCACTCTTGGGATCAGCCGACGGCCCCGTCCACGGCGAGGACACGTTGAATACCAGTCGGGAGTGGTTCAACTCGGCGGCAATGTCGGTGCCCACCGCATGCGCCCGCTCCGTGCCGACGCCGCCGGGAGCGGTAACCAGAATCAGCATTTGCTGACCGCTCTGGCCGAACTTGTCGGCGAGCACCTTGATGGCGCGAGCCGACTCGGCATTGGGATCCTGGAAACCGCCGGGAGACAGACTGTTGGCGACTGGGATGCCGAAGACCGCTGCTGCGATAAAAACCAGCAGCGCCACCCCGATGATTCGACGCGGCGCTGCTACGGCAAGTCGAGCGATCCCCTGCAACATCGTGCGTCCCCTCCACCGCGAGTGCAGCCGTCCCGGGCGGCCGCACCATATCCGCGGTAACTTATCAGCGATAACTTAAGGGCGTCAAACAACACCTGCCGTAGTCACGAGGCCCGACGCCCCGACGGTTCACCGCGCTGCAGACAAACCGAGATGCGGACAAACCGCGATACGCCCGGCGGCGCCACCAGTAGCGACACATTTACTTCCCGATACTTCTCGACCGCTGGCCAGGCCCCCGAGTTACGGCATACCGTCGGGCCCGCCCAAAGCGGCTGGCGAGCACTTCGGCATCGGCACCCTACCCACCGGTAAGAATTGCCACGATTTTCCGAATCGTGACTCAATGATTCCTTAATGGCGACTTCTACGCTCAGTGTCATGTGGATCGACGACTCGAGTGCCGATGTCATCAAGGCCGACTTCGAGGCTCTCTACCACGGCGACATGCTGGTGGAGGGCGAGACCTCGGAGCAGGTTGAAGAGTGGCACCCCCTCCCTACGGCGAGCTGAGCACACCATGGGCATGCTTGCACGGTTACTAATTGCCGAACCAGCCGTCAGTCGTTGGTTCCGTCGATAACCAATTCGCGTCTATTGATGAAAGCCCCCCGCCTGTGCGGGGGGCTTTCATCGTTATTAACGGCCCTTAGCGCGGCGCCATCCGGATCGCGCCATCCAAACGAATGACCTCCCCGTTGAGCATCGGGTTTTCAATGATGTGCACAGCCAGCGCCCCGTATTCGTCGGGGTTTCCCAGCCGGGACGGGTGCGGCACCTGCTTACCCAGCGACGCCCTGGCCTCCTCGGGCAAAGACGCCAGCAGCGGGGTATCGAACAGTCCGGGCGCAATGGTCATCACCCGGATGCGGTGACTGGCCAGATCGCGGGCGATCGGCAGGGTCATACCAACCACGCCGCCCTTGGACGCCGAATACGCAGCCTGGCCGATCTGGCCATCGAATGCAGCCACCGAGGCGGTGTTGATGATGACGCCGCGCTCTTCCGCATTGGGGCCGACGGGTTCGGTTTTGGCGATTCGCTCGGCGGCCAGCCGCAGCACGTTAAAACTCCCGACCAGGTTGATGTCCACAATCTTGCGGAACGCCGCCAACGGGAAGACGCCGTCGCGGCTCAGCACGCGTATCGCGTTACCGGTCCCGGCGCAATTGACGACGATGCGCAGCGTGCCCATCGTTTCGGCCAGATCCAGCGCACTGGCGACGGCGGCCTCGTCGGTCACATCCGCCGCCGCGAACCGTGCCCGGTCGCCCAAATCAGCAACCACGTCTTCACCCCGGATGTCGAGCACCACAACCTGAGCCCCGGCGTCCAGCAGCCGCTTGGTGGTCGCCAGGCCCAGCCCCGACGCGCCCCCGGTGACGACGGCAACGGCGTCCCTGATCTCCATGCGAATCCTTCCTCGATTTCTCCGCTCAAAATCAACCAACCTACTGGTTGGTTGGGACTATACCCAGTCGCTCAAGACGGCTTCGACGTCCGTCAGCGGTGCGGCCGGTGGGCGCGGCCGGCTCGGCACGGTGCGTGAGAACCGCGGCGCCGGCATCGGCTGCGGCCCGCCGTCATCGCCTTCGTAGAAGGTGTTCCGCTCGGCGATATGCGGTTCGGTGTGCACCTCGCCGAACGACAGCACCGGGGTCACGCAGGCGTCCGAATCGGCGAACACCTTGGCCCAATGATCGCGGTCGTACCTGCCGAACGCCTCGGTCAGCACCGCCCGCAGTTCCGGCCAGCGGGCGACGTCGTTTTGCGGGGGCAGGTTCGCCGCATCCAAACCCAGCCCGGCCAGCATCGCCGCGTAGAACTGCGGCTCGATGGAGCCGACGGCGACATAGCCGCCGTCGGCGCATTCATAGGTGTCGTAGTAGGGCGCACCGCCGTCGAGCATGTTGGTGCCCCGCACGTCGCTCCATATGCCGATCCCCCGCATCGCCCACATCATCTGCACCAGCACGCTGGACCCATCGACCATCGCGGCGTCGATCACCTGGCCCTTGCCCGAGTTGTGCCGCTCCCACAGTGCCGCCAAGATGCCGACCAGCAAGAACATCGAACCGCCCCCGAAGTCGCCGACCAGGTTCAGGGGTGGCACCGGCCGCTCGCCGACCCGGCCGATCGCGTGCAGGATGCCGTTGAGCGAGATGTAGTTGATGTCGTGACCGGCTTGTTGGCTGCGCGGACCGGCTTGACCCCAACCCGTCATCCGGGCATAGATCAGCCGGTCATTCACCTTGGCGCAGTCTTGCGGGCCGAGGCCCAGCCGCTCGGTGACCCCGGGCCGGTAGCCCTCGATCAAGACATCGGCCTTGGCGACGAGCTTCAAGACAAGTTCGCGCCCCTGGTCGGACTTCAGGTCGGCGGTCACGATCCGTCGGTTGCGCAGCATGGCGTCCTTCACGCCGCCCCCGCGCCCCCCGGCAGAGGACGATGGCCGGTCGATGCGCACCACGTCGGCGCCGAGATCCCCGAGAATCATCGCGGCGTGTGGGCCCGGTCCGATCCCAGCCAGTTCAACGACCCGCAATCCGTTCAGCGGTCCCGACATGATGTACCGACCTTTCGTCCACTCTGACGATCTCGCCCGGGCCGAACACCCGACAAATGGCATCTTCGCAGGCCGCGGAAATCCACCCCGCCCGGCCCACCTCGCCCGCCAACGCCGTCTCGGCCACGCCCCCGTTGACCTAGGGTGAGGCCCATGCCGGATACCGGGATCGAAACCCTGGCGCCAGTCGCCGGCCTCGAGGTCAAGCTGCGCGGCGGGGTGCTGTCGGTGACGATCGACCGTCCCGAAAGCCTGAATTCGTTGACACCTGAGGTGATGGCCGGGATCGCTGACGCGATGGAGGCCGCGGCTACCGATTCGCGAGTGCGAGTGGTGCGCCTGGGTGGAACGGGTCGCGGGTTCAGCTCCGGGGCCGGGATGAGCGCCCAGGATATGGGCCGCAAGACCAGCACTTCCAGCCTCACCGAGATCAACCGGGCGGTGCGGGCAATCACGGCGTTGCCGCATCCAGTTGTCGCCGTGGTCCACGGACCCGCCGCCGGGGTCGGTGTCTCACTAGCCCTGGCGTGCGATCTGGTGCTGGCCTCCGAGAGCGCCGATTTTCTGCTCGCGTTCACCAAGATCGGATTGATGCCCGACGGCGGAGCCTCGGCATTGATCGCCGCTGCGATCGGCCGGATTCGGGCGATGCGGATGGCCCTGCTGCCCGAGCGGTTGCCGGCCACCGAGGCGCTGTCCTACGGCCTGGTCAGCGCGGTCTATCCCGTCGCGGACTTCCAAAACGAAGTGGATGCGGTGATCTCGAGATTGCTGTCCGGCCCGGCGGTAGCGTTTGCCAAGACCAAGGACTCCATCAACGCGGCCACACTCACCGAGTTGGATCGCACCCTCGATCGCGAATTCCAGGGCCAGTCGGCGCTGCTGCGATCACCCGACTTCGCCGAGGGCGCCCGCGCATTCCAGCAGCGCCGCACCCCAACCTTCACCGACTCCTGATCCGTTGAGCTGAATCGGCAATCCTCAGCAACACCGGATCCGAATAAGACATGGGGACAGAATGGAGATCCGATGTCGGCTGGACAGGTGAACTGCCTGGTAACCGGGGCGACCGGCTACATAGGCGCCCGGCTGGTTCCGCGACTGCTCGACGAGGGCCACCGGGTGCGAGCGTTGGCCCGCGATCCGGGCAAGTTGGCGGACGTTCCGTGGCGGGACCGGGCAGAGGTGGTGCGCGGCGATCTGGGCGACACCGACTCGCTGGAGGCGGCCTTCGCCGGGATGGACGTTGTCTACTATCTGGTCCATTCGATGGGCTCGGCAAAGCATTTCGCCGACGAGGAAGCCCGCGCTGCCCACAACGTGGTACTCGCCGCGCGGCGCAGCGGAGTGCGCCGGGTGGTGTACCTGAGCGGGCTACATCCAGAGCAGAGCAAGCTTTCGCCGCACCTTCAATCACGCAAGGCCGTTGGCGATGCGCTGATTGGTTCCGGCATCGAGACAATCGTGCTGCAAGCCGGGGTGGTGGTCGGATCCGGATCGGCATCCTTCGAAATGATCCGGCACCTCACCGACCGGTTGCCGGTGATGACCACACCCAAGTGGGTGCACAACCGGATTCAGCCGATCGCCATTCGTGACGTGCTGCACTACCTGGTCGCCGCGGCCACGGCCACGGTGCCCGACACCGCCAGGGCCCGAACGTGGGACGTCGGCGGCCCCGACGTGCTCGAGTACGGCGACATGATGCGGGTGTACGCGGAGGTCGCCGGGCTGCATCGGCGCTACCTGATCGTGCTGCCGTTTCTGACGCCGACGATCGCCAGCTTGTGGGTTGGCACGGTGACCCCCATTCCTCCGGGCCTGGCCCGGCCGCTGATCGAATCGCTCGAATGTGACGCGGTGAAGCGCAACTCCGACATCGACACCATCATCGCGCCACCGGCGGGGGGCCTGACCAATTACCGTCGTGCGGTCGAATTGGCACTGAATCGTGCCGCGCACGGGCTTCCCGACGCCACATGGGCCTCCCTGCAGTCGGAACCGGCCGAGCCACTGCCCAGCGACCCGCGGTGGGCCGGCGAAATCGTTTACACCGACGTCCGCGACGCGACGACAACTGCTGCGCCCGAAGATGTTTGGAAAGCGACCGAGCGCGCCATCAATAGCCGGAGGTGGTACTCGCTGGCGCTCGCACCACGGCGTCGGCACCGCGCACCGCGGTGGCGGGTCGCGCAGCGCACGCCAACCACACTGCGACTGGGCGCGAGCACCCGCGTGCCCGGGCCAACGTGGTTGGAGGTGACGCTCACACCGCGAGGCACCGCCGGCAGCACCTACCACCAGCGGGCGATCTTCTTTCCCCGCGGGATTCCCGGCCGGCTGTCCTGGCTGGTGCTGCGCCACCTCTACGCCGCCGCGCTGCGCGCACTGGCACGCGACATCACCGCCGCCGACCGATAACGGGGTCAGACCCCAAACAACGGTGGCAGCGCGAGCACCATGATGAGTCCCCAGACCAGGTGGGTGAGGATCGGTGCCAGCACTCCGCCGGTAGAGCGCCGTTCCCACGCACACACACCGCCGAGGATGACAGCGGCAAAGCCGAGCATCAGGTTGGCGCTGGCCATGATGGCCCCGATGTACACGACGGTCGAAACGGCCACCGGATAGAACCGACCCAACGCGGTGTAGAGCGCGCCGCGAAAAAACATCTCTTCGGCGATCCCGTTGATCAGGGTGATCACCACGACCAGGAACAACGATCCCTGGCTGGCAAACTGCAGCACGCGGACTATCAGCTCGGCGGCGGCCGGAATCTTACGGACAACCAAGGCACCCAACACAAAGATGCCGCCCAGCAGCAGACCGATGGTGGTCCCGGTGATCACCGGGCGCTGGTTGCGACCGCGCCAGCGAATGCCACCCAGATGCAGGGGGCCGGAGGCCAGCGCGCCCAGCGCCCATACCGCGGCCAGAGTCAGCGTCAGCCAGTAGAAGGTCGACTCCCCCGGCTGGCGCCTCATCGACAGTCCCATCACCACCGCGCCGATCACCAGGACGACACCGACGACGATGCGGCGCCGTAGCACCACCGAAGGCGCCTCATGGTGTGGCACGGCCACATTCGTGATGGCGCGGCGAATGTCGTCGATGGCGCTGAATTGGGGCGCTGTTGATTGGCTCATGCGAACAGAACTTTCGGAGTCAGGGCGATCAGGATGTCGAGGCTGCTTCGTAGCGCACCGGCCAGTGGACCCGGGACGATGTTCACCCATCGCAGAGAGGGACGCGCGATGGGCGGCGTCATCGCCTCGGCGATCCGGCGAATTCGCAGCGCGTCACCGCCGGCCCACGCCGGATCGGTGGCTGCGAGTTGGTGGGGATCTGTCAGGGCGTCGACGGGCAACGGGGGCCCGTTCGCGTGGCCGGCCAGCGCCAACGTAATGGCATCTTCGATACTCAGTAGTCCTCCTGGTGGCTCGGGGACCTTGTCTTGCAGGCCGACCCCGGATGCCCGCATCGGGTGATCCAGCGATTCCACCAGGTCTGCGACCAGACCATGCGGGACCGGCAGGGTGACCGCCGTGATCCGGGACGCTACCGCGGTATCGAGCCTGCCGACCGGCAATGCGGCATGCCATCTGCCGCGGATGCGCGCATACGTCTTGAGTAGCTCGCGGTACGACGTGGTGTCGGGGCCGCAGATGTCGTAGGCACCGGCAGGAACCTGGTCGACGTCGGCGGCGGCCACCAGATAGTGCAGAACGTCTCGGATGGAGATCGGATCGATCGGGTTGTACATCCAGTCCGGCATCGGCAGGACGGGGAATCGATCCCCGACGTAGCGCAGCATCTCAAACGACGTGGAGCCGGCTCCGATGATCATTGCCGCGCCCAGCCACACCAGTTCCGCGCCATCGTCGACGGCCAGTGCCTCGGCGACCTCGGCCCGGCTGGACAGGTGTTGGGATAGCGCTTCACATTCGGGGACGAATCCGCCCAGGTAAACGATGCGCCGCACCCCGGTGTCACGGGCAGCGACGGCCAGGTTGGCGGCGGCGGTTTTGTCCCGGTCGCGAAAATCCGGTTGGCCTATGCCGTGGACCAGGTAGTAGACCACGTCGATCTGACCCGCGGCATTCATCGCGGCTTGCGCCGAGGCCCGGTCCGTCGCGTCGAGGATTACTGGGGTGACGTCGTCGAACCAAGCTAAGCGACTGAGGCGCGCCATGTTTCGGGTGGCCGCCAACACTTCATGGTCGTCGGCCAGCAGCGCGGTAACCAAGCGGGATCCCACATAGCCGGTGGCGCCGGTCACCAGAATCCGCATGGTTTCGACACTAGACCCGAGACGGTGGGGCCGCGGGGAAGCCGGGCCATCCGGCAGGAGCCGGTCTGAACCGATCCGGAAGCGACACCGTGACTGACCACATGAACACATTCACCGGGGGTAGATCATCGTGCTTCAACTTGCACCGGCCAGCGGGCACGCAGACCTCGAAGACAGATCCGCATGTGGCGGGGGTGGCCGTGAAGTTCCCGCCGAACCGCTACCACCAGGCCGAGGCGATCGGGGCGCTCACCGAGTTCGCCGGTCCGGAGTTTCGCCGGTTCGCGCTCAGCAGCGGGGTTGAAGCCCGCCACACCGCATTGCCGCTGGAACGCTATGCCGAGCTCAACGGTTTTACCGAGGCCAACGACGCCTTCGTCGACGTCGCTCTCGACTTGGGCGAGCAGGCCCTGCGGGCGGCGCTGGACGAAGCAAAGGTCAGGCCCTCCGAAGTCGATGTCATTTTCTCCACCACCGTCACTGGTCTTGCCGTACCCACCCTGGAGGCGCGACTGGCTCACCGAGTGGGGTTGCGCGAAGACGTCAAACGCATCCCGTTGTTCGGTCTGGGCTGTGTGGCCGGGGCCGCCGGGGTGGCCCGCATGCATGACTACCTGCGCGGATTCCCCGATCAGGTGGGCGCTCTGCTCGCGGTGGAACTCTGTTCATTGACGATTCAGCGCCACGACAACTCGGTGGCAAATCTGGTTGCCTCCAGCCTGTTCGGCGACGCCGCCGCGGCCGTGGTCACCAAGGGGGCGCACCGAGTTCCCGGGGCCGGTGCGGCGTCAAACGGATATGCCGGCCCTCGAGTGCTGGCCACCCGCAGCCGGATCTACCCCAACACCGAGAACGTCATGGGCTGGAAGATCGGCACCAGCGGCTTTCAAATCGTTTTGTCGGTCGACGTCGCCACTGTCACCGAGAAGTACCTGGGCGAGGACGTCCGCAGTTTCCTGGCCGACCACGGGTTGACCCCCGAGGATGTGACGACGTGGGTCTGCCATCCTGGCGGGCCCCGCGTGATCGAGGCCGTTGAGACCGTACTGGGGCTACCCGAGGATGCCCTCGCTCACACACGAAACTCGCTACGCAACAACGGAAATCTTTCTTCGGTGTCCATTTTGGATGTATTGCGGGCCAACCTGGCCGACCCGCCGCCGCCCGGTTCGATCGGACTGATGATCGCGATGGGCCCCGCGTTCTGTTCTGAACTAGTGTTGCTGACGTGGTAAGTCCGTATTACCTGCTGATTCTGGCGATCGTCGTCGAACGCGTGGCCGAGCTGGTGATAGCCCAGCGCAATGCGCGGTGGTCTTTCGCGCGGGGCGGCAAGGAGTTTGGCCAACCGCACTACGTGGTGATGGTTGTCTTGCACTCGCTGCTGCTGGTGGGCTGCGTCATCGAACCCTGGGCCCTGCATCGGCCGTTCATCCCATGGCTCGGCTGGCCGATGGTGGCCGTGCTGGTGCTCAGCCAGGGTCTGCGCTGGTGGTGTGTGACGTCGCTGGGGCGACGCTGGAACACCCGGGTGATCGTGCTGCCCGACGAACCGCTGGTGCAAAAAGGGCCCTACCGGTTCCTGCGCCACCCGAACTATGTTGCAGTGGTGGCCGAAGGGTTTGCCCTGCCGCTGGTGCACACCGCGTGGGTGACCGCGCTGAGCTTCACCGTGGCCAACGCCATCTTGCTGACCGTGCGGTTGCGGGTGGAGAACTCCGTGCTGGGCTACTCATGACGACCTACGACACCGACGTGCTGGTCGTCGGCGGTGGCCCCGGCGGACTCGCCACCGCATTGAACGCACGAAAACGGGGGCTCTCGGTCATCGTCGCAGACCCGCGGGAGAGCCCGATCGACAAGGCGTGCGGCGAGGGACTGATGCCGGGTGGTCTAGCGGAGCTGAAGTCCCTCGATGTGGACCCGGCCGGCGTCCCGTTCCAGGGCATCGCGTACGTAAGCCAGCAGCGCCGGGCCGAGGCGCGGTTTCGCACCGGGCCGGGCCGGGGCGTGCGCCGCACCACATTGCACGCAACGCTGGCGGCCCGCGCCAAAGAGCAAGATGCGGAATGGATCAGAACGCGGGTAACCGATGTCGTCCAAGACGCGCACGGCGTGACCGCTGCGGGTGTGCGCGCCAAATGGTTGGTGGCAGCCGACGGCCTGCATTCCGCGGTACGACGCGCGGTCGGAATAACGGCGACGGCCGGTACTCCACGCCGCTACGGCGTGCGCCGGCACTACCGCGTGCCGGCTTGGTCGGAGTTCGTCGAAGTGCACTGGTCCCCGTGGGGCGAGGCGTACGTCACCCCGGTAGAACCGGATCTGGTCGGGGTGGCGATCCTGTCCCGTCAGCGACCTGAAATCGATTGGTTCCCATGGCTTGCGCAGCAGCTGCGGGGCGCCAGTCCCGGGGCCGCGCGGGGCTGCGGCCCGCTGCGACAAGTGGTCTCGCGCCGCGTCGCCGGACGCGTGCTGCTGGTCGGCGATGCGGCCGGTTACGAAGACGCGCTGACCGGTGAGGGTATCAGCCTGGCTGTCAAGCAAGCGGCCGCCGCGGTGCGTGCCATCGCCGATAACGACCCGGCGTCGTATGAGGCTGCGTGGCATCGGGTTACGCGCAGTTACCGCTGGCTCACGCGCGGGCTGGTGTTGGCCAGTGCGCCACGCCCGGCGCGCCGTGCCATCGTGCCGGCATGCGCACTGTTACCCCCGGTGTTCCGGTATGGGGTAAACATCCTGGCAAGCTGACGGCCCAGCCGGGCGGGTGTCAGGCCGGCGCTGTGCACCCCGGCCACCGGTCATTCCGGCGCCAGGAAACCATCGTTGCCCGCCCGAATCCAGATCGGGCCGATCTCCTCGGCAGCTCACTGTCAGCCGTCCGCGCCGGGGGTGCCGTTATTGCCATCGGCGCCGGCGGCCCCATTACCTAATTCGCCATATCCGCCCGCGCCGCCGGAGGCAGCCCCACCGCCGGCGCCTCCGGGCCCGCCAGGCTGACCGTTCCCGCCGTCGCCACCGTCGCCACCGTCGCCCCCGGCACCGCCGTCACCTCCTTTTCCAGGCGAAAGAGGCACACTGCAATCGCCGCCGAGCCCACCCGCGCCGCCATCGCCACCAATCCCGCCGCTCCCGCCGAGACCGCTGGTGCCGGTACCGCCGACCCCTCCGAAACCACCGACACCGCCGGCGCCGCCGGCACCACCGAAGTTGGCCGACTGGATGCTGCGGGTCAGATTCTGCGCACCTGCGCCGCCCCCACCGGCAGCCCCTCCGCTACCACCGTCGCCGCCGATCTGCCCGTTGCCACCAATACCGCCGTTGCCGCCGACGCCACCTACGCCTCCGGCACCGCCGACGGATCTCGATGTGTTGGGAGAATCGCTCACGCCTCCGGCGCCACCGGTGCCGCCGCCACCGCCACTACCGGCGGCACCGCCCGTGCCCAATGCAGCAAAGCCGCCATTGCCGCCAACTCCGCCAGCACCGCCAGCACCGCCAGCACCGCCAGCACCATTGGTTCCAGTGAAACCGGTGGAGCCGATGCCGCCGGCTCCGCCGATGCCACCGTCGCCACCGACGCCACCCACGCCACCCACGGAGCGGGCGACGCCACCCAAGCCGCCGGCACCGCCGACCCCGCCGTCGCCGGCCGACGCGGGAGTAGACGACGTACCGCGCATTACGCCAAGGCCAGCATTGCCGCCGGTCCCGCCATTGCCGCCGTCACCTCCAGCCCCGCCGGCCACCGCACCGATGGCGCCACTGCCGCCCGCTCCGCCGCTGCCCCCCAAGCCGCCGTTACCGGCCGCGGCGCCAACAAGCGCAAAGCCGTTTCCTCCGGCACCAGCATTTCCGCCATTCCCACCAATGCCACCGGAACCGGCGATGCCGCTAGAACCTTCACCGTCGCCGGCGAAGCCACCGGCCCCACCTGCCCCACCACGCCCACCATTCCCGCCGTGCCCGCCGTGATATATCACGTTGCCATTGGCGCCATTGCCGGCATCACCAGCGTTCCCGCCGATACCGCCGTTGCCACCGTTACCGTTGACGCCCCCGGCCGAGGCGGAACCACCGTTGCCGCCGATCCCACCGACGCCCCCGTGACCGCCGCTGCCGCCGAAGAGACCGTCCGAACCAGTTGTTCCGTAGCCGCCGCGGCCGCCAGCACCACCGTCGCCCCCGTTGCCGCCAACACCCGCAGCGCCGTAGTCGCCCCCTTCGCCCGCACCGGCGGCTCCCCCAAAGCCAGCCCTGCCACCGGAACCCCCTTGCCCCCCTGCGCCACCGGGGCGACCGCTGCCGTCGATCCCACCGCCGGGGGCGCCATTGGCCCCGTCCCCGCCTCTGCCACCGACGCCACCGACACCACCATTACCGCCGGCACCGCCGTCACCGGCCACACCACCGTTGGCGGCCCCGCCCTGCCCGCCAGTACCGCCCGCGCCGCCAGCCCACCCGGAGCCTCCTGCCCCGCCGCCGTCGGGGCCGGCTACACCCGCGTCACCGGCGCCGCCATTACCACCTACACCGCCGGTGCCGCCGACACCGGCGGCGCCCACGGCACCACCACCATCCTGGCCGGCCGCACCTCCAGCGCCGGCGGCACCACCGCTACCGCCAGCACCTCCGGCACCCCCGACCCGCTGATAGCGCACCGCGCTACCCCCGTCGCCACCTGGACCGCCGAGTCCTCCGTTGCCGCCTTGGCCGCCAGCGCCGGCGCTGCCGCCGGTGACGCCGGCACCGCCCGCACCGCCCGCACCGCCTGCACCGCCGCCACCGCCAACAGCGCCATCACCACCGGCGACACCAGCGGCGCCCCTGAGTCCGTTGCCACCGCTACCGCCGTCACCGCCAAGACCACCGACCCCACCGGCACCGGCCGCGGTGGCCCCGGCACCGACCGCCCCGCCAGCCCCGGCAGCCCCGCCCTGGCCACCGACACCACCCGCACCACCGGCAGCCACGCCCAAACCACCGTTGCCACCACTACCACCGACACCACCGCTACCGCCAGCACCGCCACCGACACCACCCGCACCACCGGCACCTCCGAAGCCGCCACCGCCGCCGGCCCCGCCCACCTCGCCGGGATTACCACCAACATCCCCACCAGCACCGGCCGCACCACCGCTACCGCCCTGGCCGCCCGCACCACCGATCCCGGCGAGGCCCCCACCTCCACCGATACCGCCCGCACCGCCATCACCACCACGCCCACCGGCCGCCGCGTAGCTATCGATCCCCCTGCCACCAGCACCGCCGGCACCACCAGACCCGGCCGCACCGCCCACACCGCCGCCGCCTACGCCGCCACCGGCACTCCCGCCATCCCCGCCCCGGCCGCCGCCACCACCGGCACCAGCCACGGTCGTGCTCGAACCACCAGCGCCACCGCGACCGCCCAAACCACCGGCACCGCCATCACCGTTGGTGCCGCCCAGGCCCCCCGAATCGCCCCCGGCGCCCCCGACACCACCAGCACCACCGACCTGACCTGCCAACCCGGATCCCCAACCAGCACTACTGCCCACACCCCCAGCACCGCCGGCACCACCGGTCCCGCCGTCACCACCGGCACCCAGGCCACCAGCACCGGATCCAGCCCCACCTCCGGCTCCGCCGGCGCCACCAGCGCCACCGGCCCCGCCGGGCCTCGACGCCAACCCACTATCAGCACCCACACCGCCAACACCACCGGCACCGCCAGCACCGCCGGCACCGTTGATCCCACCAACGCCAGCCGCGCCCCCGATCCCGCCGGCACCGCCGGCACCGCCGTCATAGCCGAACAAGCCCGGCCCATCAGCCGCACCGCCCGCACCGCCAGCACCGCCAACGCCACCCGCGCCACCAACTCCGGCATTGCCTACGCCGCCGCCGCTACCACCGGCACCGGTTACGCCCCCAGCCCCGGCATCGCCTCCGGCGCCACCCACACCACCTCGACCACCGTCGGTGCGATCCCCACCAGCGCCGGCGCCACCAGCACCACCGGTCCCGCCGTCGCCACCGGCACCACCAACACCGTTGACACCCCCCACGCCCGAAGCGCCCCCAGCACCACCAGCGCCACCAGCACCCCCAGCAAAACCAACGCCCCCGGGATCGCCCGGGGTGCTCGCAGCCACACCGGTATCCCCGGCCCCGCCATTACCCCCGGCGCCACCGGTACCACCGGTACCCGCCGCACCAACCACGCCTCCACTGCCGGCGCCGGCGGCACCTCCGACTCCGGCCGCACCACCGGCACCACCATCACCACCCGCGCCACCGGCAAGCTGATGGCCCACACCGCCAGCCCCATCACCACCAGCACCACCACGCCCACCGGTGCCACCAACACCACCATCACCAGCTGTGCCATCCAACCCGGCCGCACCACCTTGGCCGCCTGCACCACCAGCACCCCCGACAGCGCCGGCCGTACCCGGGCGCCCTCCGACCCCGTGCCCGTTGCTGCCTTGAGCTCCAATGCCCCCGGTTCCGCCTTGCCCACCGGTGCCGCCGGTACCGCCGGCGCCAGCCAGTCCCTGGGCCCCGGCCTCACCGCCAGCCCCGGCTGCTCCTCCGGCGCCACCTTTGCCACCTTGGCCGCCGGGGTCACCCGACTGGTACCCGTCGCCGCCGGTCCCGCCGATACCCCCGGAGCCGCCGCTACCGCCATGACCTCCCACCCCGCCTGGGCCGTCGCCGGCCGTGCCACCCTGGCCGCCCGCGCCGCCCGCACCGCCAGCCCCGCCTACGAGGGCGACTGCGCTGGCGCCGCCGGCGCCGCCGGCGCCTCCGTTACCACCGCTACCGCCGGCTCCGGCAAGCCCGCCGACGGCGGCCCCACCCTGGCCACCTTGACCGCCGTCACCACCAACACCGCCGGCGTAACCAAGGTTTGAGCCCAATTCACGACCCGAGGCGCCACCAGCACCGCCATCGCCGCCGCTACCGCCACTACCGGCACTACCGGCGGCGCCGCCTGAACCGGCCCCCGCGCCACCGGCTGAACCGGCCGCGCCACCGGCCCCGCCGATCCCGCCGGCACCGCCAGTGCTGTAGGTGTCGCCGTTACCGCCGCCGCCGCCGGTTCCACCGGCGCCACCGATTCCGCCATCGCCGCCGGTTCCGGCTTTTCCACCCCCAATGCCCCCGCCGCCGCTGCCACCGGCTCCGGCCGCACCCCCGACCCCGCCATCACCGCCAGCACCACCACCGACAACACCTGCACCTGCAGCCCCTTCGGCACCCACACCACCGGCGCCACCATCACCACCGGCGCCGCCAACACCGGCAGTGCCACCCGCGCCAGCCCCGCCCCCAACGCCGCCAGCACCGCCGGCGCCACCGGCCCACCCGGTGCCCCCGGCACCGCCCGGGGCGCTCGCAGCCGCACCCGCGTCCCCGGCACCACCATCCCCACCTACACCACCGCTGCCGCCGGCCCCCGCGGACCCGGCCGTGCCACCACCACCGACACCGGCCGCACCACCGGCTCCCGCCGCGCCACCGACACCCCCATCACCGCCAGCACCACCGGCAAGCTCATGCCCCACACCACTAGCCCCATCACCACCGCCACCACCACGCCCGCCGACGCCACCCGCACCGCCATCACCAGCAGTACCCCCAGCTGCGGCCGCACCCCCGGCGCCGCCGTCACCGCCCGCACCGCCGGCCCAGCCGGTGCCCCCGGCACCGCCCGGGGCGCTCGCAGCCGCACCCGCGTCCCCGGCACCACCATCACCACCTACACCACCGCTGCCGCCGGCCCCCGCGGACCCGGCCGTGCCGCCACCACCTTGGCCGGCCGCACCACCGGCTCCCGCCGCGCCACCGACACCCCCATCACCGCCAGCACCACCGGCAAGCTCATGCCCCACACCACTAGCCCCATCACCACCGCCACCACCACGCCCGCCGACGCCACCCGCACCGCCATCACCAGCAACGCCACCCGCGCCAGCCCCGCCCCCGGCGCCGCCGTCACCGCCCGCACCGCCAGCCCACCCGGTGCCCCCGGCACCGCCCGGGGCGCTCGCAGCCGCACCCGCGTCCCCGGCACCACCATCCCCACCTACACCACCGCTGCCGCCGGCCCCCGCGGACCCGGCCGTGCCACCACCACCGACACCGGCCGCACCACCGGCTCCCGCCGCGCCACCGACACCCCCATCACCGCCAGCACCACCGGCAAGCTCATGCCCCACACCACTAGCCCCATCACCACCGCCACCACCACGCCCGCCGACGCCACCCGCACCGCCATCACCAGCAACGCCACCCGCGCCAGCCCCGCCCCCGGCGCCGCCGTCACCGCCCGCACCGCCAGCCCAGCCAGTAGCCCCGGCCCCGCCCGGGGCGCTCGCAGCCGCACCCGCGTCCCCGGCACCACCATCCCCACCTACACCACCGCTGCCGCCGGCCCCCGCGGACCCGGCCGTGCCGCCACTACCTTGGCCGGCCGCACCACCGGCGCCGGCCGCGCCACCGACACCCCCATCACCGCCAGCACCACCGGCAAGCTCATGCCCCACACCACTAGCCCCATCACCACCGCCACCACCACGCCCGCCGACGCCACCCGCACCGCCATCACCGGCAGTGCCACCCGCGCCAGCCCCGCCCCCGGCACCACCGTCACCGCCCGCACCGCCAGCCCAGCCGGTGCCCCCGGCCCCGCCCGGGGCGCTCGCAGCCGCACCCGCGTCCCCGGCACCACCATCCCCACCTACACCACCGCTGCCGCCGGCCCCCGCGGACCCGGCCGTGCCACCACCACCGACACCAGCCGCACCACCGGCTCCCGCCGCGCCACCGACACCCCCATCACCGCCAGCACCACCGGCAAGCTCATGCCCCACACCACTAGCCCCATCACCACCGCCACCACCACGCCCGCCGACGCCACCAACACCACCATCACCAGCAGTACCCCCAGCTGCGGCCGCACCCCCAACGCCGCCAGCACCGCCCGCACCGCCAGCCCAGCCAGTGCCCCCGGCACCGCCCGGGGCGCTCGCAGCCGCACCCGCGTCCCCGGCACCACCATCCCCACCTACACCACCGCTGCCGCCGGCCCCCGCGGACCCGGCCGTGCCACCACCACCTTGGCCGGCCGCACCACCGGCTCCCGCCGCGCCACCGACACCCCCATCACCGCCAGCACCACCGGCAAGCTCATGCCCCACACCACTAGCCCCATCACCACCGCCACCACCACGCCCGCCGACGCCACCAACACCACCATCACCAGCAACGCCACCCGCGCCAGCCCCGCCCCCGGCGCCGCCGTCACCGCCCGCACCGCCAGCCCAGCCAGTGCCCCCGGCACCGCCCGGGGCGCTCGCAGCCGCACCCGCGTCCCCGGCACCACCATCACCCCCGGAACCGCCAGCACCGCCGGCCCCCGCGGACCCGGCCGTGCCACCACCACCGACACCGGCCGCACCACCGGCTCCCGCCGCGCCACCGACACCCCCATCACCGCCAGCACCACCGGCAAGCTCATGCCCCACACCACTAGCCCCATCACCACCGCCACCACCACGCCCGCCGACGCCACCAACACCGCCATCACCAGCACTACCCCCAGCTGCGGCCGCACCCCCAACGCCGCCAGCACCGCCCGCACCGCCAGCCCAGCCAGTGCCCCCGGCACCGCCCGGGGCGCTCGCAGCCGCACCCGCGTCCCCGGCACCACCATCCCCACCTACACCACCGCTGCCGCCGGCCCCCGCGGACCCGGCCGTGCCACCACCACCTTGGCCGGCCGCACCACCGGCTCCGGCCGCGCCACCGACACCCCCATCACCGCCGGCACCACCGGCAAGCTCATGCCCCACACCACTAGCCCCATCACCACCGCCACCACCACGCCCGCCGACGCCACCCGCACCGCCATCACCAGCAACGCCACCCGCGCCAGCCCCGCCCCCGGCGCCGCCGTCACCGCCCGCACCGCCAGCCCACCCGGTGCCCCCGACACCGCCCGGGGCGCTCGCAGCCGCACCCGCGTCCCCGGCACCACCATCACCCCCGGAACCGCCAGCACCGCCGGCCCCCGCGGACCCGGCCGTGCCACCACCACCTTGGCCGGCCGCACCACCGGCGCCGGCCGCGCCACCGACACCCCCATCACCGCCGGCACCACCGGCAAGCTCATGCCCCACACCACTAGCCCCATCACCACCGCCACCACCACGCCCGCCGACGCCACCCACACCGCCATCACCAGCACTACCCCCAGCTGCGGCCGCACCCCCGGCGCCGCCGTCACCGCCCGCACCGCCAGCCCACCCGGTGCCCCCGGCCCCGCCCGGGGCGCTCGCAGCCGCACCCGCGTCCCCGGCACCACCATCCCCACCTACACCACCGCTGCCGCCGGCCCCCGCGGACCCGGCCGTGCCACCACCACCGACACCGGCCGCACCACCGGCTCCCGCCGCGCCACCGACACCCCCATCACCGCCAGCACCACCGGCAAGCTCATGCCCCACACCACTAGCCCCATCACCACCGCCACCACCACGCCCGCCGACGCCACCCACACCACCATCACCAGCAGTACCCCCAGCTGCGGCCGCACCCCCGGCGCCGCCAGCACCGCCCGCACCGCCAGCCCAGCCAGTGCCCCCGGCACCGCCCGGGGCGCTCGCAGCCGCACCCGCGTCCCCGGCACCACCATCACCCCCGGAACCGCCAGCACCGCCGGCCCCCGCGGACCCGGCCGTGCCACCACCACCGACACCGGCCGCACCACCGGCTCCCGCCGCGCCACCGACACCCCCATCACCGCCAGCACCACCGGCAAGCTCATGCCCCACACCACTAGCCCCATCACCACCGCCACCACCACGCCCGCCGACGCCACCCACACCACCATCACCAGCACTACCCCCAGCTGCGGCCGCACCCCCGGCGCCGCCGTCACCGCCCGCACCGCCAGCCCAGCCAGTGCCCCCGGCCCCGCCCGGGGCGCTCGCAGCCGCACCCGCGTCCCCGGCACCACCATCACCCCCGGAACCGCCAGCACCGCCGGCCCCCGCGGACCCGGCCGTGCCACCACCACCGACACCGGCCGCACCACCGGCTCCCGCCGCGCCACCGACACCCCCATCACCGCCAGCACCACCGGCAAGCTCATGCCCCACACCACTAGCCCCATCACCACCGCCACCACCAACGCCACCAACACCTCCAACACCACCATCACCGGCGGTACCCAGCCAGCCAGCGCCACCACCAGAGCCTCCGGCGCCGCCAGCCCCACCAGATCCACCGACACCGCCGACACCACCGGGAACAACCGCATCCCCACCGCTAGTACCCGCGCCGCCCACACCACCGGCGCCTCCTGCGCCACCCTCCCCAAACAAGCCACCGCCACCACCGGAGCCACCAGCACCACCGTCACCGCCAGCAAAGCCACCCGGCAAACCAGCAAAACCCGCCCCACCATCGCCACCAATTCCACCCGCACCGATCAACCACCCACCATTGCCACCGGACCCGCCCGTCCCACCGCCAGCACCACCGGCACCGCCCGCACCACCACCGCCAAACACACCCGTACCACCACCAACACCCCCAACACCCCCAACAACACCCACACCACCGGAACCACCAACACCCCCGGACCCACCATCTCCGAACACCCAGCCACCACGACCTCCCACACCACCAGCCCCACCCGCAACGCCAACATCGCCAGCGCCACCAGCGCCACCGGAACCACCACCGCCAAACAACCCCGCGCTACCTCCGGCACCGCCGATAGCACCCACTCCACCAGCACCGCCAGCGCCACCCACACCGGCCAACCACCCACCGCTACCTCCCACACCACCCGCACCACCCGCACCACCACGGCCACCAGCGCCACCAGCACCGATCAGACCCGCCGAGCCGCCCGCACCACCCACAGCACCGGGGTTAGTACTCACCCCACCCGCGCCACCATTGCCCCACAACAACCCACCAGCCCCACCCGACTGCCCCACCCCACCCACAGTGCCCCCGTCGGCACCATCACCAATCAGCGGTCGCCCCAACAACATCTGCGTAGGAGCGTTGACCATCCCCCAGACATCGCGCTGCAAACCCTGCAACGACAGCACACCTGAGGACTCAGCCCACCCATAGGAATCTGCCCCCGCACCCAACAGCGCCGCGACCCGAGCGTGAAATCCCGCCGCCTCAACAGCGATCCGCTGATAGTCACGCCCGTACATGCCGAACAACTCCGCGATCGCCGCCGACACCTCGTCACCACCAGCAGCCAGTAACTCGGTAGTGGCCGCCGCCGCAGCAGTGTTCGCCGCACCCACCGCCAACCCGATACCGGCCACATCGGCCGCAGCCGCACTCACCAACTCCGGACTCACCCACACAAACGACACCTCACAACCGCCTTCCCCAAGCGACAGAGACCCAGCAAGGCGCATCCAACAACCGCGACCTCAATGCATTCACAACAAAACCGCGCGATCACCCGCCACAGGGCGCAGGGACCCGCAGACGGCTAGCGGACCGCCAACCGCCCACCCACCGACAAAGTCCGAGCCGAAACACCAGACAGGACAACCGGTCTGGCGTCACACAGATCGCACACATCGAGGTGCCGAACGCACCAGAACATCAAACCGGGGCCGCTTCACCTGTAGAAGTCACACCGCCAGGGCTGAGACGAAATCCCGATCAAGCCATGGCGGTGCGCCCGGGCAAACGGGGCGCCGCGTCTAGCCCACCCCGTAGAGATTCACTCGACACACGGACCCAAAGCGGCCCAGCCAAACCCGTCCGGCCGCATCCGATGTCGTCGCGCGCTTCAGCGCGCCTTCCAGACCGGCTCCCGCTTCTGCGCAAACGCCAGCGGCCCCTCTTTGGCGTCTTCGGATCGAATCAGGGATCGCATCTCGCGCATAGTGCGTTCCCAACCCCGTTCTTCATCGGCGACAACTCCGTCGTCGACCCCGTAGGCGATGCGCTTGCTCGCCCGCACCGACAGCGGCGCGTTCACGGTGACCCGGGCGGCCAATGCCAGGGCCGCATCCAGCACCGCCCCCTGCTTGACGACCTGGTTGATCAGGCCCCACTCATAGGCGTCGGATGCCGTGATCGGCTCGCCGGTCAACAACATCTCCATCGCCACCTTGCGGGGCAGCTGGTTCACGATCCGAAAGACTCCCCCGGCGGCCGCGATCAACCCACGTTTGACCTCGGGCAGTCCGAACTTGGCGCGTTCGTCGGCCAGCACCAGGTCGCTGGCAAGCGCCAGCTCGGTGCCGCCGCCTAGGGCGGTGCCGTTGACTGCCGCGATGGTGGGCTTGTCGATGAAATGATGGACGTAGCCCGCGAAACCCCACTCGTTGTGGTCGGGGTGGTAGATGTTCTCCCGCCGCGAGATGGCCAACAAGTCAGCTCCGGCACAAAACGACTTATCGCCGGCGCCGGTGATCACCACGGCGCGGACCTCGGGGTCATTTTGCGCCGATTCCAGCGCATCTCCGACCGCGACGCTGACCGCCCCGTTGATGGCGTTACGGGCTTCGGGCCGGTTGATCGTTACGACCATGACATTGCCGCGGTGTTCGACCAGCCCGGCGGGCTGGTCGTCACCGGCGTCTGTCACAAGAGCTCCAAGACAGTGGCGTTGGCTTGACCACCACCCTCGCACATCGTCTGTAAGCCATAGCGAATTCCGTTGTCCCGCATGTGGTACAGCAGCGTGGTCATCAGCCGAGCACCCGATCCTCCCAGCGGGTGACCCAACGCAATCGCACCCCCGTTGGGGTTGAGCCGGTTCTCGTCGGCGCCGATGTCACGCAGCCAGGCCAGCGGAACCGGAGCGAATGCCTCGTTGACCTCGTATGCCCCGATGTCGCCAATACTGAGCCCGGATCGCTTGAGCACCTTCTGGGTTGCCGGGATCGGCGCGGTCAGCATGATCACCGGGTCGGCCCCCGCAAGTACCGCGGTGTGCACCTTGGCAATCGGCCTCATCCCCAGCGACTTAGCCTTTTCGGCGGACATGAACAAGAGTGCCGCCGAACCATCGGAAATCTGCGACGAGTTACCGGCATGGATCACGCCGTCTTCCTTGAACGCCGGCTTCAGCGCTGCCATCTTTTCCATCGGCGTTCCGCGCCGGATACCTTCATCCTTGAGTACGGGGTTGCCATCCTGGTCCTTGATGCCGACGATCTGATCATCGAATGCCCCGGAATCTTGTGCGGCAGCTGCTTTTTCGTGCGACATCAAGGAGAACTCGTCGAGCATGGTTCGGCTCAATCCCCACTGCTCGGCAATCATCTCGGCACCAAGGCCCTGGTTAGGGATGCGGCCGTCATAGCGTTCCAGGAAGGTCTGCGAATACGGCCGCCCACCATTGGCCAGCGAAGAACCCATAGGGGTTCGCGACATCGACTCCACCCCGCCGGCGACGACGACGTCATAGTGCCCGGCCACCACGCCGGCCGCGGCGAAGTGCACCGACTGCTGACTCGAACCGCACTGGCGGTCGACCGTCACGCCCGGGACCGTTTCGGGCCAGCCGGCCGTCAGCAGCGAGGTGCGGGCGATATCGAGCGCCTGCTCGCCAGCTTGCATGACGCAGCCCCAGATGACGTCATCCACGATCTCCGGGTCGATGCCGGCCTTGTCAGCCAGTCCGTTGAGAACCTGCGCAGATAGATCCGCGGGGTGTACGCCGGATAGCGCGCCATTGCGCTTGCCGACCGGTGAGCGCACCGCTTCTACGATGACGGCTTCAGCCATGATGATGTCTCCTTTGACATTTTCCGTACGTCAGGCACTTCAGGAACACATTGATCTTCAATCTATTGAAGCCCAGGCGGGTGGACGGCGCCCGACCGGGGTAGTTCAGCCGGCGCACCGCGACGGCACCGAACTCCCTTGCACCACGTAATCGGGCGAGCAGCCCCTTGGGCAATTGGTCTCGGACGTGCGCGTCGAGTCGCGCAAAATCTCACAGGCTTCGCCCGCGGCGACACAAAGATAGGCGCTTTGGCGAAAACGCAAATGTCGTCCCGCAATTGTCATAGTGTCTTGTCTGCCAACGCGCATAAGGTGTGACGGGATTGGCCCGATGTCGTATGCGGGCGAGACTGCAGTTTCTGCGGCCGCACCCGCAATGGCCGCCAGCCGCAACCTAATCCGGCTATGGGAGGTCGCGGTGCGCTTGGCAGACAGGGGACGGGCGATTGAGATGCGCGCGAGGCAGCTTGCGGGGTTTGTGATTTCGCGAACATAGCGGCCGTCTCCGAGTGTGCGGCCAGCGGAGAAGGGAAGACCTGATGAACTTCATGATGTTGCCTCCGGAGGTCAACTCGGCGCTGATGTTCACCGGCGCCGGATCAGCCCCAACGCTGGCGGCCGCCACGGCCTGGGACGGACTGGCCGCCGAGCTGGGCGAGGCAGCTGAGGCGTTTTCGTCGGTCACCTCGGGGTTAGCGAGCGGATCCTGGCAGGGGCCCGCTGCCGCCGCGATGGCGGCAGCGGCCGCACCGTATGCCGGTTGGCTGAGCGCGGCAGCAACTCAGGCGCTGGGCGCTGCCACGCAGGCCAAGGCGGCCGCGGCGGTATTTGAGTCGGCGCAAGCGGCCACCGTGCACCCGGAGTTGGTGCTGGCCAACCGCAATCAGCTGGTGTCGCTGGTGCTCTCCAACCTGTTTGGCCAGAACGCGCCGGCGATCGCCGCCACCGAATCTACCTATGAAGAGCTATGGGCCCAGGACGTGGCAGCGATGGTGGGCTACCACGGCGGTGCGTCGGCCGTGGCCGCGCAACTGGCACCGTGGCAGCAGGCAATACAGGCCCTACCGGGCCGGGTCGCCGCAATGGCCACAACTGGACCGGCCGCGTCAGCGGCAGCTGCACTCGCGTCCGGCCCGGCCGCGGCGCTGGGCATTGGCAACAACGGCAGCGGGAACTTCTTGAGCATCGGCAATATCGGCAACAACAACTTTGGCAGCGGAAACACTGGCTCAGCCAACCTGGGCGGCGGGAATATCGGCAACGGGAACCTGGGCAGCGGCAACACCGGCAACGTAAATCTGGGTAACGGAAACAACGGTTTCTTCAATTTCGGTAACGGGAACTTGGGCGATACCAACTTCGGTTCGGGAAACTCAGGAAATCTCAACCTCGGTAGCGGCAACCGCTTCGGCAGTGGAAACATCGGTTTCGGGAACCGCTTCGGCGATGGGAACTTCGGTAGCGGCAACGCCGGCAGCTACAACTTCGGCACCGGGAACAACGGTTCCTTCAATATCGGCAGCGGCAACAACGGTGACTCCAACATCGGCTTCGGCAACTTCGGCACCAACAACCTGGGCTTCGGCAACAACGGCAGCAACAACATCGGGTTTGGGCTCAGCGGCAGCAATCAGATCGGCATCGGCGGCCTGAACGCCGGCATAGGCAACATGGGCTTCGGGAACGCGGGCGACAACAACGTCGGCTTCTTCAACTCGGGCAGCAACAACATCGGCTTCTTCAACTCAGGCGACGGCAACTTCGGCTTCGCAAACGCGGGTTCCACCAACACCGGATTCTGGAACTCCGGCGGCACCAATACGGGCTTCGGGAACGGGGGCAGCCTCAACTTCGGCTTCGGCAATGGTGGCGTGGAAAACATGGGGCACGGCAACGCAGGTAGCTTCAACATGGGCTTTGGGAACGGTGGAGGCGGCAACACGGGCTTCTACAACTCGGGCACCTACAACACGGGCTTCTCCAACGCGGGTGAGACCAATACGGGCTGGGAAAACTCGGGCAACGTCAACACGGGTGGCTACAACTCGGGCGGCTTGAACACCGGCATCGGCAGTCCCGACACACAAGCCGGACCGAACTCCGGCTTTGGCCACTCCGGAAGCGGCAACTCCGGCTTCTTCAACTCTGGCGACGGCAACTCCGGCTTCCAGAACAGCAACACCGGCGTCTCTGCGAACGGCCACTCTGGAGTGCGCAATTCCGGTGACGCTACCAACGTCGGGTTCAGCAACTCAGGCAGCAATAACACAGGAATATTCAATACCGGGACCTTCAACACGGGGATAGCCAACTCGGGCAGCGACAGCTCGGGCCTACTGATTTCCGGCACCAACAGCTCGGGCGCGCTGAACTCTGGAGACGATCAGTCCGGTTTCAACAACTAGCCATCGTCACTTCGCCCTAAATCAGATTCCAATTCTAGTATTTGCCACCGAGGGATTCGCCCGCCTAATCGGCTCCGCACCGGGTGCGTCGGACTTAGGCGCGAAGATGTCATTACCCCTGCTCAGACTGCGTGCGGGATTTCCGCACGCCCCATCGAAGGCCTCGAACATAAAGCTAGAATAGAACTCTAGTTTATTAGTTTATCGAAACTAGAATTACTTTCCATTAATTGCACCCCTTGCTTAAACAGTAAGAAATCGGCGAAAACCAATAATCGCGACGGACTTCGTATTACGTTGCCAATACCGCGTGGCTTACACACGGGGCTACGAGCACAGCGCTATTGACAGAAGGCACGCCAGATAGCCGCATTCCGGGCTGCGGACGGTTGGGGAGACGCAGGGCCGGCCGCTGCTGGTTCCCTTTGCCGACGTCGGCCTAGATCAACACAGAAGGGGTGTCGTGATGAACTTTATGATGTTGCCGCCCGAGATCAATTCGGCACGAATATTCGCCGGTGCTGGGGTCGGCCCAACGCTGGCCGCGGCGGCGGCGTGGGACGGGCTGGCCGCCGACCTGGCTTCAGCAGCCCAGTCATTCTCCGCTATCACCATGGGACTCGTGGGCGAGGCGTGGCAGGGCGCAGCGGCGACGGCGATGGCCGCTGCGGCCAGACCTTATGCGAGCTGGCTGGGCACCGCAGCGGCGCGCGCCGCGGTGACGGCCGCCCAGGCTAACGCGGCCGCTGCCGTCTTTGAAGCGGCGCAAGCGGCGACGGCGCATCCCGAGCTAGTGGCGGCCAACCGCAATCAGTTGGTGTCGCTGGTCGTGTCAAACCTGTTCGGCCAGAACGCCCCTGCCATCGCCTCGACCGAGGCCGCATACGATCAGCTGTGGGCCCAGGACGTGGCAGCGATGGCGGGCTATCACAGTGGAGCCTCAGCGGTGGCCGCGCAGCTGGCACCGTGGCAGCAGGCGTTGCGCACCCTGCAGAACCGGGTGGCCGGGGCAACGACGGCACTGCCTTCGTCCGGGCCCGCGGCCGCCGCGGCGCTGCCCGGCGCGGCCGCGGTTGGGTTCCCGGTTCTGCACATCGGCAACATCGGTTTCGCGAACCTAAGTGTCGGCAACATCGGCGACTACAACCTGGGCAGCGGCAACACCGGATCGTTCAACCTGGGCAGCGGAAATATCGGCGACGCCAGCCTGGGCAGCGGAAATGCGGGCAACGCAAACCTGGGCAGCGGGAACCAGGGCTTCTTCAACCTCGGCAGCGGAAACACCGGCAACATCAACTTCGGCAGCGGAAACCGCTTGGGCAGCCTTAACTTTGGCCTCGGCAATGCGGTGGGCGACGCGAACTTCGGCTGGGGCAACGCCGGTAGTTCAAACCTGGGCCTCGGAAACTTCGGATCCCTCAACTGGGGTAGCGGGAACAACGGCAGCACGAACTTCGGCAGCGGCAACACTGGCTCACTGAATCTGGGCAGCGGAAACGCGGGCGACTCCAATGTGGGCTTCGGCAACTTCGGTAGTAACAACTTTGGATTCGGCAATAACGGGAACAACAACATCGGCATCGGCCTCAACGGCGATGATCTGATCGGCATCGGAGCACTCAACTCGGGTGCCGGGAACCTCGGTTTTGGAAACTCCGGCACCAACAACATTGGCTTCTTCAACTCCGGCGACAACAACATCGGATTTTTCAACTCCGGAAGCGGAAATTTCGGGTTCGAGAACGCTGGCGATATCAATACCGGCTTCTGGAACGGGCGCGATACCAACACCGGTTTCGGGAACTCCGGCCTGAGCAACTTTGGTTTCGGCAATTCTGGCGTCAACAACGTGGGCGCGGGAAACGGCGGCTCTTCGAATGTGGGCCTCGGGAACGCAGGCCTGCTCAATACGGGAAGTTTCAATTCGGGCAACTTCAATACTGGCGATTTCAATTCCGGCAGCGTGAATACCGGGTACTTTAACTCGAGCGGCCACAACACCGGGCTGGGCAACTCGGGTTTCACCAATACGGGTTTCTTCAACTCTGGTGACCTCAATACAGGAATGGGAAGTCCGGAGGACCAGTCCGTGGCGAACTCGGGATTCCGGAATGCCGGTTCCGGAAATTCGGGCTTCAATAATACCGGCAGCTTCAGTTCCGGGTTCTTCAACAGCACCAACAGCAATTCCGGATTCCTGAACGCGGGCGGGACCGTTAACTCCGGTATCAACAATTCAGGCAATACCAACGCGGGCATCGGCAACTTGGGCGACGACAACTTCGGTCTGTTCAACAACGGGACATTCAACACCGGAGCGGGGAACTCCAGCGGCGGCGCCGTGTTCCCCTACACCTCGGGACTGTTCAACTCCGGCAACGGCAGCTCGGGTGTATTCAACGCCGGCGACGAGCAGTCCGGCTTCTTCGGCACCTCTGGTCTTGTGCGCACCGGCACGGACGGCCTGGCCGCCGCGACGACGTCAGGGTTGCCCGCATTAGACCTACCGGCTCCCAACTTGGGCATCGGCAATGCCGGCGTGGGCAACCTCGGTTTGGGCAACATCGGCGATTACAACCTGGGCAGTGGCAACACCGGCGACGCCAACTTCGGATTCGGCAATATCGGACAGGCCAACCTGGGCAGCGGCAACGCCGGAAACACGAACCTGGGCAGCGGAAACATCGGCTCCACCAACTTCGGTAGCGGCAACATCGGAGCACTCAACCTGGGCAGCGGAAACCACGGTGACGCAAACCTCGGGTTCGGAAACTTCGGGGACGGCAACATCGGCAGCGGGAACCACGGTGCCGGCAACTTCGGCAGCGGAAACACCGGAAGCAGAAACCTGGGCAGCGGAAACGCCGGCTCCACCAACTTCGGTAGCGGCAACCACGGCAACTCAAATGTCGGGTTGGGCAATTTCGGCAACAACAATCTTGGCCTGGGCAACAACGGCAGCAACAACATCGGCTTCGGGCTCACCGGCGACAACCTGGTCGGCATCGGCGCGCTGAACTCGGGTGCCGGAAACCTCGGTTTCGGCAATACCGGTGACAACAACATCGGGTTGTTCAACTCGGGCGACAACAATGTGGGCTTCTTCAACTCCGGCGACGGCAACTTCGGCCTGGCGAACTCCGGTGACACCAACACCGGTTTGTGGAACGCCGGATCCACGAATACCGGCTTTGGCAATGCCGGCAGCGCCGACTTCGGCTTTGGCAACGCCGGCGACCGCAACATGGGCTTCGGAAACGCGGGCGCGGCAAACATGGGCGCCGGAAACTCCGGCTCCTACAACGCCGGCAGCTTCAACTCAGGCACCCTGAACACCGGCGACTTCAACGGGGGCGACCACAACACCGGGTGGGGCAACTCCGGCAACACCAACACCGGCGGGATCAACTCGGGCGACCTCAACACGGGGTTCGGCAGCTCGGCCGACCAGGCCGTCACAAACTCCGGTTTCGGAAACAACGGAAGCGGCAATTCAGGATTCAACAACACCGGCGACACGAACTCCGGTTTCCACAACGCCAACACGAGCGCGCTGTTCAGCGGTCACTCGGGTCTGCTCAACGCTGGCGGCAGCCAAAGCGTGGGAATCAACAACACCGGCAGCTTCAACACCGGCCTGTTCAACACCGGTTTCCGGACCGCGGGCATCGCCAACTCGGCCACAAACGGCCTCCTTACCGCGACTTCGGGCGTGGCCAACTCGGGCAACAACAGCTCCGGAGGATTCAATGCCAACCCCGACCAATCGGGGTTCTTCAACTAGCCCCCGGGCCGCACGCCGCCGCTACGCCACGGCAACCCTGCGATGGTGCGGGATCTCCCGCGGGTCAGGGAAGCGGATGTGGTGTCCCGAACAGGATCGTGTCGAGTGCGTACGAGATGACTATTAACTGGAATCCGCCGGCAAGTGTGATCAGTCCCGTGCTGGCGGCGATCGGATTGCCGATCGCGTTGATCAGTCCCTCTATGGGCTGGCCGTTGATTGCCTGGATCACTCCGTCCAGGAACAGGTTGAGGTTGTAGCTGGGCAGAGTGAATACAAGCTCACTGGCGATATCCGTGGTCGGCAGCAATGTCGCGTAGGCCGTCGAGAGCGTCTTGACGAAGCCACCCGAGATCGAGCTATTCGCCGCCTGCACCGCCAAGATGAAGTCCTCGATTGATGAGGCCGGAGATGTCGAAGGCGGCAACGCCGGCGTACCTGCCCATGGCGGATTCGCCGTCAATGTGTGCGCTATGTCCGATAGCGGAATGCTGGGCGGCCCCTGGGCTTGGAGCGCAGCGCCCGAGTTGACGATTCCCTGCTGCGTCCCCGCGGCTAGGTGCTCGGCCACCGTGAGCGGGCTGACCGGCGGGAACAAGCCAAACGGTGTGGGCACATTAGCCGGCCCGGTGTCGTAGCCGTAGGCCGGGTCGCCATAACCCAAGTTCACCAGCACCCTCAGATTTGGCTCCAGCAGTTCAGCCAGCGGGTCGCCCACGTAGGGGATGAAGCGCAGCGGCGCCAGCAACGGCAGGTGCTCAGTTGGAATCATGTAGTACGTGCTCTGGGTTGGGCCCTCGGTGGGCAACTGAACGGCTGAGTCGAGCTGCGCCTGCGTGAGATGCTGATAGTCAGCGTGCACGAACGGGATACCCATAACTGCGTTGATGTCGGCAAGCAAGTTGATCGGGTAGCGCGGGAAGTCGGCGAAGCCGTCGTATTCGAGCGTGTAACTGACGGTCGGAAAAGCATTGTCTGGAGTCGCACCGTAGAACGTGAAACCCAAGCTCGGCAACGTGAGGTCGGGGAACCGAGCAAGCACGCCGCCGTTGGGATTCATTGGGTTGCCGAGCAATACGAAATTGACTTGTGAACTCGTGACGCCTTCGGCCAAGAGCTTCGGCATCACGAGCGAGGAGAGCACCGCGCTTTGGGAGTAGCCCAAAACAGCGACGGAACTCCCGGCGGGCAGGGCAGCGAGCTGCTGCAGGATAGCGTCGTTGAGTATCGTTGCACCCCGGGCCAGCGATATGTCCAGGGTCAAATCCTTGATGCCAGTAAATGGGTATAGCCCGTTGGGGGTGGATACGCCTTGCGGGGCGGTCGCAGAGGGGAAATTCGGCTCGACGTACTTGGTGTAGACGTCGCTGATGTAGCTTGCCGAAGGTGTCGGCACACCACTTTCACTCAGGATCAACGCGGCCTCAACGGGTTTCAGAGGAGCCCCTGCCAGCAACGCTGTCGCTGATGCCGCCACACTTTCCGGTCCGCTGAGCACCGGCGCGAACAGGTTCGCGACTGGTTCGGTGAGCCCCGCAAGCGCCTTCACGGCCGCCGCCTCGGCGCGCACATAGGAGTCGCTGGCCGCGAACAACGTCTGCGCAAACGCATCGTGAAAAGCCGCCGCTTGCCGGCTGACCGCCTGGTACCCCTGGGCGTAGTTGTCGAACAGCGTCGCTATGGCCTCAGATACCTCATCGGCGGCCGCCGCAGCCAGGCCGGTTGTTGGCCCTGCCACGGCCAGATCAGCTTGATCGATCGCTAGACCGATTTCAGCCACTTCCGTAGCCGTTGCGGTCATCGCCTGTGGGCTCACGAGCAGATCGGTCACTGCCAATCCTTCCTTAGCGCTGGAACTGGGCATAGCACGCTGGCCACGGTCACAAGCTGAGCAGCGCTGGGGATCTCAACTTCTTCCGGCGCCGCCAGGCCACGAACACCCGCCCCGCATGCAGGTCCGCATACGTGGTTACGTCCTTGGCCAAAATCCTTGAATCGCAGTCGAACATCGATATTCAAGCGTTCTCGTTGTGGGCACTGATCCGTCTTCCGCCGGTGTCCCTACCTGGCCGATGTCAGGGTTTGGTTATCGTTCTCGCGTCGACAACCAGACCGACCCGATCGACGTCCATCGCCGTCAGTCGGTTCGTCCTTTCCCTGGTCATGGCGGGGCACCGTGCATCGATTAAACAGCCAAGCCCTCTATGAATTCTCAACACTGCTTGAATTGGCCTGATGCCGCGGCTATTGCCACGGGACCGCTACCCGGTGGTCTGAAGAACTTGCGGCCTATGCGATGCCCTAGGACGGATCGAACACGACCCGCATCTCGAGCCGGGCCAGGTGCATGCCGAGGCAGACGTGGACCCCATGCCCGAAGCCGATATGCGCCCTCACCGGGCGCAAGATGTCGAAGCGATCCGGATCGGAGTAACGGTCCTCTTGCCGGTTGGCGGCGCCCAACATCGGCATCACCGAGGATCCGGCGGGGATGGGCACCCGGCTGATGGTCAGCAGCGGCGACTCCCAGCGCACCGCCTCCTCGATCGCCTGCGGCACCAGTGACCGATCGGCGCGAACCGCGTCGAGTTGATCCGCATTGCTCAGCAAGCCGTAGAGCAGGTTGCCCAATGAGCGGTAGGTGGTTTCGACGCCGGCCGGAAGTAGCAGTCGCAGAACGAAAAGATCTCCTCATCGGAGAGTTTCTCCCCGTCGATCTGCGCTTGTGCCAGCTCGCTGATCAGATCGTCGCGGGGCTGTTGGCGCCGTGCGGTCAGAATCGGAGCGAAGTAGTCCTGCAGCGCCGCCGCTGCTGCGCGCCCCCGCTGCGGGTTGACGGTGAAGCTCAGCAGCGAGATCGACCAACGCTGAAATTGTGGATAGTCCTCGCGCGGCAGCCCGAGCAGCCCTGCGATGATCTGGGTGGGATAGGGAAAGGTGAATTCCTTCACCAAATCGGCACGGCCGCGGGCGACGAGCCGGTCGATCAGGCTATTGCCCACCCGGCCGACCAGCTCGTCCTCCCAGCGCGCCAATGCTTTCTGCGAGAACGCTTTTGCCATCAAAGCCCTATGCCGACCGTGCTCGGGCTCGTCCATCCCGAGCATGACATGGCTGCCCAGCACGTCACCGAAAGCGTCGATGATGATGGCCGAGGAGAACGTCTCGTTGTCACGCAACAGCTGAGCGACGTCCTCATGGCGGTAGACGATGAAAACCGGCTTGGACTGCTCGTGCGGCATGGCCGAGAAGTCGATGCGTTGCACTGGTTCCTCGCGCCGCAGCCGGGCCAACTCGGTGCAGGGGTCCCGGACGTCACCAGAGACCACATCGTCGAAGGCCCCGAAGTCTTCAAGATCATCGAACAGCTGAAAAACGCGACTCCCTTATCCGGCCGGATAACCCACCGATTTGATCTGGGTGTACTGGTCGAACCCCGCGACACCGTTCTGTCGTCCCACCCCGCTGTCCTTGTATCCGCCGAACGGTGTGTCAGCCCCGTAGGGAGCACCGCCGTTGACGCCTATGAAGCCGGCCCGCAGCCGCCGGGCCACCGCCAGGGAGTGTTCCAACGAACCCGACATCACGTTGCCGGCCAACCCGTACACGCTGTCATTGGCGATCCGGATCGCGTCTTCTTCGGTGTCGAATGGGATCACCGAAAGCACCGGGCCGAAGATCTCTTCCTGGGCGATGGTCATGGAGTTATCGACGTCAACGAAAAGCGTTGGCCGCACATAGAATCCCCGGTCGAAACCGGTCGGCGCATCCGGCCCGCCAACCAGGCACGTGGCGCCCTCTTCGACACCCTTGTTGATGTAGCCGAGCACGCGCTTGCGTTGTTTGGCCGAGATCACCGGACCACACAGGGTCGCGGGGTCCTGGGGATCGCCCGGCATGACGTTGTCGTAGATGCTCTTGAGGATCGCCACCCCTTCGTCGTAGCGCGATCGCGGCAACAGCATCCGGGTCGGGTTGGCGCAGCCCTGCCCAGCATGCATGCAGGGGGCGATGCCGATTGCGCACGCCAGCCCGAATTCGGCGTCTTCCAAGACGATGGTGGCCGACTTACCCCCCAGCTCCAAGAACAGCCGCTTCATGGTGGCCGCACCTTTTTCCATGATGTGTTTGCCGACAGCGGTCGAGCCGGTGAACGAGATCATGTCGACCTTGGGCGAAAGGGTGAGCTCCTCCCCCACCAAGTGGTCCGAGGCGGTGACCACGTTGACGACCCCCGGTGGAATGTCCGTCTTTTCCGCGATCAGCCGGCCCAGGAGGGTCGCGTTGAACGGGGTGTCCGGCGCCGGTTTGAGCACCACGGTGTTGCCAGTGCCCAGCGCCTGGCCGAGCTTGTTAATGGTGACTTCGAACGGGAAATTCCACGGCACGATCGCACCCACCACACCGACGGGCTCCCGCCAGACTTTGCGGGTGGTCAGTTGACCGGTGATGCTGACCAGCACGTCGCCCAGGTCGGTCTCCCACGGGTATTCGTCGATCAGCTTGGCGGGATAGCGCAGCGCGTCGGCTAGCGGCGCATCCAACTGGGGCCCGAAGGTGATCGCGCGAGGCGCCCCGGCCTCGAGAATGAGTTCTTCACGTAGCTCTTCCCGTTCGGCCTCGATGGCCTGCTGGAGTTGCTCGAGACAGCGCTTGCGCAACGCATGGTTGGTTGACCAGTCGGTCTCATCGAACGCCCGTCGGGCCGCGTCGACGGCGCGGCGCATGTCGGCTTTCGACGCGTCGGCGACTTCCCCTAGCGGCTCCTCGGTGGCCGGGTTGATATTGGTGAAGGTGCCGGCCTGGCCGTCGACGAGCTTGCCGTCGATCATCATCTTGGACTCGAACCGAACCTCGACAGCCTCGGTGGTGTCAGCCATGTTTGTCGCTCTCTGTAGATGGGACGCTCCGCAGAGCACCGGGCGGCGGGATGCCCATCACCAGTCGGGCCACCCTATGGGAAGCCTTACCGGAAAGCAGCCGGTTGGCAACCACCAGCATGCGGGCATCCTGGCCCACCGCGTGGCGGGTGAACGGCGCCCGGTCTTCGACGGCTCTGGCCAGATGTCGCGCGAACCGATCTGGCTCGGCCGCGAACCGCATCGCGAAGCGGCCCCGGCGCTCGATCGCGGCATGATGAGCCGCGTAGGGTCCGGCGAAGTCGCGGTGGTCCGACGTCCCGGCGTCGGTGATGATGTCGGTGTTGAAGGTTCCGGTCACCAGGACTGTGACGCCCAAACCGAAGGGCGCCACCTCGCCGGCCAACGATTCTGCCCAGCGTTCCAGTGCCCCTTTGGCCGCAGAGTAGGCCGCAATCTCCGGCATCCCCCGCACGCCGGCCTGACTCGAGATCATGACGATCCGTCCGCGGCCTGCGGTACGCATCGCGGGTAACAAGGCCTTGGTCAACTGCACTGGCCCCAGCACATGGGTAGCGAACATCCGCTCCCACAGCTCGATCGGTGTCTCCTCGACCGTGCCCGCCGCGGAGATGCCCGCATTGTGCACCAGCACCCGGGGAGCCCCGACGGCCTCTTCGATCACCTTGGCCGCCGCCGCTACCGACGCGGCGTCGGTCAGGTCCAACTGGACCGGTATCAGTCGCGAATCATCGACCACCCCAGCGACCTTGGCACGCAATTGGGCCATGCCCGACTCCGGTGCACGCATAGCCGCCAGCACCCGCCAACCCTGCCGATACATCTGCGCCACCGATGCCAGGCCGAGCCCGCGAGAGGCGCCCGTAATCACGATGGCCTTGGGCTCACCCATGCGCCGGCCCGCAGCGTCCACCGTCGCCCGGTGCCACCACCTCGGGGCGCCCGTGTGGCTGGGCACTCATCCAGGTGGACCAGACGCCAACCGAATACGGTCCCGGTTGACCGTTACGTTCGTAAAATCCCTGCGGGTCATAGACTTTGGCTTCGGGTAGGGGGGATCCGCGATTGGGTCGTGGCCGCGCGCGACGGCCAGCGCGTCGCTCGGCGATTCACTGCGTGCGGCGATATCCCCGTCGATCAGGTTTCGCATGGACGGGGGTAGCCAGCCCTCATTCGCGGCGAGTGCCCGGTTCGCATCTATTGCCAGATAGCGCTTGGCCAACGCGGGGCGCCGCCCCAGTACCCGCAGCACACCCGGTTCCAGACTGCCCGCGGCGAGCATTGCCGCTTGCACAACCAGCGACTCGAGCTGATTACGTTCCGGCAGCTCGGTGTCGACGAAAATCGCGCGGCCATTCGTCCAGGCCAGCGCTCCGCTGGCCGCCGCGCAAACACGCAGCCGACCGGCGATGGCCGAGGCCAGCGAGCTCCAGCGCGCCAGCCGATCCGAGCTCGGTTGGTCGTCGGTTAAGCGGTCGGTCATCGTCGTTACGCCCGGCGTTCTTGTTGACCAAATATCTGTTCCAACTTAGGGTCCGGCTCCCGGCGCGGTCAATGGGCCGGGCAGCAACAGCCGAGCTACTGTCGCCCGGACCTGCAAGGCCGTGACTTCGAGCCGACCGGCGCGCTATCCGATTCCCGTCCTGGGCACCACGCTGGGCCGGGACTGTATTGGGTTCGGGCTGGCACCGCCTCGGCCCAGCATTCCACCGGGCATCCCGCCACCGGCACCCGCACCCGCACCCATCGGCATCGGCATCATCGGCATTCCGGCGGGTCGTCCCGCCGCGGCCATCTCAGCCTCGTTGGCGACACCGGCCGGGCCCAACCCCGCCATCGCCGAGCTAGCCATCCGAGAGGGCATCGATCCCTCCCAGGTCGGCGGAACCGATACCGCGCCGACCATCCGCGCTTTGCCCAACCCGGCCGAAATCGATGAACCCAGCCCCGCCCCGCCCATCGCCTTCACTCCGCTGACCGGTGCGTCCACCAACTTCGCTGCGCTCGCGGGGATTCCGGCGGCGGTTGCGCCGGCCACCCCGGCGGTCGACCCGCGCAGCGAACTACTCATCAGGTTCATCAGCGGTGACATCGCCATGCTGAACGGGTACATCAGCATCGACGCATTCTGCAGTGGCAATGACTGCAGCGTCGTCAGCGCCGCCGGGACGGCCGCCATGACGCTTTGCACCGGTGTGGCGAGCGCCGAGGAGGCGGATGTGACCATCCCGAACGCCTGCGTTCCGATCTGGGATGCCAATCCCGCCAGGTCCACGGGCGGCAGACTGAACGGCACCAGGGCGGCCGCCACCGACGACGCCCCACCGTGATAACCCACCATGGCTGCGACATCCTGGGCCCACATCTCCAAGTAGTCGAATTCGTTGGCCGCAATCGCGGGTGTGTTCTGGCCCAGAATATTGGTTGCCACCAACGACACCAACGACATCCGGTTGGCGGTGACGGCAGCCGGGTGCACGGTCGCCGACAGTGCGGCTTCAAACGCCGTCGCCGCCGTCCGAGCCTGATTGGCCGCCGACTCGGCCTGGCCCGCCGCTGCGCTCAGCCAGCCCACATACGGTGCCGCGGCGGCCGCCATCGACACCGACGCCGGACCAGACCAAGACCCACTGGACAGCCCCGAGACGACCGAATCAAATGATGACGCCGACGCATACAGATCCTGCGCCAACCCTTCCCAGGCCGACGCCGCGGCGAACAGCGGCCCCGAGCCCGCGCCGGAGAATATCCGAGTCGAATTTATCTCTGGCGGTAACCAAGCAAAGTCCAACATCATCACACCCCAAACCGTTCAGCCGCCCCAACGACCCGGACAACTCGCCTGTCGACAACCTCCGCAACTGCATTTGACCCCTTAGGCAACAGTCGCCATTCGGCGACAATTGCCAATACGGCCAGATGCTAGGACGGGGTCGGCGCCGGCGTCCGGGCTTTCACATGGGACCCTGCTGTCAATAGCCTGCCAAGCCGCTGTCAGCTCGGCCGGGACCCTCTCACCGGGCGTGCGCCGGCTACGCCGCGCCAGCGCAGTCAGCAAGATCAAACCACGGGCCGGGCCGCCCCTGGCGCAAGTCGCTGCAAGCCGATCGCGCGGCCAACCGGCAGTTCGACAGGACCGGGCAGCCGGCCCGCACCGGCACGCTCGTGACCACTGTCCGAGCACCCAGTCTGCTAGATTTAACAAAAATTTGGTTGGCAGGAGGGACGAAGGCATATGTTTGCTAGGTCGCAATTCTGCCGACCCATACACCGGTAGCCTATGGCGAAGGTCAATGCAGCGGCGAAGAGCCGGTGGATGGCTGATCACCGAGATCAGGCCGGGACGGACGACTCCGGGACGCGCCGGACCGAGATTCTCCAGACCGCGGCGGCGTTGATAGCCTCGTCGGGTTTGCGGACGTCGCTGCAGGAAATCGCTGACGCCGCAGGCATTCTGCCGGGCAGCCTCTATCACCATTTCGAGTCCAAAGAGGCGATCCTGATCGAACTGATCCGCCGCTATCAGGACGACTTACATCAGATCGGGCAAAGCTGGCAAGCGAAGCTGGACCAACCCGATTCGCGAACCGTGGCCGAGAAGATCACCCAACTGGGAGCCGCGATCGCCAACTGTGCGGTAGCGCATCGGGCCGCGCTTCAGATGTCGTTCTACGAGGGCCCCAGCGCGGATCCTGAACTGATGAAGCTGACGTCGCAACGTCCGCTAGCGATACAAGAAGCCATGCTGCAAACGCTGCGCGCCGGGCGGTGGAGCGGCTACATCAGGACCGAAATCGACCTCCCCACGTTGGCCGACCGGATCTGTCAAACAATGCTGCAAGTAGGTCTGGACGTGATGCGTCGCAACGCATCCGCCGACCAGGTCTCCGGGTTGATGTGCCGAACCATCCTGCAAGGCTTGGCAAGCCACGCACCAATCGACGTGGATCTGGACGGTTCCAATGCGCTGTCCGCAGCAAACGACGTGATCGCAACATGGATCGACGACAAGGACGCCAATCCCAGTGACAAGGCCGCCCACGTTCGGGCGGTGGCACGAATGGAGTTCGGGCGCAAGGGTTACGAAGTCACCACGATCAGAGACATCGCATCTGCGTCCGGACTTGGCACCGGGACTGTGTACCGGGTGATCGGATCCAAAGACAAGCTGCTGGCGTCAATCATGCGTTCGTTCGGACAGAAGGTCGAAGCGGGCTGGGTCGCCGTGCTGCGCTCGAACGCGACGCCGATCGAGAAGCTGGACGCGCTTAGCTGGGTGAATATCAATGCGCTGGACCAGTTTTCCGACGAGTTCCGGATTCAGCTCGCGTGGATGAGACAGTCGCCACCGGATACTCCCAACCCGGGGTGGCTCTACGCCGCGCGGCTGCGACAGATGAAATCGCTTCTGTCCGAAGGTCTGCGGTCCGCAGAAATACAGATCGAACCGCCGTCCATCACGATGCTGGCCCGATGCGTCATCGGTTTGCAGTGGATACCGGAGAACATCTTGCACTTCGTCGGCACCCGTGCGGCGCTCATTCACGCCCGTGACACGGTGTTGCGTGGCGTCGCCGTGCGCGGCCAGTAGCGGCACCGCTTTCTCCGGCGCGATTGAACCAACTGCGCTATTGAACCAAATATATGTTCCCCTTAGAGTGAGGCGGGTAACCGGGGCCGGGGAAAGGGACCTTGATGACAGTTGTGGATCGGTTGCGGTACGACGGCAAACGAGCGCTGATCGTCGGCGGCGCCACCGGGATGGGCGCCGCGGCCGCCAAGTCAGCGGCCGAACTCGGCGCCGAAGTCATCGTGATGGACTACGCGCCGGTGGGTTATGACGCCGCCCAGACGCTGAGCGTTGATCTGCGCGACCCGGCATCCATCGACTCCGCTGTCGGGCGGCTGGGCGGGCCGGTCCATGCGGTGTTCTCCGCGGCCGGTGTCGCAGACGGACCAGACCTGATGAAGATCAATTTCATCGGCCACCGCCATCTGATCGACCGCCTGCTGGCCAATGACCAGCTCCCTTCGGGATCGGCGGTCTGTTTCGTCTCGTCGGTCGCGGGCATGGGCTGGGAGAACGACCTGCCGCGGCTGACCGAGTTCCTGGCCACTCCTGACTATGGAGCGGCCCAGGACTGGGTATCGGCGCATGAAGCCGAGGGCATCATTCACTACGGCTTCAGCAAGAAGACCATCAATGCCTACGTGGCGACCAGGGCCTATCCCCTGCTGAAAAGGGGGATCCGCATCAACGCCATCTGCCCAGGCCCCACCGATACCCCGTTGGCCCAAGCCAATGCCGACTTGTGGCTTACCTTCGCGCAGGACTACCGCGACGAGACCGGCTCCAAAGTGCACACCCCGGAGCAGATGGGCGACGTGATGGTGTTCCTCAACAGCGCGGCCGCCTTCGGGATCAGCGGGATCACGCTATTGGTGGACTACGGGCACACCATGTCGTCACTGACCGGCGCCTACCCGCCAGGCAAGCCCATCATCGACCTCATCATGGGCCGCGTCCCGATGCCCTAGCGGTAGCGTCGCTGCTATGACGCGTGTTGTTGTCTTCGGTGGCCACGGCAAGGTCGCTCTGCTGCTGGGGCACATCCTGGCCGACCGGGGCGACCAGGTGAGCTCGGTCTTCCGCAACCCCGACCACCGCGATGACATCGCCGCAACGGGCGCCACACCGGTGCAAGCCGATATCGAAGGGCTAGATACCGCCGCGCTGGCCGGACTGCTGACCGGGCACGATGCGGTGGTGTTCTCCGCCGGCGCGGGTGGCGGCAATCCAGCGCGCACCTATGCCGTCGACCGCGACGCCGCCATCAGAGTCATCGATGCCGCGACGCGGGCGGGTGTGCAGCGGTTCGTGATGGTCTCCTATTTCGGCGCCGGCCCTAATCATGGCGTATCGGTTGATGATTCGTTCTTCCCGTATGCGCAGGCGAAGGCGGCCGCGGACGCCCATTTGCGTGCCAGCAAACTGGACTGGACCGTGCTGGGGCCGAGCCGGCTCACCATGGAACCGGCGACCGGGCGGATCTCAATTGGCACGGGCAAGAGCGGCAAAGCCACGGTGTCGCGCGCCGATGTCGCGCGGGTGATCGCCGCCACGCTCAACGATGACTCAACCATCGGCCGGACCATCGACTTCAACAACGGCGATGTGCCCATCGCCACGGCATTGGCAGACTAACCGGCCAGTACGCGACCGCGGGGCGGCAGAGTAACCTGGACCACGCAGCTGGTCTGCCGTCATCGCCCCACGCGGTGTCGGCATCGAGCGAGGCATCAACGATGCGTCGTAAGAGGGAATCCGGTGAGAATCCGGAACTGTCCCGCAGCGGTATGCAGGAACGACCGCCGTCATGAACTAAACAAGCACTGGTCCTTCACGACTGGGAAGCGACGGCCACTAGGAGCACCACCGGGTGCGCGCCTGCGAGTCCGAAGACCTGCCAGTTGTGCCGGGCGCGCCGCGCCCGGCGGCTCATCGCCTCGTGGAATGGGCGTTCGGCCGAAGCGGTTGTGCTCGTGCGGTCAAGGCATGGCGCAATCGGGTCGGTTGTGCGTCCGAGGGCGGTGATCACCCCGTCAATTGAAGGACGCGCTGTGACTCAGCTAGTAAGCCATCAACCATTTTTCGCAACCATTACCGGCTCTCCCCGTATTGGTCCGCGCCGCGAACTCAAGCGCGCAACCGAGGGCTATTGGGCGGGACGCACCAACCGAGCAGAGTTGGAATCCGTCGCCGCCACCCTGCGTCGCGACACCTGGACCGACCTGGCCGCGGCCGGTCTGGACTCGGTTCCGGTGAACACCTTCTCCTATTACGACCAGATGCTTGACACCGCAGTTCTGTTGGGCGCCTTGCCCACCCGAGTAGCCGGGATCTGCGACGACCTGGACCGCTACTTCGCCGCGGCGCGGGGCAATGCTGAGGTCGCGCCCTTGGAGATGACCAAGTGGTTCGACACCAACTACCACTACCTGGTCCCCGAGATCGGGCCGGACACCCGGTTTGGGCTGCATCCCGACAAGGTGCTCGCCGAATTGAAAGAGGCGCAGGAGCTCGGCATCCCGGCACGGCCCGTGGTCATCGGCCCGGTCACCTTCCTGCTGCTCAGCAAGGCCGTCGACGGCGCATCCGCGCCGATAGGGCGGCTCGAGGAGCTGATGCCGATCTATTCGGAGCTATTGTCACTGCTCGCCGATAGCGGTGCCCAATGGGTACAGCTGGATGAACCGGCGCTGGTGACCGACATCTGCCCCGACGCGCCCGCGCTTGCCGAACGGATGTACACCGCGCTGGGGTCACTGGCCAACCGGCCGGCCATCCATGTCGCTACCTACTTCGGCGACCCGGGCGCCGCGCTGGGGGCGCTGGCCCGTACCCCCATCGAGGCGATCGGCGTCGACCTGGTTGCCGGTGCGCACACCGCGATCGCGTCCATCGTCGCGGCTCCTGAGCTGGCCGACAAAACGCTGGTGGCCGGCATCGTCGACGGTCGCAACATCTGGCGCACCGACTTGCAGGCGGCGTTGAGCCGGCTGGCGACCCTGCTTGGTTCGGCAGCCAGCATCGCGGTGTCCACGTCGTGTTCGACCCTGCATGTGCCGTACTCGTTGCAGCCCGAGACCGACCTGGACGCCAGCCTGCGCAGCTGGCTGGCATTTGGCGCGGAGAAGGTGGCCGAGGTCGCGGTTCTGGCCCGCGCTCTGCGCGAGGGGCGCGAGGCGGTCGCCGCTGAGATCGCGGCGTCCAACGAAGCGGTGGCCTCCCGCAAGAAGGATCCACGGCTGCACAACGGGCAGGTGCGGGCCCGCATCCATGCCATCCTCGCCTCGGGTGTGCATCGGGGCGATGCCGCCGCACGCCGACTCAGCCAGGAGGCACGGCTACAGCTGCCGCCGCTACCCACCACGACGATCGGCTCCTATCCGCAGACCACGGCGATCCGAACCGCCCGTGCGGCACTGCGCGCCGACGAGATCGACGAGGCGGAGTACGCGCGCCGGATGGAGAAAGAGATCGCCGACGTCATCGCCCTACAGGAAAAGCTGGGACTCGACGTGCTGGTACACGGTGAGCCGGAACGAAACGACATGGTGCAGTACTTCGCCGAGCAGTTGGACGGCTTCTTCGCCACTCAGAATGGCTGGGTCCAGTCCTACGGCAGCCGCTGCGTACGTCCGCCGATTCTCTACGGTGACGTAGCGCGCTCCCATCCGATGACGGTCGACTGGATCAGCTACGCGCAGTCGCTGACCGCCAAGCCGGTCAAGGGCATGCTGACCGGCCCGGTCACCATCCTGGCGTGGTCTTTCGTGCGTGACGATCAGGCGCTGCCCGATACCGCCAATCAGGTGGCGCTGGCCATTCGTGATGAGACCGTGGATCTGCAGTCGGCCGGCATCGCGGTGATCCAGGTCGACGAGCCGGCGCTGCGCGAATTGCTGCCACTGCGGCGCAGCGAGCAGGATGTGTACTTGCGTTGGGCGGTAGCCGCTTTCCGCTTGGCGACGTCCGGAGTTGCCGACTCGACCCAGATCCACACTCACCTGTGCTACTCGGAATTTGGTGAGGTGATCGGGGCCATCGCGGACCTTGATGCCGACGTCACCTCCATCGAGGCGGCACGCTCCCACATGGAGGTGCTCGACGATCTGAATGCGATCGGTTTTGCCAACAGTGTGGGCCCCGGCGTCTACGACATTCACTCACCACGAGTGCCCAGCGCCGAGGAGATGGCGGATTCGCTACGTGCCGCTTTGAAAGCCGTTCCAGCTGGGCGGCTCTGGGCCAATCCCGACTGCGGGCTCAAGACCCGCAACGTTGATGAGGTGACGGCGTCCCTGCAGAACATGGTCGCCGCCGCACAGAAAGTACGACCCGAGGCGTAGGGCCTGTCGGGTGTGACGCCACTGCGAGTTTCGCGATGAAATCTCGCAGTGGCGTCACGCTCGACGCTCGACGGCCTTACTCCGACTGCACCTGGACTGGTACGTCGTCGGCCCAGGGCTGCCGCGTCACCATGTCCGAAACCCGCACCCATCCCCGCTCGAATTCGCCGGTGGCCGCATCCACCAGGCGGTAGGCCTGAGTCTGCTTGTGGATGGGTTGCGCGTCGAGCAGCACGATACGCACCTCCCCCGGCTCGAAGTTGCAGCGCTGCTGCATCGCGGCGATGAGTTGCTCGTTATGCATGTGTCCGTCGCCGAAATTCCAGCCGACGGCGGTGCTGCAGATCCGCTCCCCGTCGGTGATGACATAGTCGTCTTCGTCCTGGCCGGCCATTGCCCGGTGGGCCAGGGTGAACAGCGCCCTGCCGTGAGTGTTCATGGCGCGGAACGCATATCCGAGATACATCGGGATCTGCGCCCGGTCCTTGCCGTAGAAGCGCTCCAGCTGAGCCTGCGGCATGCTGGCGATTGCGACGATCCCCCGCTTGATCTTGGCGTCAGCCGAGGGTTTGATGCACCACAACGTGGTGTCCCAGTTGCCGGCGTAATAGCGCATCCCGGGCAGAAACGAGATCTTGCGCGGGAACAAGTTGCCCAAGATGACAATTCCTGCCACCACGGCAAACAGAATCGCCACCGGCACAGGGTTTTTCACATCGGTTAGGCCGAGGTCAGCATGGCCGACGAACAGCGCCAACACGCCGAAGATCATGAATACGTTCCACTCCAGCGGTACCCCCATCGGAATCGCCGTCAGAATTCCCAGGTGAAAGCAGACCATCGCGATCGCCGCGGCGGTGGTCGGCCAGCCGCCGTGCGACAGAAACAACGCCACGGGAACGAACATTTCGATGAAAGTGCTGAGGTGCGCGAGCATGCGTGACAGCAATCCGGGCCGCAGATCGTCGGGAAACTTTGCAAAGAACATCCGCTTGATGAAGCGCGGCCGGAACAAGGGGTTGTTGGACATCATCGTCGAGATGACGAATGGGAAGTGCCGGTTGAGCTTGGAGGTCGCCGCACCCATCCAGATCACCAGGAACACCAGCTTGGCGGCCACGATCATGTCTATCCCGCCGAGCAGAAAGGTGACCGTCAGCGTCCCGTAGACCTCACCGCGGGCGGCCAGGAAGATCACCTTGTCGCGCAGCCCCACCATCGCCAGGAGCAGCAGGATCATCACGATCTCCCACATCGGCAGCAGCCCCACCTTGCTGCCCAGCTCCGGCATCGGGCCGGAGCCATCGGTGAACAGCGCCGTCACCAACATGATCAACAACAGCGCATAGAGCGCGACATCCACCGGCTTGCGTTTGGTCCCCGCGGTCCACGGGACGCGCTCGGGCCAGGGTGGCAGCCGGATGGTGCCGAATCGTAGCCAGTACAAGCTCGAGCCCATGGGCGGGAAGAACCGATTGTTCAGCGGGCCGAACCCGCAGCCCAGCCCGACGACCTCGAACAGCATCGTGTAGAGCACTATCTTCTGGAACACGATCGGCTCGGTGTACCACGACTTGACGTCGGTGAATCCTTCGATTCCTTTGGTGCTGAACACGATCAGCCAGCCCACCAGGATGTAGAGCAGGATCTTGCCGACGTAGAACAGGTGCATCACGACCGGAGTGCCAAAGCCGACCTCGGCCCAATGGCGGGCCATCGGGCGGATCTTTTCACTGCGGGTGCCCTTGCCCCATTCGACAATGTCGACCTGCGGCAGCACGGGCTTGAGAAATCCCATGGTTTCACACACTAGAACGTGTTCTAGTGTTTCGCCGCGCAGCCACGGCAAGCCGGGTTTGCGCCCGTCGGCTATCCGGCCTGCCGAGCCGGCGGCCGGTAAAAGATCAGCAACTGGCCGAAGGCCCCGGCCAGCCCAAGCCCAAGCGATGCCACCAAACCCGGCCAGCCATTGAGCCAGTTGTTCCCGAATATCACCCAGTCCAGACTCAGTTTTCCAGCACCGATCGTGGCCACCGCGACGGCGCTGAGGGCGAGCACCAGGTTGTACTCCCAGCCCTCTTTGACGATGAAAAATCCGTTGGGTCGGTGCACGGTCCAGGCCGCGACGAACATCAGCGAGACAAAGCCCGCCGCCGGGATCGGAGTGAGCAGGCCGGCCGCAAGTCCCAAGCCCGCGGATACCTCGGTGATCGCGGCCACCGTGGCGTGAAACTTTCCGGGCTTCATGCCGATGCTTTCAAACCATCGTGCCGTGCCCGGAATCCGGCCGCCGCCGAAGAACTTGTTGAATCCGTGCGCGGCCATTGTGAGGCCCAGCACCAGCCGAAGGATCAGTAATCCGACATCGTAGGGAGCCATGAGTGCAAACCTAGATCATTCGGCGCATCCCACAACAGCAGCGCCGAGCCGCGGACGCTAGTGAACCGTGTGGAAACATAGCGAGCGTTCTGGGAGTTTGCCGAAGACCACAAGGGGGTGCACCACGACTCGTTTCTCACGAGCCGGGGGCATCCCGTTCACCGGCCCCGCCGTGGTGTTACTGGACGGCCGCGCACATCAGCCTCGGGAGGTCCTGGGCAACAAGGGCCACGGTATCGACTCAATGCGCCGGAACAATCTGCCGGTGCCGCCTGCCTTCTGCATCACCAGCGAAGTGGGCGTGCGCTACCTGGCGGATCCAGCACCAACACTGGACGCGATCTGGGACGACGTCGTGAACCGGATCAGATGGCTGGAGGCCGAGACGGGACGCACCTTCGGCAGCGGGCCGCATCCGCTGCTGGTCAGTGTGCGCTCGGGAGCCAACCAGTCGATGCCCGGCATGATGGACACAATTTTGGACCTGGGCATGAACGACACCGTCGAGCAGGCCCTGGCCTCCCCCGGCACCGGCGACTTCGCGCGCGACACCAGGCGCCGGTTCACCCGCATGTATCGGCGAATCGTGGCGGGAAGTGATCCCCCCGACGACCCCTACGAGCAGCTACGTGCTGGCATCGGCGCCGTGTTCGCCTCCTGGAACTCTCCGCGCGCCATCGCCTACCGCAACCACTACAGTCTCAACGACCAGGGCGGCACCGCTGTCGTGGTTCAGGCGATGGTGTTCGGCAACCGCAGCGCCGATTCCGGCGCCGGGGTGCTGTCGTCGCGCAATCCGATCACCGGCGCCAGCGAACCGTTCGGCGAATGGCTACCCGGCGGTCAGGGTGATGACGTCGTCTCGGGTCTGCTCGAGGTAGAACCGATCGCCGCCCTGCGCGACCGACTGCCGAAGATCTACCTCGAATTGTTGGATGCCGCGCGCAGCCTGGAACGGCTCGCGGCCGAGGTGCAAGAAGTCGAGTTCACCGTCGAAAGCGGAAAGCTGTGGCTGCTGCAGACGCGATCCGCCGAGCGGTCCGCGCAGGCCGCGGTGCGATTGGCGCTGCAACTGCGCGGTGCCGGCCTGATCGACGATGCCGAGACGCTGCGCAGAATCACCCCCACCCACGTGGAGACCCTCTTGCTGCCCACGCTGCAGCCGGAAGAGCGTTTGGCCGCATCGCTTTTGGCAAAGGGCCTGCCGGCGTGCCCGGGAGTGGCCGCGGGCCTGGCCTACACCGACGTGGACGAGGCGCTGGACGCCGCCGACCGGGGCGAGCAGGTGATCCTGGTGCGTGACCACACCAGGCCCGAAGACGTCTCGGGAATGCTTGCCGCGCAGGGCATCGTCACCGAGATCGGTGGCGCTGCCAGCCACGCTGCGGTGGTCAGCCGTGAGCTCGGCCGGGTGGCGGTGGTCGGTTGTGGTGACGGGGTTGCGGCCTCGTTGGCCGGCAAGCGGATTACCGTCGACGGCTACACGGGCGAAGTGCGCGAGGGCATTTTGGCGCCGTCCGCGTGGTCGGAGGACGACACACCCGAGCTACGCGATCTAACGACGATCGCGCTGAAGATCAGCCCGCTGCGCGCGCATGCGAGCGGCGACTACCCCAAGCTAGACGATCCTTCCGAGGCTGGGGTGCTGACCGCGATGGCCGCCGGCTACACCGATGTCGTCTCGGCCGCACCGCTGATCACCATGTTGAACGCGCTACGTGTGCAGGACGGTCTATGACGGAATTGGCGATACTGCAAGCAATCAGGTTGAAGGGGCGGGTGAGCCCGCCCGACCTTGCCGAGACGGTGAGCCTGGACCTGGCCGAAGTCGCGGACACGGTCGCGCGGCTGACCGCGGCAAACCTGTTGGTCGGCGACACCACATTGCGCATCAGCCCCGAGGGCCGGGTCCGGCTCAGCGAATTGCTGACCGAGGAACGCAACGCGGCGGACGCGACCACACTGGCCAACGTCTACGACGACTTTCGTTCCGTGAACGCCGCTTTCAAGGCTCTGGTGACAGAGTGGCAGCTTCGAGGCGGCAAACCGAACAGCCATGACGACGCCGACTATGACGCCGCAATCCTGGCCCAGCTTGATGATGTGCACCAGCGGGTGGAGCCGATCATTGCGACCGCGGCGACACAGCTGCCGCGGCTGCATGCTTACTCGAGAAAGTTGAGTGCGGCGCTGGGCAGGGTCAAGGCCGGCGAGACCGCCTGGTTGACCCGCCCGCTCATCGACTCCTACCACACGGTGTGGTTCGAATTGCACGAAGAACTAATCCTGGCCGTCGGGCTGACCCGCGAGCAGGCGGCTAGATCCGGTGACGCCCAGTAGATTTCGCTACAAAGCCTGGGCGAGGAGTTCCAGGTAGGAGTCGATGTCGGCCACCGCTGACTGTGCCGCGTGGACACTGACCGCAATGGTGTCGCCGATGCCGTGCACGCCATGGGTCAGCCCCATCACCGGTGACAGCGCCGGATACCCGGCCGTGAGCACCACCGGAGCTTCCCCGAAGCTCAGATCGGCGGCGCCGCGGTGCACGCTGGACACCACCGTGTTTCCGGCCACCTGATCCGGCCGCATGTCCGCATCGAATTGGCTTACCCCCCAGCGCAACAATGCGGCGGGGACCCTCGCAAAGGCGAGATCGGACGCGCTGGCTGCCGGATGCTGCATGCGACGACGGGCGTTGGCCAGATCGGCGGCGATTCGATGCATCCGCTCGCCGCGTTCGAGCTGCGGATACAACCCGACAGCGATGTTGCCGAAGTGGTTGTTTGCTTGCCGCAGTCCCGGTTTGGCCATCGGGACTTCGGCGCCCAACTGTTCGGCGTTCCCGTCGAGTAGCCGTGACAGTGCGGCCGAAACCGCGGCCAGCACCGCGACCGTGACCGTCGGACCGCAGATCTGGGAGCGATGTCGCACCAAGGTGCGCAGCTCGCGGGCGCCCTCGGGCCTGGCGTTGGTGCTGCGCAGCGGCCGCGATCCGGCGCCAGGTGCCAACAATCCGGCTTCGGTGTCACGTACCAGACGGCGGTGCGTACACACCGCATCGGCGGCCACCCTGGGCAGAAAGCCCCGCCGCCGGGGCGCCGCCGAGGGGATGGGAGCGCGGCGCCCAAACAGCCGGGCCGCCAATGCCGAGGCGCGCACGCCGTCGCCGAGCGCGTGGGCGACCTGCACGACGACAACGGTGCCCGGCGTCTGGACGCCCGGAATCCCGCTAACGGGGGCAAATACATGTGCCCGCCACGACATCAGCCGAATATCCAGCTGGTCGCGGGCCAGCCCGACCACCGCCGCGAGGCAGCCGTGCCAGCTGTCATCGTCAAGGTGGTGCCGGACCACCTGTTCGGACCCGACGTCGGTGGCTAGCCACCGCGGATAGGTCAACACAGCGCCGTCGTGGACGCGCATCCGCAGCTCCGGACACGCGCGGGCCCGGCGGACGAGCTGATCGATGGCGCACTCTGGTTCGGCCGGTCGACCGTCGAATGCATACAACAGGAATTGATCGTTGGGCATTTTCGCCGACATCCAATAGAACTGCGCATCGACGGCCGCCATCGGGTGCGCCGCCACCGGTTCAGCCCGGCGGGGCAATGAACGGCAGGATCAGCTTGGCCACCGCTTCGGGCTGTTCGAGCTGCAGGAAGTGACCGGCTTGTTCGACGACCGCCACCTCACTGCCCGACGGCAGCACCCTTTCCGTCCAGTGCGTGAAAGCCACTGCGGCACAGCCATCGTCACGACCGTGTAGGTAGAGCACCGGCAATTGAGGCGCCTCGGTCCACCAACGGTTCAACTCCGCGTAGCGGGCCGGGGGCCGGGTGTTGCGAATGGTTGCCCGGTAGGGACCCAACGCCGCGCGCCACCCCTCTGCCGTCCCGATGGCAGCGTCGACGTGGCGCAGATCCTCCTCGGCATAGTAGGTGGGTGACCATCGTCGCCACAGCAGCCGGGGCACCCACGAGGCCGACCGCTCGGGCAACCAGGGCAGCTGGAAGTAGAGGATGTACCAGCTCCGTAAGAGCTGGTGGGGCAGCTCGCGGGCCAGACGGCCGCGGTCGGGCACCCGGCCCAGCGGGCGAAACGCGGCCGCCGGTGGCACCGACATGATGACGGCCCGGGAAAACGGGCTGTCGGGCATTGCCGCCAAGCCGGCCACGGCGATGGCGCCCCAGTCGTGGCCGATCAGCACGTCACCCTCGGTAGCGCCAGCAGCGGATCGCACCCGCAGTGCGTCATCCATCAGCGCACCAACGTGATAGCTCCCGTCGGCGGGAATCGCCGACGGCGCATAGCCCCGCATGAACGGTGCAACGACCCGCCACCCCGAGTCGACCAGAATCGGGGCGAGCTTGCGCCAACCGTAGGCCGTGTCGGGAAAGCCGTGCAGGCACAACGCCATCGGCGCCTCGGGGCGACCCCAGGTCAAGGCTTTCAGATCACCGTTGGGCCCGGGCACATCAATCCAGCGCGGCTCAGGCATCACGGGCCTTGTCGTGGTCATCCGCGGCGCCGGCACAACCTTCGACAGCTGGCTCGATGGGCCCGCTGACCCACCGAGCGGCATCGTCTTGCATGTTGACTCCTGTTCGCCACGTGCAACCCGTATGCACCAACGTAACTGGCGCCGAATGAGGACAACACCACCGATCGGAGACACCGCCGTCGTCTCCCGACACGGTCGCTGAGCCTACGCACTTGCTCGACGCGACGGCGAGATCGCGGCCCGCAGGCGGATCCAAGTCGATGGTGTTCGCCACGTTACCCCAGGGGACGGCGCGAACCGGATGCATGTCCGTGACCGCCCAAAGGCACGCCTGGCCGCTCCGATACCGGGTCTGGCCGGGGTGGCGCTGCGCGACGCGCCGGCCGCGATACAGCCAGATTGTCTGGTACCTATCCGGGGGCCGTTTGGGGCCGAACTCGCTGGGCATGCGCATTCGAGCCCACACTGAGCCCGCCAACATCTACAACCGCCGGGCTGACATGCGATGAATTTCTTCGCACGACGATGATCCAGCGGCTAATTTCTAGATATGTCGACCGACTCGCACGGGCGCCGCTGGGCCAAAACAGACGCCACCCAGCGCCGGATCCTCGACGCAGCGACCGAGGTGTTCGCCACCAGAGGCTTCAATGCGGCCACCATGGCCGAAGTGGTGGCTAGCTCCGGGGCCAGTATCGGCAGCATCTATCACCACTTCGGCGGTAAGACCGAACTGTTTCTGGCGATCTTCGAGCAGATGGCCAGCGCCGTCGAAGGCAAGATCGAGGAAGCGCTTCAGCAAGCCGGCGACGAAACCGACCGGCGTCGCATCTTCGAACTGGGTGTACGGGCTTACCTCGATGGGCTCTGGGAGCACCGGCGGGTAGCCAGATTGCTCGCCTCCGGAGATCGACCGACCGACTTCGGAATCACTCGTCGCGATCGCATGACGTCTGCTTTTCGCAGCTGGATGGCGGTGCTAGAACTCGACTCGTCGCTGCATGGACAATTCCTCAGCCGCGCTCTGCTGGCGATCATGGAGGAATCGTCACTGATGGTTGCGGCATGCGAGGAGCCCGAACAAGTCAAACCGGTCATCGACGCCACGATCGAATGGATTGGCCGACTCACCGAGTGAGCTCACCCCGCGGCGTTCACCGCCTCTTCCAGCTCGGCGACCACAATTTTGTGCATGCCGAGCATCGCGGTGGTTGCGGCTGCCGCCCGCGCCGGGTCCGGATCGCTCAGCAGCTCATACAGCCGGTCGGGAACGATCTGCCAGCTCAGGCCGAACCGGTCCTTGCACCAACCGCACTGCGATTGCGCACCGCCCTGGGTTAACCGATCCCAGTAGTAGTCGACCTCATCTTGGTCTTTGCAGTTGACCGTGAACGAGACCGCCTCGGTGAACGGGAACTGTGGACCGCCGTTGATTCCAATGAACCGGACCCCGTCTAGGACGAAGGTTCCCGATATCACCGTGCCGGGTTCACCCGGGCCCGCCTCGGTATGCCGGTTGAATCCCTCGATCTGCGAGTTCGGGAACACCGACGTGTAGAACTGTGCGGCTTCCGCCAGATTGTGGTCGAACCACAGCGAGGGCGTGATAGCTGGCATTGGCGGCTCCTGGTCGTTGGGATCTCGTCATTTCAATAGACCCCGGCTGGGCGGCAAACTCATCGCGACCGCGCTATCGGCCCCGCAACAGCGGGTGCTTAAAGCAGCTAGGTAACGTCAGAACGCGTGAGCGCCATGAGCAACAACCCCCGAACGGTCGAGTTTTCCGGTACTGAGGGGATTACCCTGGTCGCCGACGAATGGAACCGCGACACCGCCGCGTCCGGTCGCCCCACCATCCTGATGTTGCACGGTGGCGGCCAAAACCGGTTTTCCTGGAAGAACACCGGCCAGATTCTGGCCGATACGGGCCTCCACGTGATCGCGCTCGACACCCGCGGACACGGCGACAGCGACCGGGCGCCGGACGCGGACTACGCGATCGAAACCTTGACCTCTGACATCCTGCACGTCCTCGACGCCATCGGACGCCCGGTCGTGCTGATCGGCGCCAGCATGGGCGGGCTGACCGGCATCCTCGTCGCGGACCGCGCCGGCCCCGACCGGGTGACCGGGTTGGTGCTGGTCGACGTGGTGCCGAAATACGAAAAGGACGGCAGCGCCCGCATCCGCGACTTCATGTTCACCAACCTCCACGGGTTCGCCACGCTCGAGGAGGCCGCTGACGCCGTCGCCACCTATCTGCCGCATCGGACCAAGCCGCGCAGCCCCGAAGGGCTGAAGAAGAACCTGCGCCTGCGCGACGGCCGCTGGTACTGGCACTGGGATCCGGCGATGATGACCGCACCTGGGGACGACCCGGAGTTGCGCACCGAAAACTTCGAGCGCGCCGCGATGAACCTGACGATCCCGATCTTGCTGATTCGCGGGAAGCTCTCCGATGTGGTCAGCTCCGAGGGCGTCCAGGATTTTCTGGACAAAGTGCCGCACGCCGAATTCGTCGAGCTGTCCAACGCCGGCCACACCGCGGCCGGCGATGACAACGACGCCTTCACCGAAGTCGTGGTCGACTTCGTCAAGCGGAGGGCCGCGACCGGCTAGTTGACCGGCTTTTCCGCGTGGCCACCGAACTGCTTGCGCATCGCCGATAGCGCCTTGTTGGCGAAATCATCGAGGTCACGCGAGGCAAAGCGCGACTGCAGCGCGGTGGTGAGGACCGGTGTGGGCACACCTTCGTCGATCGCCGCGATGGAAGTCCACCGCCCCTCGCCAGAGTCGGAAACCCGTCCCGAGAACTCTTGCAGCTCAGGAGATTCGTGTAGCGCGATCGCGGTCAGATCCAGCAGCCAGGAGCCGATCACGCTCCCCCGGCGCCACACCTCGGCCACCTCGGGAATGTCGATGTCGTACTGGTAGTACTCCGGGTTGGCCAGCGGCGCGGTTTCGGCGTCACCCTGCTGCACCCGGGAGCCGACATCGGCATTGCGCAGGATGTTGAGGCCCTCCGCCAACGACGCCATCATCCCGTACTCAATTCCGTTGTGCACCATCTTGACGAAGTGCCCGGCGCCCGTCGGCCCGCAATGCAGGTAACCCTTTTCCGCCTCCGCGACCTCACCATCGCGGCCCGGCGTTCGGGGTGCCGCCTGCACCCCAGGTGCGACGGTGGCCAAGATCGGCTCGGCATGCGCAAACGCGTCCGGCTCCCCGCCGACCATCAGACAGTATCCGCGGTCAAGACCCCACACACCGCCGCTGGTACCACAATCCAGCATGTGAATACCTTTGCCAGATAACAGCTTCGCGTGCTTGATGTCGTCGCGGTAGTAGGTGTTGCCACCGTCGATCACGATGTCTCCCGCGTCGAGTGTGGTGGCCAGCTCCTCGATGACGCCGGTGGTGATGGTCCCGGCGGGCACCATCACCCAGATGACCCGCGGGGCCGAAAGCTTGTCACGCAACTCGCTCAGCGAGGACACCCCGGTGGTGTTGTCCTCCCCCGCCATCGCCTTTACGGCGTCGGGGTTGTGGTCGTACACCACGCACTCGTGTCCGCCTTTGACCAGTCGGCGCACGATGTTCGCACCCATCCGGCCCAGCCCAATCATCCCTAGCTGCATATCTGTTCGTCTCCTTACTGTCGTGCCTCGGCACTGCGGGGTAGCCACGGCTGTTGCCAATTGCGGTGGCCACGCAGCAGCGTCTGTGCTGCCTCGGGCCCCCAGGAGCCGCGATCGTACGGGTGGATTTCCCCCGGGTCGTCAAGAACCGGTTGCACGATCCGCCACGTCTGCTCGATAGCGTCCTCGCGAGCGAAAAGCTGGCGATCGCCGATCAATCCGGCATACAGCAGTCGTTCATAGGGCCGGATCGGTTCACCGAGGTCTTCGGCGAACGAGGAGTCCAGGTGAACGCCCTGCCACGAGTCGCCGGTTTGCGCGGATATCTGCAGGCGCATGCCCGGATCTGGGTCGATGCGCAGCACAATCTGGTTCGGCTCGGCCGGCCTGCGGTTGGGCAGGAAAGCCAACCCGGGAACATGGTGCAGGAACATCCGCACCTCAGTCACCCGCTCTGGCAGAGCTTTTCCGGCCCGCAAGAAGACCGGCACCCCGGCCCAGCGCCAGTTGTCGATCTCGGTCCTGAGTGCGACATAGGTCTCGGTCTGCGAGTCCTTGGCCACCCCCGGGACATCGCCGTAACCCTGGTACTGGCCCCGCACGTAGTGCGCCGTCTGCAGCGCCGGCATGGCACGGAACACCTCGGCCTTCTTGTCGTTGAGGTCGTCGGCACCCGGACCCACCGGAGGCTCCATCGCCACCAGCGCCAGCACCTGCAGCAGGTGATTTTGCACGACGTCTCGCAGGGCGCCCACCGCGTCATAGAACTTGCCACGGTCCTCGACGCCGAAGTTCTCGGCCATGGTGACGTGAATCTCGGAAACGCTCTTGCGATCCCACAATTCGGCCAGGCCGCGATTGGCGAAGCGCAAATACTGCAACTCCACGACGGGTTGCTTGCCCAAGAAGTGATCGACGCGCAGGATCTGATCTTCGTTGAGCACGGCACGTAGCCGGGAGTTGAGTTCCCGCGCGGAGTCCAGGTCATGGCCAAATGGCTTCTCCACCGCAACGCGCGCGCCGCGCAGCAAGTCTGCCCTGGCAAGATTCTCGACGATTGGGGCGAACAGCGCGGGCGGCATCTCCAGGTAGTACAAGGCGTGGCGGTCATGACCGATCTGCTTGGCCAGCGCCGTGTACAGGGCGGGGTCGGTAACGTCACCGGGCAGATAGGACCACCGACTGGCGAATCGCTCGAATACCGCTTCGTCGAACGGCTCACTGGACCCTCGAATGACCTCCCGCGCCCGATCGACCAACTGCTCTACCGACATGTCGTCACTGGCGACGCCCACGATCGGGCAATCCAGCAGTCCCCTGCGTTCCAGCCTGTACAACGCGCGAAAAGTCATCTTGCGAGCCAGATCGCCGGTAATTCCAAAGATCACCAATAGATCTGAGGCCTGACCTCCGCCGTTGGCCAATCCCCCACCTCCAGGACGTCATCTGGGCTAAAGCCGCTGGTCGGCTTACTTGAGATCTGCTTCCCCGCGGGGGCTGAACTCAACCCTAGACATTGCCCGATAGCCCGACAAGGCAGGCTTGGGCCGGCCCTGCAAGGATGGGCGGGTGTCAGGCATGACCGATGCACTGCACATCACGGTCTACGTGCTGGCCGGCATCGCCGCCCTGGAAGCCGCCGCCCTGATCGCGCTATGGCGATTGCTGGCCCGCGCTCGTCAGGAAAACGATGAGTTGCGCCAGCGCGCCGACTCCCGCAACTGGCTGCTGACCGGGGGGCGCGAGGCCGTCAAGACGGTTTGGCAGACCGCGAACCTGATGCGCAAAGAGGGCTTTGGCGCCGCGGTTCGCAGCTCGATCGAGGACCTCGCGGACTGGGCCGAGGTGGAACGGCCGGACCTGGCGCGAGTCACCCCCGACGGCCGGGTGGTGATTCTGTTCTCCGACATCGAAGAGTCCACGGCCCTCAATGAGCGGATCGGGGATCGTGCGTGGGTGAAGCTGATTGGCGCGCACGACAAGATGGTTCACGAGTTCGTGCACCGCCACGGCGGACACGTGGTCAAGAGTCAAGGCGACGGATTCATGATCGCCTTCGCTCGTGCCGAACAGGCGGTGCGATGCGGTTCGGATATCCAGCGCGCGCTAAGTCGAGAGGCAAAAAGGAAACCGCGCAACGGCATTCGGGTACGGATCGGCATCCATATGGGCCGCTCGGTGCGCCGCGGCGATGATCTGTTCGGCCGCAATGTAGCGATGGCGGCCCGGGTTGCGGGTCAGGCCGTCGGCGGCCAGATCCTGGTGAGTGAACCGGTTCGCGACGCGGTCCGCGACTGCGGAGACATCCGTGTGGACGACGGCCGCGACGTCGAGCTCAAGGGATTTTCCGGCAGCTATCGGTTGTTCGGCGTCGAAACCGACCCCGAGTGCGAGCCGGACTAGTCGCCCTGCGTCTCAGACTCGTCCAACCGCTGATGCAACCGAGCCCGGACCTCATCGGCCGAGTAGGAACGGCGTTTCCGTTGGTCGCGTACCACCAACGCGCCACCGGCGACGACGCCGGCGACACCGGCCAGTCCAAGCCACTTCCACACGCTGCGCATGACGACAGGCTATCTCTGCCTATGGTGCTGGGGTGGAATCAAACAGCCTGACCTTGGACCAAGCGCTCAATGAGACCCGCACTGGCGACCTCTGGCTGTTCCGCGGCCGCTCCCGCCCCGACCGCGCCATCCAGACCTTGACCAATAGTCCGGTGAACCACGTCGGCATGACGGTGGCCATCGATGACTTGCCGCCGCTGATCTGGCACGCCGAGCTGGGCGACAAGCTGGTCGACATGTGGACGGGCACCCACCACCGCGGCGTACAGCTCAACGATGCGCGCGACGCGGTCCGGCAATGGACCGAGCGCTACCACCAGCGCTGCTGGCTGCGGCAGCTGACCCCGTACGCCAGTCGCGAACAAGAGAACCAACTGTTGCGAGTCATCGCACGCATGGACGGCACTCCGTTTCCCGCCACCGCACGCCTCACCGGGCGTTGGCTACGCGGCCGGCTTCCCACCGCCTACGACTGGACCAGAGGACTGCCGTGGGTGGACAAGAAGATCCGCGAGTCCACCCAGCGACGCAAGGAACGCCAAAAGGTCGGCCTGGAAGCGGCGTACTGCGCGGAGACGGTGGCAATCACCTATGAGGAAATGGGTTTGATGGCCACCGAAAAGTACTCGAACTGGTTTGACCCGGGCTCCTTCTGGAGTGGCGATACGCTTCCACTCACCCCGGGCTATCGATTGGGTAGCGAAATCGCGGTCACCGTCGGTCAGGCCGACTAGCCGACCGAACGGCGGCAATCGCCTCGGCCCGGCCACCGGCTACAGACTCCGGGGCCGGGAGACACCATCGGAATAAACGGTTTTCGGGGCCTACGACTCGTCGACCGACATCTCCCCCATGGCCGACCACCCGGTCGCGTCGAGCGTCTGACTGATGATCTTGGGCGTAGCCGCGAGGGCCTGGGGCAACTCCTGCATCGCCCGCTTGAAGTGATCGCTGTTGACGTGGACACTTCCGGCATCACCGTCGCGAAAGGCCTCGACCAAGACGTACTCGGCCGGGTTATCCAGACTGCGCGACCACTCGAACCAGAGGTTGCCGTCCTCGGCGCGCGTGGCCGCGGTGAATGACGCGACGAACTCCGGCCAGCGCTCGCTCCACTCGGGTTTGGTTTCGAACTTGACGACGATGAAGATCATTTGCGGTCCCCGCCCCTCTCGCTGACTTGATCATCGACCTCGGAGAGCAGGGTCAGGATACCCAGCACGCGTGGGTCAGGCGATCTCCACCCGGGTGTGCACCGGAGTTGCGTTACGCGTCAGATCGAGCACCGGGCAGTGCGCGTCGACCGCCGCCTGCAGTTGGCGGTAGCGCTCCGCCGGTTCCGGCCCGGTCACCGTGATCACCACCCGCACCTGCTGGAATCCGGAGCGAACGTCGTCGGCGAATCCGAAGAAGCCCTGCACGTCGAGATCGCCCTCTGCGGTCGCGGAGATGTCATCGACCGAGATTCCCAGCTTCGCTGCCCAGAAACGCCATGTCACGATCTGACACGAAAGCAGCGAGGCCAAGTAGTACTCGACGGGGTTCGGAGCCTTGCCATCCCCACCGAGCAGCGCCGGCTCATCGACCTCGACCCGGTAGCGGCCGAGGCTGACCGTGCTGGCAACAGCGTCATGCCCGGTGGCCGAAGCCTGGAACACCACGCGCGCCTGGGCCGGATCCGTGGTTACCGCGCGCCGATTTGCCGCGACGATGCCGCTCAGGTGATTCGTCGACTCGGTAGTTGTCAAGGCAAAGCTCCTTCCATCGGGAGAAATGGTACGGAGCGCCGTCCTGCAGAATCGACCTTCTAGCTCAGCGTGAACCGAATGCGAATCGCATCCGTGTACACCACGGCATACCGACTGCAATGGCGACCGGGAACGTTCCGGATGAATAGTCCAGCGTAGATTTGACGCTCAAATAGTTATTGCAGCCACACCCGAACCGAATTGTGATCCAGCACACAATGCATGGTCCGGGGTGGCTGCAAGGTATCAATGCACCCGGGAATGTGATCCAGGTCGCAGCGTCTTTTGTTGGCCGACTTACTTACCGCAAATTGTTATGTATTCGAAATTTCGAGATCGTCGACGGGCCCCGGATCTTCGGGCGGCGGCGGTAATTCATCCGGATTCACGACATCCTCAACCGCAGGAGGGTCCTCGGGCGCGGGCAGGTCAACGTCAACCATGTCCTCATCCATCGGGAGATACATGTGGTGAGTGAATTGTGCCTGGTAGGCGCCCCCACCACCGACCCGGACGCCACCCCCTTCACCGCTGGACACCGAGGTGCCGTCAGGCAATGTCACCGCGGTATGGCGACCATTCCAACCGATTACCAAAGCATTGGGGGCGGTGCCATGTTGGAACCCGCGAGCAGCGAGCGCGGCCTCCTCATTACCCGTATTAAATCGATCTCCGAAAACGGGCCTATCCGTTGCTGCATTAGATACCCAGGAAGCCAAACCCGAGCAGTCGGTCCCGGCGGGCGAATCGCCGCCGACAATATACGGCGTACCGGAAACCTGATTGATAAGCGTCAACAGCGTTGCGAGAGCAATCATGAGGACGGACGCTACCGACAATATCCATAGGAAATCAAAATTTGTGGCACTTATCACGATTAATCGAATAACGCTCTGACCTGCATATACAGCGTCCAGGTCACGCAATAATCTACATATTGAAACAGAAGTGACTACTGAGTAATCAGCAAACAATCAGCAATCGCTCGAACCACTTTGATGAGGTGGTTGACCTGCGAAAATGCCGACCGGCGAGATTGCGTCCGATTAGCGGCGCAACTGTGCATTTGCGGATCGGAGACCGATCGGAGACCACCCGCGGTCGAATTGGGCCGCATCAGAGGCTGATCAGCCGTGTTTCCCGGGCCAACGCGTGGCCTGGCTCACACGAACGCCTGGTGGTTGCGGTGTGCTCGCCAAAATGCAGGCGGGCGGCGCCCCGGTGACCGGGGCAGCCTCAGATCGGTCACTTATCGGCCGGTTGGCACCGACGCCGGGTAGTCGCCGGTGTGACGTCGGGCAGGGCCCGAGTGGCCTCCGATTCGGCGCTGACCGCGGCCGGCCCCATCGCCACGGTGGGTTTGTCAAGCAAGCCGGCCAGCAGCGGTGTGCGCGCCGACAAGCCGCCTGCGCCGGGCAGCGAATCCGCCCGCATCAGTCCCGCCCCGGCACTGGGACCCGAGCCACCGGCCAACGGATGGTGGGACAGCGGACTGGCCCCCAACAAACCGATCTGCGTGCCCTCGCCCTGGTCCAGTCCCGAGCCAGTGCCGCCGGGATGGCCAAACAGCGACGTTACCTGCGCCGGCTGCGGTATCGAGCGGCCCATACCCGAGGTCTGGGTCAGCGTTTGCCGGATCGCTTCTTTGGCGGGCAGGGCCACGTTGCGGGCAATCGTGGCGACCCGATCCGCCCGTTGGCCAGGCCCCAGACACCAAGATTGGTCTTGATCGGGTCGGGCTCGCCGAAACGCGTGTTGACGGCCGTTTGCGCCTGGTAAGCATCCATTGCCGCGGCGGCCTGATTCCACATCCGGGTGAAATAGTCCGTTTCACTGAGCGCTATCAGCGCCGTACTCATACCCAGAAAGTTGGTAGCCGTAACGACCGCGGCCGTGATGTGGTTCATCGCGATCTCGGGCAGCGGTGGGGTGGTCGCCAGCGCGTCGGCGTGCGCGGCGGCTTGCGCCAACGCCTGCGTGGCACGCGCCTTCGCCCGCGCTGAGGCTGTGGCCAACCAACTCACCATTGGCACGGCCGCGGCAATCGCTCGGTCGCCGCTTTCCCCGCTGCACACCTCACCCGCGGATTTCAGCCGTGCCGACACCTCGATGGCCTGCGCGTCCAGGGCCGCTGCCCAGTCCTTCCACCCCGTGGCGACTGCCAGCATCGACGTTGACCCCGCCCCGGCCATCAACCGCGCGGTGTTTAGTTCCGGTGGCATCGCGTGCCACAGCATGATGACCCCCGCCTTCCTGATGCGTCTTGAACGGACGGGCCACACCGCACTGGCCGGCAGCGCCGTCGTGCACGTTGCGGCCCGCGCCGCCGGCGCCGGGACCGGCTTGCCGCATCAACACATGGCGGCGCTGCGCGGCACTGCCATTCATTTCAGAAGCCGTCAGCAGATGGCGGGCCAGAATAGTTATAGATGAGCCACCCATATTAGACAAGATCGTTTGCATATCAGTTTATTCCAGAAGGCGATTCTGCTTTATCCTGGAAACCGGTTCTGATTTATTTTCAGAAGACCGTTCTGCTTTATCTTGGAAGCCAGTTCTGAAATAGAGTTTGCAAAATTTTGTGCAAGAAGCAATGAAATTGTCGACTATGATTGCCAAAGCACGAAGGAGGAAGATTCGGTTTATGTCTCAGCCGCGTATGTTGACGGTGAATCGGAACGAGATTTTGGCTAGGGCCGATGAGCTCGACACCCCGATAGCCAACCCGCCAAGCGATCCCGTCAAGGCCGCATGTGGCCTCGAGACGGCGGTCACCGGGGCCAAGCAGATCAAGTTGTCCGCCGACAATCTGCGGACCCGCCTTGCGGTGGGCGCTCAGGAGCGACACCGCATCGCGGAGTTCATGAGGAGCGCGGCCAAGGCCTACGAAGACGTTGACGAGCAGGCCGCGGTCGCCTTGCGCAACGGCGGCAACGGTTCCGTGTCGCCCGCAGCACTCGCCGCGAACCCAGCCGCAGATCCACCGGCCCTGGCCGATACCGAGACGGTGTCATCAACACTGCTACCCGACTTCATCGATCTCAAGGCGGCCGCAAACAAAATCCACAACAAAGGCGACCAAGGCAAATCGCTGCTGCACTTTGCGGACGAATGGACCAAGTACGCCCAAACGATTCGGGACTCCTTTTCCAGGTTCCGGGAATTCGAAGACTGGGACGGCGACGCGGCCGAGACCGTTCAGGACGCACTCCTTCAGCACTGGGACTGGCTGAGCGGCATGGCGGAATTGAGTATCAAAATAGCTAAGCAGGCCTCAGATCTCGCGCAGGTGCAGCACTCCGCCGTACAAAAACACCCCACGCTGCACGATGTCGTCGTCCTTGAAAGAGAAATCTGCGTCGCGTACGACGCGACCAAGTACGACATCACTGGTACCGCGTTGGCGACTCTGTTGATTCTCAAGTCGAAATACACAAAGAAGCACGAGACGTCGGCAGAGGTGCTTTCCGACTACTCCGAGAAATCAACCATCGACCCACTGCATCCGACCACCCCGCCGCACGCCCCCACCCCAACCGACCCGCAACCCCACGGCGATATCCCGGTAATCCCTGGCGGTGGGCTGCCGAGCACCCCCACGATGCCCACGATGCCGACCCTGCCGACGATGCCCTTCACCGGGTCACCGGGCGGCGACGATATGGGGACCGCGGCCGATGCGCTACGCCGCGCATCCAGGGTGGCCCCCGGCACGGGGGTCAAGCCGGCGTCGACCGGCGGAGGCGTTGGCGGCGGTGCGCTGGCACCACCGCCCGCCAACGGAATCGATGCCAGATCCGTACCGACCGGCGCGGCGGGCAGTGCGGGAAGCCTGGGCCGGGGGAACGTGCCCCGCGGCCCCCTGATGGGCGGCGGCATGCCGATGGGCGCACCCGGTCAAGGTCAAGGAAACGCCAAAACCAAGTCCTCGCAACAAGAACAGGAAGTGCTTTACGCCGAGAACCGAGCCTGGACCGAGGGACTCATCGGAATCAGCCCGCTCGAAGACAGCAAGGAGCAGTGACCATGAAATTGGACCCCACGGCGGCCCGGGCGCTGACCTTGATGTCGCAGTTTCAATCCACCCTGCAGGGGCGGTTCCACCACATGAACAACGGGGTTTTCAAAGCCTCCGACGAGACCAAGTCCGTGCAGGTGACGCTCAATGGCTACCAGTGGCTCACCGGCATCCGCATCGAAAACGGTCTGCTGAAAGAGGTGGGCGCGCAGGGGGTCGCTGAGCGGGTCAACGAGGCGCTGCAGAACGCGCAGCGAGCGGTGAGCGTCTTTGACGAACAGTCGGGCCAAACGCTTGTCGACACACTCGCCACCATTTCCGCTGCGATCAGCCAACCGCCGGCCTGACCGGCAATACCCCCGAAGCGGCCACCGGCCCACAACAACGCCCCTACCCGTCGAACCGAGAGGAATAGCTCAACCCATGAACGAAATCCTGACCCTGCAGCCCGATGTCATCAGCAGACTGTCGCAAGGGCACGACGCTACGGTCACCGGTCTGCAGGCCGCGACGGCGGCGCCCGCCGGGATCAGCGCGAATGTTGCCACCACCCACGGCACGTTCACGTCGGAGTTCAACAATGCGCTCAGCGAATTCGAAGCCGTCCGCGCCCGCGCCGGTCAGGCTCTGCAAGGGGTCGCAACCGGACTTTCCAAGAACCTGAACAAGGCACTCACCGCGTACGTCAACACCGACCGAGCCGGCGCCGAGATCCTCGACCAACAGGTTGATCGCTGATCATGCCCGGTCGGCTCGCTGCGGATGGCACGGGCCCCACGCTGCCAGCTGGCGCCCAGTGAGGGGCTCCAAACAGCTTTCACCACGCCCGCCATGCACCTCAGAAAGGCACCTCTCCATGGTCCAGCCCAGATCAGATGCCCACAGCAATCTGGACGCCCTGAAATTCTCGCGCACCGCCGACAACAAGGAATCGGCAATTGACGCGTTGCGCGCTTTCGCGCCGACTCAACCCGAGGAAGCCGATGTTGATTTGAGGGCCCTCCATAAGCGGGCAAAGGACGACAAAGCAGAGGAATGCGACCTGTTCACGGTGACCAATCCGCAGGGAACCGTGTCGGTGTCGGCCGTGTTGGGCGGCAAAATCCGCCGGGTCGAACTGTCGGAGGAAGTCACCACCATGGCTGAACCGAACCTTGCCGCAGAGATATATGTGATTGCCGACCTGGCCCGGCAGAAAGCGCGGGCAGCTCAGCACACCCTCATGGTGCAAAGCATGAAAGACATCGAGAGCGAAGAACACCGCGCCAAGCTGCGCGAATTCCTCGGAACCATGTTGAACCTACCGACGCCAGAGCAGGCCGCCGCAGCACAGAAAGAGGTTTTCGCCACCCGATACGGTCGCGAATCCGCCCGAAAATCTCGCGGCAATGGCCTAGACGGCGTTCCGGTATTCGCGAGGAGAGTAAGCGATGTGCATCGCGAAGCCGACTGGTGAACATGTCGGGCTGATGCTCGACCCGGGTGGGTGGCCGGAGGCCGATGAGGACATCTTTTATGTCCGGGCCCAGCAGTACAGCCAGACATTGCGCCAAATCACCCATGTCTTGGACACGTGTCGGCAGCAGCGGCTCCACGTCTTCGAAGGCGGTGTCTGGTCGGGGGGTGCCGCTGATGCCGCCAACGGCGCGCTGGGCGCAAACATTGATCAACTGATGACGGTGCAGGATCATCTCGCGACGGTGATTGTCTGGCATCGGTACGTAGCCGATTTGATTGGGCAAGCCAAGTCGGAAATCGGTAACCATGTCGATGCCGCTCAACGAGAAATCAACATCGTGGAGCGGGATCAGACCCTCGACGCCGAACAGAAGACCGCCGCGATCGATTCGCTGATCAGTGTGGCGCATGCGGCCAATGTCGGCGTCGTTTCCAGCACCGCTGAGCAGGTGCTGGAGTTCAAGCATTGGAAGGCGCCGAAGAACGCCCTCGACCAGCTGCTGGATCAGAAGACGCCACCACCACTGCCGGACACACCGCCAGTGAGTGCGCTCCCGGAGACACCGCCGCTGGGCGCCCCGGCACCGACGGAACCGCCGCTGGCCACCCCCGGTATCGGGGCGAACCCGGCACCGGAAGGGGCTGCGAGTCCGGTCCGGCCGGTCGCGCCGGTCAGACCCGGTACTGCGGAACCGCCTACTTTGGGGGCGGTACCGATCGCGGCGTCACCGATCCCCGCAGCCACCCCGCGTCCGGCTCCGAGCCGGCAAGCCGTACCGGCAGCTGCGCTCAGACCTGCGACGTCGACCGATCAGACGCCCGTCACGGGTGGGCTTACCGATCAGCCGGCGCAGGCAGATCCGTCACAGTCCGGCGATCAATCGGGGGTGGGTGTTGCGCCCGCCGCAATGACCGGCATGGCGCCCGCGCGGGTGGCCGGCGCAGCACCGAGCGGGGCCGGATTCGGCGCGACCGCGGATTCGGGCAGCGCAGGCCCGGCCACGGGGTGGGGCGCGCGGTCACGAGTTCCGGCTGGAACACCCCGGTTGGGCGGGTCGGTCCGGGGGCGCGCAGCGGCCCCCCGAGCGTCCGCGTATGGCGCGTCAGCCGCAGGGTCGTGGGCGACCGATCACACCAATGGCACCGATCAGCGCGAGTCAAACGATGCGCCCATGGCGGGACCGATGGTCCCGGTTGCGGCGGCCCGGGCGGCGCGCGATGCCGTGGCCGCAGGCTTCACCACCCGCGGTAAGGACCGGGATGATGCGCTGCGCTTGGCGCGCCGGATCGCGGCGGCACTCAACGCGCCCGGCGGCGGCGCCGACCACGATTTCGGGTTCTTCTGGATCACCGCGGTGACCGTCGACGGCCAGATCGCGGTAGCCAACAGCTATGGGCTGGCCTTTATCCCGGACCGGGTCGAACTGCCCGACGTCGTGCAGATGGCCAGCGCCGATCACGCCATCCCCGCCGGCGAGCGGGCGCGCTGTGCTACCTATCCGCTGCTGGCCGTGCAGGCCTGGGCAACCCACCATGACACCACGCTGCGCGCGGTGATCGGCACCGCGGAGCAGCTGGCCGACTGCGATCCCGGGGTCGCCAAAATCATCCTGGAGCCCGACGACATCCCGGAGAGCGGCAAAATGACCGGCCGGTCCCGGCTGGAGGTGGTCAATCCTGCCGCCGCGGCTCGGCTGTCCGACACCAAAGATCCGAGTTTGATCAAGCTGTTGCCGCCAGCCCCGGTTGCCGCGGATGTCCCGGCAGATCAGGACGGGATGTTGTGGTTCGAGGTGATGGCACCCATGGCCAGCAGCGCCGCTGGCCGCGAGGCCGCACATCTGAGGGCCTTTCAGGCCTATGCCGCGCACGCGCAGGAACTCGCCCTGCACCTGGCACACTGCGCGGCCGATCCCGACACCGCGCGTGCCGCCATCGCCGACTGGCTGTACTGGCAACACGTCGCCGGGCTGCTCGGCAGCGCCCTGTGCAACGCGGCGTGAGACCGACCGCGAAGCTCAGAGCACCGTGACGTCGGGACCTGCCGACTGATTGTCGGCGGTCGTGCCGGTTCCGCCCTCGATCGGGGCACCACCCAGAGTCTGGGAGCCGGGTGCCGCGCCAGCGCCGTCCGCCCCGGCCTTGGCGTCGCGCTCGTCGTCGGCGTCATCGTTTTTCGTGTCGTCGACCAGCAACCCGTGTTGCGCCGGTGCGGCACCGCCGGCCTGTGATGCCGTCGAGACGATTTGTTGCGTACTTTGACCGATGGATTGCGCCATCGGAGACGCGTACTGCGCTACGAAAGCGGCTTGCGACCCCAGTTGAGCGAGTTGCGGGCCGGCCTCGGCGACCTGTGCGGCCACCTCGGAAATCTGTGGTGACAGCTGATCGATCAGCGTCTGCACGCCCTGCCGTGCGCGGTCCGCCCACTGCCAAGCAGACGTGGCCATCGACTGAACGAACTGACCTGCCTGATCTGTGACCGTGCTGCCGGTCAGAATTGGGGCCGAGCCGCGGAATTGATGCTGGCTCAGACTTTCGCCGAGCGACTCATCGACCTTCGTGTAAATGTCGGCCGCGGTGGCCATGCTCGACGCAGTATTTGCCATGTCAGCTTTTGCGCTGGGCAGTAAGTCGGTCACCGATGATTCGATGTTGGGCATCGCCGTATTGATCGCGACCGATAGCGCATCCGTTCCAGCCGCGATAATCGGCGCCGGCGGCGTCGGAAAAACGAGGCCGCGCAGTCTTGTCCCCGCAGCACCTAAGCCAGCCGGATCGACGGCCAGTGGTTCAGCCATTGCCGAATCCCTTCTGTACGTTCGCTACCGAGCGAATTCCGTCCAATGCGACGGCGCGCCAATCACGCCGATATTCACGACCGGGTGTGACCACTCACGGCGCAAACCGAACGGCGCTCTGATCGCAGAAATCAAAATCGAATGACTCGGTCGATATCATCGATGTCCGCGATCATAGTAGCAGGAATAATTGAATCGACACCGCACCGAACAATTTCAGAATCCCATTTCATAATTGCCGTACCCCGACAAATATGCGACGCTGCGCCCGCCAAGAAAAAGCATGATCGCGGCTGCCTTTGGGCAAATCCCCGGTTGCGTCCGGTCACAGTGCGGTGCAGAAAATCGCGTCGACCGGCCCGCACCCGAACAGTCATCCGAGCGCGCCTGTCCTGCCACGAGCACACCGACCGGCGCCGGATTCCTAACCTCGGATCTTCGGACCGAATCCGCGCTAGCGCCCTGCTGCCTTACCGCCGGAGCTGGTCTGGAAACGGAACTCGACCACGTCGCCATCGGCCATGACGTAGTCCTTGCCCTCCATCCGGACCTTGCCGGCGGCTTTGGCCGCGGCCATCGACCCGGCGGCCAACAGGTCGTCGAAGGAAACGATCTCCGCCTTGATAAAGCCCTTTTCAAAGTCGGTATGGATCACCCCGGCCGCCTTGGGCGCGGTGTCGCCGCGGTGGATGGTCCAGGCCCTGGCCTCCTTGGGCCCCACCGTCAGGTAGGTCTGCAGGTTGAGGGTGTGGAAGCCGGCGCGGGCCAGCGCGTCCAGGCCACGCTCGGTTTGTCCGATCGACTCCAGCAGTTCGGCGGCTGATTCCTCGTCGAGCTCGACCAGCTCCGCCTCGATCGCCGCGTCCAGGAAGACGGCGTCCGCCGGCGCGACCAGTTCACGCAGCTGGGCGACCCGCGCGGCATCAGTGAGCACCGACTCGTCGGCGTTGAACACGTACAGGAACGGCTTGGTGGTCAGCAGGTTCAGTTCACGCAGCAAGGAAGTGTCCATGCCGGCGGCGAACAGTGTCTTGCCACTGTCGAGCACCTCCTGGGCCGCCAGCGCCGCTTCGTGGACGGGCTTGCGCTCCTTGTTGTTGCGAGCTTCCTTCTCCAGCCTGGGCACGGCACGTTCGAGGGTTTGCATGTCGGCCAGGATCAGCTCGGTCTCGACGACTTCGATATCGGACCGGGGATCGACCCGGCCGGACACGTGGGTCACGTCGTCGTCGTGGAACACCCGCACCACCTGGCAGATCGCGTCGCACTCGCGAATGTGCGCCAGGAACTTGTTGCCCAGTCCAGCGCCCTCCGACGCTCCCTTGACCAGTCCGGCGATGTCGACGAAGGTCACCGGTGCCGCGACGATACGTTCCGATCCGAAAAGCTCCGCCAACTTGTCAAGTCGCGGGTCCGGCAGCGAAACGACCCCCTCGTTGGGCTCGATGGTGGCGAACGGATAGTTGGCTGCCAACACGTCGTTGCGTGTCAGCGCGTTGAAGAGTGTCGACTTGCCCACATTTGGCAGGCCCACGATTCCCAGGCTCAAGCTCACAGGGAGCCAAGTCTAAGGTGCCGCGATCTAGGCTTATGGGCGCCCATCCCCGTAGCGGATGCCGGGGGCACGCCCGCGACTACTGTCCAGGTATTTACGGGCCTTTGGGCGCATTGCCGGTACGGTCTAGATGTGTCAGCGGACCGGGCGAGAACAGCGGTGCCACCAAGCCACCGCTCAATCGTTCCCAATATTCCAGGTGCTCCGTGGTGGGGCGCAGTTCTCATCGCCGTCAGCACGACGGCACTCGGGTACGCGTTCGACGCCGGCCACAAGGATCTGACACACGTTTTCGCCGGCTTCTACATCGTGGGCTGCATCGCCGCGGTGCTGGCGGTCCGCCAATCGGGCGTATTCACCGCGGTCATCCAGCCGCCGTTAATCCTCTTCATCACGGTGCCCGGTGCCTACTGGTTGTTCCACTCCGCCAAGATCGGCAAGTTCAAGGACCTCCTGATCAATTGCGGCTATCCGCTGATCGAACGTTTCCCATTGATGCTGGGCACCGCCGGTACGGTGCTGCTGATCGGCTTGATCAGGTGGTACATCGGGATGGCGCAACGAACGAGCGCGCTGGCCACCGGTGACGACGGCGAGCCCACCACCGCCACACGAACGCCGATTTTGCACAGCCTCGCCGAAAAATTGAGTGCCCTGCTGGGCGGTGACCCCGACGACGTGGCCGATGCGGCCCCGCCAGCACCCGAAGCGGGCAGACGGTCGTCGAGAAGCGGCCGCAGCTCCACCCCGGGCAATCGGTCCACCACCCGGCGCACCGACCGCACCCGTTCGCGACGCACCCGCCCACCGGTAGAAGATCAGCCGGACCCGGGTGCCGAACGTCCGCGGCGCCGCCGTCCGACACCCCCTCCCGACAACGACGCGGCCGAACCGCCCCGGCGGGCGCGTCGCCGGCCCCGCCCACCGGGTGACTCGGACTTGCGCGCCACGCCGCCGCGCCAGCCGCGGCGTGATCCGCACACGCGGCGCAACCCGTACGAGTCCTACGAGCGGCCCGCGCCCCGCACAAGTCGCTTCGATCCCTACAGCGGATACGAGCCACCCGAGGCCCCGGAGTCCTTCGATCGGTATGAACGCCGGGCCGGCCGCTACGAGCCCTATGAGCCGTTTGAACCCTTCGAGCCCCCACGCCGGCGCGGCAGCACCGGCGGGCCCAACAACGCCAACCCGAAACACCACCCGATCTCGCAGGTCCGCTACCGCGGGGCGGCGCCCCGCGACGAGGGCCGCGATCAATACCGCGACGAGCCTCGCCCGGATCGCCGGAGTCGTCCCCGCGCACCGCGCCGGCCCCAGGCCGAATCCTGGGAGTACGACGTCTGACGCCGTAACGCGGCGGAATCGCTAGCGCGCCGGCCGGATTTCCCGGGGCAGGGCGAATACCAATGTCTCGTTGGCCGTGGTCACCGGCTGCACCATGTCGTAACCGCTCTCGGCCAGCCGTTCCAGCACACCACGTACCAGCACCTCGGGGACTGAAGCCCCCGACGTCACGCCGACCGTGGTGACACCTTGCAGCCACGACTGATCGATGTCGTCGGCCCAGTCCACCAGGTAGGCGGCTTGGGCGCCCGCACCCAACGCCACCTCGACCAGCCGTACCGAGTTCGACGAATTGCGCGAGCCGACGACCAGCACGAGGTCGCATTCGGGTGCCATCGCCTTGACCGCGACCTGGCGGTTCTGGGTCGCATAGCAGATGTCGTCGCTGGGCGGATCCTGCAGCTTGGGGAAGCGTTGGCGCAGTCGCGCGACAATCTCCATGGTCTCGTCCACTGACAACGTGGTTTGCGAGAGCCAGACCACCTTGTCCTCGTCGCGGATCGTCACCCGCTCGGCGCCGTCGAGCCCGTCGACGAGCTGTACGTGTTCGGGAGCCTCCCCGGCAGTTCCGACGACCTCCTCATGGCCCTCATGACCAATCAGCAGGATGTCGTAGTCGTTACGGGCGAACCGCCTGGCCTCGTTGTGCACCTTGGTGACCAGCGGGCAGGTGGCGTCGATGGTCTGCAGGTTGCGTTCGGCGGCTGCCGCGTAGACCGTCGGGGCGACGCCGTGGGCAGAGAACACCACGATGGCTCCCTCGGGAACCTGATCGGTCTCCTCGACGAATACCGCACCCGCCTTGGCCAGGGTGTCCACCACGTGGCGGTTGTGCACGATCTCGTGACGCACGTAGACGGGCGGACCGTGCTTTTCCAGCGCTCGCTCGACCGTCTCCACGGCGCGATCCACGCCCGCACAGTAACCTCGCGGCTCGGCCAATAGCACCCGTCTACGGGTCGGGACGTGCGCTACCGAACTCGAGGCACCGGGAATTCCCATGTCGATAGTCGGCACCATGCCATTCAGGGTACTTTCTGCCGCCACGGCTAGGCCATTCCCGACCATTTGCGCTCGTCCCACCGCGGCTAGCTTGGACTTCGCCGCCGCTTGAGGCAGTCTTGGACCCATGGCAACTGCACCGTATGGGGTTCGGCTAATTGTCGGCGCGGCAACAGTCGCCGTCGAGGAGACCATGAAGCTGCCGCGGACCATCCTGATGTACCCGATGACATTGGCCAGCCAGGCGGCGCACCTGGTGATGCTGTTTCAACAGAACCTGGCCGAGTTGGTCATCAAGGGCGATTCCACCCTGGAGTCACTGTTTCCGCCGAAGGACGAACAGGCCGCGTGGGCGACCTTCGACGAGGACTTGCCGGATGATGCAAACGCCTTGGAAGGGTCCGCCACGGCATTGGCCGACAGCATGGACGCCGATCGTCGCACCGAGGGACGGTTCGCGTTGTATTCGGTGTCGGACCCCGCCGAATCCCGGGAAACCAGCCCGCCGGTCCGCAAGGCCCCGGCCAGGCAGCCGAAGTCGGCCGCCAAGCCGAGCACCGAGATACCTGCAGTCGCCGGCAAACTCGACTATGCGTCATTGACCCTGGCCCAGCTTCGGGCCCGGCTTGCGTCGCTCAGTGTCGAGGATCTGGAGGCCCTGCTGGCCTATGAGCAGGCCACCAAGGCTCGTGCCCCGTTCCAGACGCTGCTCGCCAACAGGATCACCCGCGCGACCGCCAAGTGAGCCCAGCCGCAGCATCGAATTCGGCCGAGAACCCGTTCCCGGTACGCGCGGTGGCCATCCGGGTCGCCGGCTGGATCGACAGGTTGGGAACGGTCTGGGTTGAGGGGCAACTAGCCCAGATCACGATACGACCCAACTCCAAGACGGTGTTCATGGTGCTGCGCGATCCCGCGGCGGACATGTCGCTGACCGTCACATGCCCGCGCGACCTGGTACTGAGCGCACCGGTGAAATTGACCGAAGGCACCCAGGTGGTGGTCTGCGGAAAGCCCTCGTTCTACACCGGGCGTGGCACATTTTCGCTGCGACTCAACGAGATTCGCGCTGTCGGGGTGGGTGAGCTGCTGGCCCGGATCGAACGGCTGCGCCGGCTGCTGGACGCCGAAGGACTCTTCGATCCACGCCTCAAGCGGCCAATTCCTTTCTTGCCCAACACTGTCGGCCTGATCACCGGCAGAGCCAGCGCCGCCGAGCGTGACGTGACGACGGTTGCCGCGACGCGCTGGCCCGCAGTGCGATTCGCCGTCCGCAACACCGCCGTGCAGGGGCCCAATGCCGTCGTTCAGATCGTCGAAGCGCTCCGTGAGCTCGATTCAGACCTGGAAGTCGATGTGATCGTGGTGGCCCGCGGTGGCGGCAGCGTCGAGGATCTCCTGCCGTTTTCCGACGAGACACTGTGCCGCGCGATCGCGGCGTGCCGCACACCCGTGATCAGTGCGGTCGGCCACGAACCCGATAATCCGCTGTGCGACCTGGTCGCCGATCTGCGCGCGGCCACCCCGACCGACGCGGCCAAGAAGGCCGTCCCCGACACTGCCGCCGAGCAACGCCTGGTCGCGGACCTGCGCCAGCGCAGTGCACAAGCGCTGCGCAATTGGGTTTCTCGGGAGCAGCGGGCGTTGACCCAGTTGCGCAGCCGCCCCGTTCTTGCCGACCCGCTCAAGGCGCTGATCACCCGCTCCGATGAAATCCAGCGGGCCCGGTCAGCGCTTCGGCGTGATGTCAGCCGGCTGATCAGCACCGAAACCGAAAACATCGGCCACCTGGGTGCGCGGCTGGCCACCTTGGGTCCGGCGGCCACACTGGCCCGCGGATACGCGGTGGTGCAGACGGTTTCAGCCGCCGGTCAACCAATGGAAGTGCTGCGGTCGGTCGATGGCGCGCCCGCGGGCACCAGACTACGAGTGCGGGTAGGCGACGGTGCCGTTACCGCGGTAAGCGAGGGACGTGTTGATGGAGCTTGACGACCACAGCGGGGAAACCGACTCGGTTACACCCATTAGCCAGCTCGGCTACGAGGCGTGTCGCGACGAACTGATCGAAGTCGTGCGCCTCCTCGAACAGGGCGGACTGGACCTCGATACGTCGCTGAAGCTATGGGAAAGAGGCGAGGTACTCGCAAAAAGGTGCGAGGAACACTTAGCTGGCGCACGTCAGCGGGTGGCCGATGCGCTGGCCGCCAGCGAGGCCGAGCAGGACTGATCTTGGCCAGTATTGGGTATCGAACCATATTCCAAACTGGAACACGTTTTAGTTATGCTTCGGCCCATGGGTGATGCATCGCTGACAACCGAACTCGGCCGTGTCCTGGTTACCGGTGGCTCAGGATTTGTCGGGTCCAACCTGGTGACCACGCTGCTCGACCGTGGACATCACGTGCGTTCGTTCGACCGCGCGCCCTCGCCACTGCCCCCGCATCCGCAGTTGGAGGTGCTACAGGGGGACATCACCGACGCGGCCACCTGCGCCACAGCGGTCGACGGTGTCGACACGGTCTTTCACACCGCGGCCATCATCGAGCTGATGGGCGGCGCATCGGTGACCGACGAGTACCGCAAGCGCAGTTTCTCGGTCAACGTCGGCGGTACCGAGAATCTGGTGCGCGAGGGGCAGCAGGCCGGGGTGAAGCGGTTCGTCTACACCTCCTCGAACAGCGTGGTGATGGGCGGGCAAATCATCGCCGGCGGCGACGAAAAGCTGCCCTACACCAATCGGTTCAATGACCTCTACACCGAAACCAAGGTGGTTGCAGAGAAATTCGTGTTGTCGCAGAACGGCAACAATGAAATGCTCACCTGCGCAATCCGTCCTAGTGGAATCTGGGGAACGGGCGATCAGCTGATGTTCCGCAAGTTGTTCGAAAGCGTGATCAAGGGCCACGTCAAGGTGCTGGTTGGGCCCAAGTCAGCACTGCTGGATAACTCCTACGTAGACAACCTGATTCACGGTTTCATTCTGGCGGCCCAGCATTTGGTGCCCGGCGGCAGCGCACCCGGTCAGGCCTACTTCATCAACGACGCAGAGCCGATCAACATGTTCGAGTTCGCCCGGCCCGTGGTGGAAGCGTGCGGGGAAAAATGGCCCCGAGTAAGGGTTTCCGGCCCGATGGTGCACCGGGCGATGACTGGTTGGCAACGACTGCACTTCCGGTTCGGATTGCCCGCGCCGCTGCTGGAGCCACTGGCCGTGGAACGGCTGTACCTGGACAACTATTTCTCAGTCGACAAGGCCCGCCGCGACCTCGGTTATGAACCCAAGTTCACCACCGAACAGGCGCTCAAAGAATGCCTGCCCTATTACGTGGACCTGTTCCGCCAGATGAAAAGCGAAGTCAAAGCCGGCGGCCGGTGAATTAGCCTGCGGCCAGCAAGTCACGGTAACGCCGGTGGGCGCGACCGTGGTGATGATTCACCAGAGGCGGGCTGACTAACCACCACGTGATCGATCGACACCAACCCGGCACCGGTTTGACCACCGTCAGGCTCGGGCATCCTCGGATGGGAGTCCCATCATGCCAAGGAGGTGATCATGCCGAACCCCTCGATCAAGAACGAGAAGCTATACCAGGATCTGCGTAAAGAAGGCAGCTCCAAGGAAAAGGCAGCGCGGATTTCCAATGCGGCAGCTGCCCAGGGTACTTCCTCGGTGGGCCGTAAAGGCGGCAAGGCCGGGCCCTATCCGGACTGGACGGTGCCAGAACTGAAGAAACGAGCCAAAGAGCTTGGCATGTCCAGGTATTCGAGCCTGACAAAAGACGAGTTGATCAGCAAGCTGCGCAACCACTGAGCCCCATCGGTGCCGTGCGCCGACACACGTAGCGCCCGGATGGTGGCAGGTGCTCTCCGCACGGAGGGGCACCTGCCATCGTTGAGCACCCGGATCAACCAGCCATGAATTCGTGGTAGGCCGATTCGAGATCCGGCGGCAGCGCCGCCACATCGCATTGGCGCTCGGTATCACCGACTGGCGCCAGAATGGCACGCAGGTCGTGGTACTCCTGCGGATGCGCCGTGAAATAGCTGCGCAGGCTGGCAGCTGCTGGTGCATACGGTTGCCCATAGGCAGCCATGACTACCTGGTTGGCGCCTTCGTGGGCCGCCAAATATTGGCGCGCCGAAGCGGTCACCGACGACACGGTGGCAGATACGCCTTGCGGACTGCAGTCAGGAGCTGCGACCGCTTGGGGCGCACCCATGAATCCGATGGCTAGTTCCCCGATGAGGCAACCCGCGCTGATGGACACCACTTGCCGGCGCGCACGTATACCGATGATTTTCTTCATCATTTGATTCCTTCGGATTGGCGAATCAATCGTTGAAGGTTCCCGAATACCCAGGATCCAAAGTAGCGGAGGAATTTGGTCCAGGTCGGTGACCGGGTTCGCTCATTCGGCCGCTTCCCGGTGATCTGCCGGGCAAGCGTGGTGACTGTGCGAAGCAAGCGACCAGAGTGACGCGCGAAGCCTGAAAATCTCGGAAAAGACGGATCGGTTCTTATCGAATCGTGACACGGACCGTGACCAAACCGTAGTCATCGGCGCTGGCGGAAACGCATCGATCCACGACGGCTACGGACACAGGTCGACAAGTTCTGGTCGACCAGGCCCCAAGGGGATGGTCCAGGTAACGACCTGGGTATCGCTTCAAAAGCGAGGCCGCTGTTGCCCGGCATGCCGGGGTGGCCCGGTGCCGGTATCGTCAGCCGGCACCCCCGACCCGGTCTCCGAATTACCCGTTCCAACTCAACATCTGCCTGCGCCGCATCGCGGTCACCCGGATTCGCCTCGGCGGCCCCGCCTCACACGCCGCCTCGCCAACACCGTCTTCGCTCATCGGCACACCGACCGACAAAATCCGTCAAACCACTTGCCAACCGGTAGCGGCCTGGCATAAGAGAAATTCATAGTAGGAAGCAACAAGATGCGGTGTGTTTTCCGGCCGTCATTTCTGGTTGTTCCGCATGGGAGGCGCCCAGTGTCGTTTGTGATCGCTGAGCCCGAGCTGCTCGCTGCCACCGCTACCCACCTGTCCTCGCTCAGGACGACACTCGTTGCAGCCAACGCAGCTGCGGCAGTTCCGACCACGGGGCTCCTGGCTGCAGCCGATGACGAGGTGTCGGTGGCCATCGCCGCAGGTTTTCGCGCGTACGGCCAGGCATATCAAGCGCTGAGCGCTCAAGCCGCGGATGTTCATGCGCGATTCGTACAAGCGTTGGCTGCTGGCGCCGATCGGTATGCCAGCGCCGAAGCCGCCAACGCCGGGCAGCAACTGCTCGACATCGTCAATGCCCCCACCCAGGCATTGATTGGCCGCCCGCTGATCGGCAATGGCACCAACGGAGCACCCGGAACCGGCCAAGATGGCGGGCCGGGCGGACTATTGATCGGCAACGGCGGGTCCGGGGGCTCCGGCGCTGCGGGCACCAACGGCGGCAACGGTGGCGCCGCAGGATTGTTGGGCGCCGGTGGTGCCGGTGGTGTGGGCGGCTTCGGGCTACCTGGGGGTGCGGGCGGCAACGGCGGAGCAGGCGGAGCCGGCGGCCTGTTCGGCAATGGCGGCAACGGCGGCACCGGCGGGGGCTCCTTGGACGGCAACGGCGGCAGCGGCGGGGCAGGCGGCGCGGGCGGTTTCTTGGGTTCGGGCGGCAAAGGCGGCGTCGGAGGCGTCAGCGCGCACCAGGTCGGCGGCACCGGTGGTCCCGGTGGGACCGGTGGACTACTGGGCGCGGGCGGCGCCGGTGGTGATGGCGGGCAAGCCGATGACGCCATCGGCGGAACCGGAGGCACCGGCGGAAGCGGCGGCACGCTCTACGGATCCGGCGGGCTCGGCGGCAACGGCGGCAACGGCGGCCACCAGGGGGGCCTGGGTGGAGCGGGTGGCTCGGGCGGGCTGTTCGGCGACGGCGGCTCCGGCGGCGACGGCGGAACCGGCGGCACCAATGGCGCAGCCGGTGGAGCAGGCGGTCGTGGCGGCTTGCTCTATGGATCCGGTGGCGACGGTGGTGACGGCGGCAACGGGCAACCGGCCGATGGCGGCGCGGGCGGCGCGGGCGGCGCCGGCGGCCTGCTGGGCGCCGGCGGTAACGGTGGCGACGGCGGGGTTGGCCACGACAACGGCGGGGCAGGCGGCGCCGGCGGCCGAGCCGGCCCGCTAGTCGGAGCGGGGGGCAACGGGGGCGACGGTGGCGCCGCGGGTCTCCACGGTGGCCAGGGAGGGAGCGGCGGCAACGCGGGCATCCTGCTCGGCAATGGCGGTGCCGGCGGCACCGGCGGCTGGGGCGGCTTCAGCGTGCCTGGTCAGGGCGGGACCGGTGGAGCCGGAGGACATGCTGGGCTGATCGGCAACGGGGGAAACGGTGGCGCCGGCGGGATCACCTCGGTCGCCGGTGGCACCGGCGGCGACGGGGGCAAAGGTGGCGATGCATGGGTGATCGGCAACGGCGGCAATGGCGGCAGCGGCGGCACCGGCACCCAACCGGGTGGCCCGGGTGTGGGGGGATCCGGGGGTTCACTGATCGGCCAGCATGGGTTGAACGGGTAGCGAACGACACGGGGACCCCGCACGACACCTCGGCATCACCAGTCCGACCGTCCAGCGATGGCTCGACCGGTCCCGCTCGCGCGGCAGCCGCGCGGCGCCCGAGAGGACAACCGGCACGCCGACCGTCACCACCACGTCAAGATTTGTGACGCCGCATTGGGTGTCTTCGGCCCTCATTGCGCACACCGCGCGGCAAAGAACCGAGCAGCGTCCCGCCTTCGTCGTCTGCCCACCTTTGACGAACGTGAAACAGACACCCCATCGTCCGCCTACCGGAAACCCACGACCTCCCGGCCCCAGGCGGCGCGAATGGGTGCGTCGATATCGCGCGCAACCCTGTCGGACTTGTCGATGACCAGGCAAGCGCGGTCGCCGTCCTGGTAAGCCGGCCAGTCCGGTTCACCGGCGGGGCCCGCGGGATTGGCCTGGGTAGCAAAGTTGATCCACCGGGTCCGCATCCTCTTGGAGACGGCCCTGGCGGTCTTCGCGCCACCGAGTCGCAAGGTGGGGTCCTGCGGTCCCCCGAGATTGCCCCAAACGTAGGGCAGCTCGGTCGCGTGAGCAGCCCGCACCAGCAGCAGCTTCAGCAGCGGCGTGGAGTAGTCGAAGCGGTACAGGTACACCGGCGCCACCCTGCTGTGGCCCTCGGCCAGCCATACCGATGGCATCCGAAAGCCGACGTCGGTGGCGATGCTGAGCGGCCTGGCCCTGCGCCGCAGCCGGGAATAGGCCAGGCCGATCTCCTCTTCGGTCGGCAACTGCAGGTCGGGCTGCTCGGCGGCGATCTGGGTGAACATGGACGTGATCGCGCGTGGCGTGATCGGCATTAGCGGCGATCGCATCAGCCGGAACAGCGCGGCTTCATGCTTGTTGGTGCCGACCAGCAATGGGACCGGGTGCGAGCGGCCTTCCTGAGCGACCTTCACCGGATAGTCGGTGAGCACATCGCCGTCGACGATCGGGACGAACGCCAACGTGCCGGGGTTACGCACCGGCACTTCGTTGAACACTTCTGTCGAGGCGGCAACGATCGCCGCGGTGGGCAGCTGCGTCAGTTTGTCCACGTCGCTGGCGGCGATTCCCAGCTTGTCGAGCAGGTGCACCGCGACACGCTGCGCCCTTTCCCGGTCGTATACCGAGGTAGCCGGCGAGCTTTGGGCGATCGCGCGGGAGAACAAGCCCCGAGCCGCCGGGGTCACCAGCAGCGTCGTCACCAGACCCGCACCGGCGGATTCACCGAACAGCGTGATGTTGGCGGGATCGCCGCCGAACGCCGCGATGTTCTCGCGTACCCAATGCAATGCAGCCAGCACATCGCGCAGCCCGACGTTGGAATCAAAACTCCGTCCGGCATGGCTCAACGACGACAGGTCCAGGAAGCCCAGGGCACCGAGCCGGTAGTTCACCGTCACCACGATGACCTCACCGCTGCTGGCCAACCTCCGGCCGTCATAGAGGGCCTGACTTGCCGAGCCCAGCATGTATGCGCCACCGTGCAGCCACACCATCACCGGTTTCCCGGCACCGGGTGCGGTGTTCGCCGGCGCCCAGATGTTCAGCCGTAGACAGTCTTCGTCCTGCGGCGCGCCGAGGTCGATGGGCATGTTGGCCAGCACCGGCTGAGGGCAGACCGGCCCGAAAGCGGTGGCATCGGCGATCTCGGTCCATGGTTGGGGTGGCTGCGGGGCCCGGAACCGCAGCTCGCCCACGGGCGGCGCGCCATACCGGATGCCCTTCCACGATTTAGTCCGGACCTCGCTACCGGCCGCTGCAATGCCGTCTTCGGCGCCCCGGACCGGCCCATAGGCGGTTTCGACCACATAGCCGTCACTCGCCATTCGTCTGATGTCACTGGCCATAATTGTGAAAACTCCTGTTCCCCTTGGCTCAGGTTAACGACTGGCAATCGCACAGCTGCCGAATGGGCCACACCCAGCGGTCAATGGCACCGGAGTGCTCATGGCGCACGGGACAAGCGCCCGAACAACAACACTGTCTGCGGCTAAGGTTGCGCTCAACATCGACGCGGAGGGCGGGCCCCGGTCCAGTGAACACCGAATTCACGCTCAGTCAGAAACGCGCTCTGGCGATTGTCACGCTGGCCGCCCTGCTGTTCGGCGCCTACTTCCTGCGCAGCTATTTCGTGCTGATTGTGGTGGCCGCCGTCGGCGCATATCTGTTCACACCACTGTTCAATTGGTTCAACAAGCGGCTGAACGCGGGCCTGTCGGCGACCCTCACCCTGTTGACGGCACTGGTGGTGGTCATCGTCCCGGTTGGGCTGCTGGTCGGCCTGGCGGTCGTCCAGATTGCCCGGATGGTGGAGAACATTGCCGGCTGGGTCAAGACAACCGACCTGAGCAGCCTCGGCGACAAGGCCCTGCAACTGGTCAATGAGCTCCTGGCCCGAGTGCCGTTCTTGCATGTCACCGTGACGGCGGAGGCACTGCGCAAAATGATGATCTCGGTGGCGCAAAACGTCGGCCAGTGGCTGCTGCACTTTCTGCAGAATGCGGCCGGCAGCCTGGCCGGCGCGGTTACCTCGGGGATCATCTTTCTGTACGTGTTCATGGCACTGCTGCTCAACCGCGAGAAGCTGCGGACACTGATCGGTCAGCTCAACCCGCTGGGTGAAGAAGTCACAGATTTGTACTTGCGCAAGATGGGCTCGATGGTGCGCGGCACCGTGATCGGTCAGTTCGTCATCGCGCTGTGTCAAGGTGTTGCCGGTGCCGCGTCCATCTACGTCGCCGGATTTCACCACGGGTTCTTCATTTTCGCGATCCTGCTCACCGCAATGTCCATCATTCCGCTCGGCGGCGGAATTGTGACAATTCCATTCGGTATCGGGATGGCGTTCTATGGCAATATCGGCGGCGGCGCGTTCGTCGTCTTGTGGCACTTGCTGGTGGTCACCAATATCGACAACTTCTTGCGACCGATTCTGGTTCCACGCGATGCCCGGCTCAATTCGGCGCTCATGCTGATGTCGGTATTCGCCGGCATCGGCATGTTCGGCCCGTGGGGGATCATCATCGGTCCGGTGCTGATGATCCTCATCGTCACCACGATCGACGTCTACCTGGCCGTGTACAAGGGCGTCGAGCTCAAGGACCGCAGCGCCAAGCCCGCCCGCCGCAACTGGTTGCCCCGCAGAACCGGGAATGCGCCGACAAACGCGGCTACTGACTCAACCGCTCAGTGAGGAACTCGACCACGCGCTTACGGGCCTCATACGCCGGATGGCCGTCCACCTCACGAACCTCTTCGGTGAGTACCGAATGCGCCATCCGGCCAAAGCCGTCCGGGTTGCCCGGGCCGGAATCGATCTCGATCACCTCAAACGCGTCACCCAGACGCGCCTTGAGCGTGCTGAACCGCTCACGCGGCGCCGTCTTGTCCTCGCTGAAGCGCAAACCGATGGCGCACAGCCCCTCATTCGCACAACGATCGGCGACCACCTGGAGCTCGGACTCACTTAGCCCGGGGTCACTGCGCTGCGCGGACGTCAGCGGCAGCGGCACCGACGGCTGACTGAGCACCGGGGCGAGCACGCTGTCATCGACGGCGGCGGCCAACGCAAAACCGCCGGTGAAGCATTGCCCGATCACCCCCACCCCCTTGCCCGGTGTGGACGCGTTGAGATCACGCGCCAGCGCGCGCAGAAAGATCGATACCGGCCGCTCCTTGTTGGTGGCCATCGCCGCGAACTCCTTGGCCACACATCCGCGGGAGATTTCGAGCGCCACATAACCGATCGACACCGCCTTGCCCGGCTTGCCGAACAACGACGGAATGGCCACCGTGAATCCGTTGTCCACCAGGTGGTTTCCCAGCGCCAGTACGCCGGGATGGATGCCCGGCATCTCCGGGATCAGCACCACTCCGGGGCCTGAGCCTTTGCGAAAGACGTCGTGGGTGTAGCCGCCGCCGGTGAACGGTGCCGCCGACCATCCGGCCAAGTCCGCTTCGGGTCCGCTCACGATCAGTCCCTTCTGCCGGCTTGCCGGCTAATTCTTGGTCGGCAGCGGCGCCTGCGATTGCGTAGCCAGCGCCAGCGTACGGAACTCGTCGGCGCTTCCGGCGCCGGTGATTGCGACCTGGGCGGGACCCTCCGGGCTGGTAAGCCGGGTGGTCCACACCGGCTCGGTGGAGCCGTTGCTATCGGTGCCTTCGTAGACAACCCAGCTGGTGTCGACCACATCCACAGTGCCGGTCGGATACATGTCCGGATGGATCGATCGGACCAGCTTGTCCTCGTCGGCATTGCTCTGGGTCAGGCTCAGGTACATCCCCGATGGGCTGATGTATCCCACCTTCGAGGTGGTCGCGCGCAGCAGCTGACCGTTGGCCGGATCGGTGCGCCCATTCTCGATGCCGCCACGACCGCCCGAGTTGGCTTTCCATCCATCCGGCAGGACGGGCAGCCGAATCGGGAATCCCAGGGCGGCCGCGTCGGCCTTCAGAGCCGCCGCGGCGTCGTAGGACGGGACATTTCCTCGATTGGTCGCGCCCGGTTGGAAGGAACACATCCCTACCAGGCCTGCCAGCAGGATGCAGCCAACCACCAGCGGGGCAAGCGACCAGAACATGTCGCGCCCATCCTGCAGCAACCGTGGTTTGGCCGGCTTCGGGCCCGGCTGCGGCTCACCAGTCACCTGGCCAGTATCGCAGGCCAGTATCCCAGCTCCAGCCCGGTGATCTGCTTCTGGGACAATCACCAACCATGACAGCTCAGGGATCCGGTTCGTCGCCAACCGCGGTCGCGGGGCGCGACCCATCGCTGCCACGGCCGCCACGTGGCGAAGCCCCCGACCGCAACCTGGCGATGGAACTCGTGCGAGTCACCGAGGCCGGTGCCATGGCCGCGGGCCGCTGGGTGGGGCGCGGCGACAAGGAGGGTGGCGACGCCGCCGCTGTCGACGCGATTCGCGAGCTGGTGAACTCGGTGTCGATGCGTGGCGTCGTGGTCATCGGCGAGGGCGAGAAAGACGACGCCCCGATGTTGTACAACGGCGAAGACGTCGGAAATGGCGACGGGCCAGAGTGCGACTTCGCTGTCGACCCGATTGATGGCACCACACTGATGAGCAAGGGCATGCCCAACGCCATCTCGGTGCTGGCGGTAGCCGATCGCGGTGCGATGTTCGATCCGTCGGCGGTGTTCTACATGAACAAGATCGCCGTCGGCCCCGAGGCCGCGCACGTGCTCGACATCACCGCACCCATTGCCGAGAACGTTCGGGCGGTGGCCCGGGTCAAGGCATTGTCGGCGCGGGACATGACGGTATGCATCCTGGACCGGCCGCGACACGCCCAGTTGATCGAGGACGTTCGGGCCACCGGCGCCCGGATCCGGCTGATCACCGATGGCGACGTCGCCGGCGCCATCTCGGCATGCCGACCGGAATCGGGCACCGACATGCTGGCCGGGATCGGCGGCACGCCGGAGGGCATCATCGCCGCCGCCGCGATTCGCTGCATGGGCGGAGCCATCCAGGCGCAACTGGCCCCCAAGGACGAGGCCGAGCGTCGCAAGGCGCTCGACGCCGGCTACGACCTCGATCAGGTGCTGACCACCGAGGACTTGGTGTCCGGGGAAAACGTCTTCTTCTGTGCCACCGGGGTCACCGACGGTGACCTGCTCAAGGGTGTTCGCTACTACCCGGGCGGCTGCACCACGCAGTCGATCGTGATGCGGTCCAAGTCGGGCACCGTGCGGATGATCGAGGCCTACCACCGACTTTCCAAACTCAACGAATACTCGGCGATCGACTTCACCGGCGACAGCACCGCCGCCTATCCCCTGCCGTAACACCCCTCCCGCAAACCCGACCAGCAAGGACCCGCCAATGGCCCACAGCGCCCACGACGATGCCGACAACGACACCGAATACCGCATCGAGCACGACACCATGGGCGAGGTCCGGGTGCCGGCAAAGGCACTATGGCGCGCCCAAACCCAGCGGGCGGTGGAAAACTTCCCCATCTCGGGCCGCGGTCTCGAGCGCGCCCAGATCCGCGCCTTGGGCCTGCTCAAGGGCGCTTGCGCGCAGGTGAACATGGACCTCGGGCTGCTGGCACCGGAGAAGGCCGAAGCGATCATCGCTGCCGCCGCCGAGATCGCCGACGGCCAACACGACGACCAGTTCCCGATCGATGTCTTCCAGACCGGCTCGGGCACCAGCTCCAACATGAACACCAACGAGGTGATCGCCAGCATCGCCGGCGCCAATGGCGTAGCGGTACACCCCAACGACGACGTCAACATGTCGCAGTCGTCGAACGACACCTTCCCAACCGCCACTCACATCGCGGCCACCGAGGCCGCCGTCAGCCACCTCATCCCCGCCCTGGAGATCTTGCAGGACGCCCTGGCCACAAAGGCTCTCGAGTGGCAGTCGGTGGTCAAGTCGGGCCGGACCCACTTGATGGACGCGGTTCCGGTCACGCTGGGCCAGGAGTTCAGCGGGTATGCCCGCCAGATCGAGGCCGGCATCGAGCGCGTCCGCGCCACGTTGCCCCGACTCGGCGAACTGGCCATCGGCGGTACCGCGGTCGGTACCGGACTCAACGCCCCCGAGGGCTTCGGCGTCAAGGTGGTGTCGGTGCTGGTGTCCCAGACCGGGCTGCCCCAATTGCGAACGGCGGCGAACTCTTTCGAAGCCCAAGCCGCACGGGACGGATTGGTCGAGGCCTCCGGGGCGCTGCGCACCATCGCGGTGTCGCTGACCAAGATTGCCAACGACATCCGCTGGATGGGCTCCGGTCCGTTGACCGGTTTGGCCGAAATCCAGCTGCCGGACCTGCAGCCCGGCAGCTCCATCATGCCGGGCAAGGTGAATCCGGTTCTCCCCGAGGCTGTTACGCAGGTCGCGGCACAGGTGATCGGCAACGACGCGGCGGTGGCCTGGGGCGGCGCCAATGGCGCCTTCGAGCTCAACGTCTACATCCCGATGATGGCCCGCAACATCCTCGAGTCATTCACGTTGCTGACCAACGTCTCAAAGCTGTTCGCGCAGCGCTGCATTGCCGGGTTGACCGCCAACGCCGAGCACCTGCGTGAACTCGCGGAGTCCTCACCGTCGATCGTGACACCGCTGAACTCGGCGATCGGCTACGAGGAGGCGGCCGCGGTCGCCAAGCAAGCGCTCAAGGAACGCAAGACGATCCGCCAGACCGTCATCGACCGCGGCTTGATCGGCGACAAGCTCTCGCTCGAGGAACTCGACCGCCGTCTCGACGTGCTTGCGATGGCCAAGGTCGAAGCGACCGACGACTAGGCCGACCTAGGTCCGTGCCGGGCGACTGGCTACGCCCGCGCGGTTGCGCGACCCCCTCAACCGAGGCGGTTCAAGGAAACGAGGATGGTTAGGCGTATGACGACTCCTCCCGGTGGGCCCTATGGCCAGGATCCGGCCGGCTACAACCCGTATGGTCAGGCCCCCTACGGGTACGGCCAGCCCCAGGCCGGCGGCCAATACCCGTACCCACCGACCGGGCCGTACACCAACCCGCAGGGCGGTGCGCCTTCCTACGGGCCGGGCACCTATCCACCCCAGCAATTCCCCCAGGCCGGTCAGCCGTATGGCACCGGCCCCGGCTGGCCGACCGGGCCGTATTCACCCGGACCGCCGCCGAAAGGACCGGGCTCGAAGGCGCCGTGGCTGATCATCGCCGGTGTCGCCGTGCTGGGCGTACTGGCGCTGGTAGTGGTGCTGGTCTTTACGCTCGGCGGCAACAAATCGAACAACGCCGGCCCCTCGGGCACCCCCGCCACCAGCGGCGCTTCGACTTCGGAGCCGGACAACTCCGAGCAGAACGCGACCGGCTGCACCCCCAACGTGTCCGCCGGTGAGCGGCCACTCGGGGAGATCATCAGTGCCGGCAAGTTGTCATTCCCGATCAGCGCGGCACCGGGCTGGTCGGTATTCGGCGACGATCAGAGCCCCAACCTGATTGGAGCGTTGGGGGTCGGCCAGGAGGTACCCGACGCCAGCCAGTGGATGATGCAGGCCGAGGTCGCCGTCACCAACTTCGTGGCCAGCATGGACGTCAGCGAGCAGGCGTCGAAGCTGATGCAATGTGTGGTCGACGGCCCCGGCTACGTGCAGTCGTCGCCCACCCTGGGCCCCACCAAGAAGTCGTCGACCACCGTCGACGGGGTCAAGGCGGCTCGAGTTGACGCCGACATCACGATCGCCGACACCTCACGCAACGTGAAGGGTGACTCCGTGGTCATCATCGCCGTCGACACCAAACCGGTCACCATCTTCCTGGGCGCCACACCCATCGGCGATGCCGCCTCGGCGGCCACGATCAGCAAGGTCATTGCGGCACTCAAGGTCGACAAGTCCTGAAGACCGACAAGTAACGAGCCGAATCCGCGCTAGCCGGCCTCGGCCGGGGCACAGACGTGCGTGGCTTCGGAGCGGCCGCGCAGCACCGTGGAATAGCACTGGATCCAGCGACGGCACTCGGCCTCATGGGCGCGGTCAAGCGCCGCCGCCGAACACAGAATCCGCCGCTCGGAGGTCTTGGCGAGGTCGGCCAGCCGTGCGGCCTCATTGACCGCGTCGCCGATGACCGTGTATTCGTAGCGGTTTTCCGCACCGATGTTGCCGGCAAAAACCCGGCCCGCCGAAACACCGACACCGAAATCCACCGCCGGTAGGCCACGCAGCTGGGTGCCCAACGCGCGCGCCGTCGCCAGCGCGGCCGACGCCGGATCACCGGTTCGCAGCGGCGCTCCGAAGACGGCCAGCGCGGCGTCACCTTCGAATTTGTTGATCAGCCCCTGATGCTCATCGACGGCGTCGACGACTATCCGGAAGAAGTCGTTGAGCACTTCGGCTACCTCTTGCGGCGGGCGGTTTTCGGCCAGCTGCGTGGAGCCCACCAGGTCGATGTAGAGAACCGCCGCCTCCACCACTTCGCCCGGCGACCCGGAGCCCTCTTCGAGGGCGCGGCGTGCGACATCGGTGCCGACATGGCGGCCGAACAGGTCCCGGAGGCGTTCCCGCTCTTCCAGGCCGGCCACCATGCGGTTGAACCCCGTTTGCAGGCGCCCAATTTGGGAGCGCTCGTAGGAGCCCACGTAGGTGCCGATGTGGCCGTGTTCGACCTGCCCCATGGCATCGACGATCTCATCGAGTGGATCGGAGATGGATCGCGAGGTCAGGATCATCGTTGGCAGCCCGAGCAGCAGGGCGGCCAACGATACGACCAGGATCGGCACATCCAGCGACGCGGACTGTTCAATGACCCAGCCGTAGGACCGCAACACGATGAAGGTCCCGATGACCCCGATGGGCAAGGCGCTGCACAGGAACCAGAGCAGGACCAGCCGGGCGAACACGCCGGGGACCGCCAGTCGCGGCTGGCCGCCCCGGGTGGCCACCCCCACGATGGGCCGCAGGGTGCGTTGCGCCAGCAGCAGGCCGGTGCCCGCGGCGGCGGGTCCCCCGAGCACCACACCGAGCAGAATCGGCAGCAGGATCTTGGTGCCGTCCGCGTGGTTGAGCAACATCAGGACTGCGCCGGATGCGGCCCAGGCTCCGACCAGGATCAGCGACTGGCGACCACCGAGCCGCAGCGCGGCTTCTCGCTGCGCCTTGGTGGGCGGGTGCCCCGGGACGAACCACTGCAGAGTGGGGGCCAGGGTCAGTGCTCCGGCAACCGCGACGCTGATGATCCCCAGCACCACCAGTACCGACACCACCGGCAGGTTTCGTTGGGCGAAGTCGACGTAGGTGTGACCGCGCAGTGGGATCAAGATCGCAGATGCATCAACGACGGCGATGAAGTAGGCCAGGGCGAGGTCGAACGCGTATTGCAGTAAAAGCCTGCGGGCGGTCTTCGGCTGCGCTTGGCCTGCCGAAGCGCTGGTGCTAGGCACCGTTATTGGGCCCGCCTGAGTTCTGACCCGCTATGTCGGTGATCGGGAAGTTCGGCATCGGTTTGGGCGACGGGGTGTTGGGCAACGGCGGGATGTCGCTGGGCGGAATGTCGCGCAGTTCGTCGACGGGCGGGCCGTTGTCGCGGCTGCCGTAGCTGCTGCCGGGCGCCCGCGGCCCGAGCAGCTCGCTGACCGTCACCAGGCGATAGCCATTGGCCTTGAGCACCGGAATGAACTGGTAGACCAGGTCGACGGTGCTCGAGTAGGTGTCATGAAACAACACCACCGAACCCGGCTTGATCTGCCTCATCAGCATGTAGCGCGTGGCCGCGGTGTTGGAGTCGTTGGCCCAGTCGAAGGGGATGACATCCCAGAGGATTTCGGCTTGGCCGTATTTTGCGGCGGTCTGGCGCACCGCCGCGTTGGACAGTCCCCCGGCGGGACGATAGAGCGTGGGTGTGCGACCCGTCGCGGCTTTGATCGCGTCGTTGGCCCGGGAAAACTGGCCGGCGATGTCCGCTTCGGGGATGGTCGTCATGTTGGGGTGTTCCCAGGTGTGGCTGCCGATCTCCATGCCCGCTTCGGCGATGCGTTTCGCTGCCGCGGGGTTGGCCGCCACCTTGTTGCCGATCAGGAAGAACGTGGCCTTGGCGTCGTTGTCCTTCAGGATTTGCAGCAGGCGATCCGTGAACGGGCCTGGACCGTCATCGAAGGTCAGCGCGACACATTTGACCACCGCGCAACTCTGGTCATCGGCACGCGTGACATGGCCGGTCAGGCTGCCGATCACCAGCACGGCCACCGCCGCAACGACCCCGACGACCATCCGCCAATACCGCCAGGCCTGGTTGTCGGGTCGTTTGCGCACCTTGGCAGCCTACCTGGCGCTGGGCACTCGATCCCGCCATCGCGGGGTCTCGCGCCCTGGTCAGGGGCCGATCAGTGCGGCCCGGCGATCTCTTCGAGCATCTCGGTGACCAGCGCGGCGATCGGGGACCGTTCACTACGCAGCAGCGTGATGTGCGCGAACAGCGGGTGTCCCTTGAGTTTCTCGATCACCGCGACAATGCCGTCGTGGCGGCCGACTCGTAGGTTGTCGCGCTGCGCGATGTCGTGCGTCAACACCACCCGGGACCCGGTACCCAGCCGCGACAGCACGGTCAAGAGCACGTTGCGTTCCAGCGATTGGGCTTCGTCGACGATGACGAACGAGTCATGCAACGAGCGGCCCCGGATGTGAGTGAGCGGCAGCACCTCGAGCATGCCCCGGGAGAGAACCTCCTCGAGCACCGCCGGGCTGGCCAAACCTTCGAGCGTGTCGAAGACGGCTTGGGCCCATGGCCCCATCTTGTCGCTCTCGCTGCCGGGCAGGTAGCCAAGCTCCTGACCGCCCACCGCATAGAGCGGGCGGAAGACGACCACCTTGCGGTGAGTGCGGCGCTCAAGCACCGCTTCCAGGCCGGCACACAGCGCCAGCGCCGACTTTCCGGTCCCGGCTTTGCCGCCCATCGACACGATGCCCACCGACTCGTCGAGCAGCAGGTCCAGCGCTACCCGCTGTTCGGCCGAGCGACCCCGCAAACCGAAAACCTCGCGGTCACCGCGGACTAGCTGCACGCGTTTGGCCGCGGTGACCCGGCCCAGCGCATGTGAACTTCCGCCCAGCAGCCGGACCCCGGTGTGGCAGGGCAGATCGCGGGCTTCGGCCAGGTCGATCTCTCCGTCGGCGAATAGGGCATCGATATCCCCTGCAGCCGTTTCGATTTCGTGCATCCCGGACCAGCCGGAGGCTACGACGTCCTGCGCGTGGTACTCGTCAGCCGCCAAGCCCACCGCAGCGGCCTTGACCCGAAGCGGAATGTCCTTGCTGACCAACGTAACTCGTCTGCCCTCGGCGGCAAGGTTGGCCGCGCAACTCAAGATGCGAGAGTCGTTGCTGTCGGTACGGAATCCCGCGGGCAGCACCGATGGGTCGGTGTGGTTGAGCTCGACGTGCAACGAACCACCTTGTTTACCAACCGGAATGGGCTGATCCAGCCGCCCGTGTTCCAGTCGAAGGTCGTCGAACAACCGCAATGCCTGCCGGGCGAACCAACCCAACTCATGGTGATGCCGCTTGGCTTCGAGCTCACTGATTACCACCAGTGGAACCACCACTTCGTGCTCGGCGAACCGGCTGCAGGCCCAGGGGTCGGACAGCAACACGGAGGTGTCCAGCACGTAAGTCCGAATATCGGTCACAGAGCGCTCCTCGAGCGATTGCCGCTCGGGCGGACCCGCACGAGCGTGTCGACGCGGGCCGCGGCACCAGGACCGGGGCCGGTCCTGCCGTTGTAGTGACGGAAGGTGCCGCCCTGGCAGCTGAGCAAGTCGCTGACCATCACCTGCGACGCTACTCCGGTGAGCACACCCACGCAGGGCAGGCGCGCCGAGGCAAGCACACCTTGACGACGACGGACCGCGCGGTCGCGCCGCGCAGGAGCTGAGCGGTCAAGCCCAACAGACGAAAACGATGCACTGCGCCAGGCGCAGTGCATCGTTTTGTCGAAGTCGATCTAGCCCGTCACGAACTGCTTGAGCGCAGGCTCCTCAGCCAATCCCCATTCGGTGATGCGGCCCGAAACAACCTGCTTGAGCTGGTCCGCGCCAAAGATTCCGGCCTCGGCAACGTCGCGCAGTTTGTCCTGGTAGGCGTCGATGTCGGCACCGGGGGCCTGCAGATCGCCGGCCCGGGCGGCAATCGCGGCGATCGTCTCGTCGCGGCGGGTGGCCAGGCAGTGGTCCACAAGATTGGCAAAGAACAACTCGTGACGCGCTTCGTCACGGCCGATCCGGTCGATCATGCCGGCCAGGACGGGTTCCTCGATCTGGGCAGCGAGGTTGCGGCAGAAGGCGACCAGGGAGCGCTCGTAGAAGGCCATGTACACGAGAGTTTCGACCTGCGTGTACTTCTCGGCCCGGTACCCCTTCATCACGTACTGGACGCGGACATCTTCGTTGAGGACCGGGTCGACCTCGCGAGTCACCACCAGGTATTCGCGCAGAGCGATGGCGTGCAGGTGCTCCTCAGCTGTCCATCTGCCCAGCCAACGGCCCCACCAGTCCTCGAGAATGAAGTGCTCGACGAGTTCGCGGTGACGGCCGGCCAGGTTGTCCTTGAGGATCAACAGGATCTCGCAGGCATCGGTGATCAGCCTGGGCAGCGTCGTCTGGGAGGGATCCCAGTCACGTCCACCGAGGAAGGCGAAGTTCTCGCCCTGGTCGAAGGGTACGAAGTCGTGGGCGAACCAAATGTCCTCGGTGTCGAGGTGGCGAGCCATGTTCTGTTCGACCACGGGCTCAAGTTCGAGGGTCAGCGCATTAGCGACAGGTTTCTGTGCCATGCGGTAACTGTAACCCTCATACACAGGATAATTAAAATCGACCCACCGTGTCGCCGTCAGCGATCTACGAGATTCCACTCCTCGAGCCCCTCGTAGAGGGGAAAGTCCCTGGCCAGACGGGTTACCCTGGCCCGCAGCGCGGCCACATCGGCCGAGCGTCCCGCCGCGAGGACGCCCGCGATCACGTCGGCGACCTCACTGAATTCGGCGTCGCCGAACCCGCGGGTGGCCAATGCGGGAGTCCCGATCCGCAAGCCCGAGGTCACCATCGGTGGCCGCGGATCGTTGGGGACAGCGTTGCGGTTGACCGTGATTCCCGCCTCGTGCAGCAGGTCTTCGGCCGCCTGGCCATCGAGCGGGGAATCACGCAAATCGACCAGTACCAGGTGAACGTCGGTGCCGCCGCTGACCACCGAGACCCCCGCCTTGGCGACGTCGGAAGCCATCAACCGATCGGCGACGATCCGGGCACCCGCCAGCGTGCGCCGCTGCCGATCGGCGAATTCGGGCGTACCGGCGATCTTGAGTGCCACCGCCTTGCCCGCGATGACATGCATGAGCGGACCGCCCTGCTGGCCAGGGAAAACCGCCGAATTGATGGCCTTGGCGAACTCCTGCTTGCCCAGGATCATGCCCGACCGGCCGCCACCGAGCGTCTTGTGGATTGTGGTGGAAACCACATCCGCATGCGGCACCGGGGACGGATGCAGTCCGGCAGCCACCAACCCGGCGAAGTGGGCCATGTCGACAAACAACTGGGCGCCAACCTCATCGGCGATGGAGCGGAAGGCCGCGAAGTCGAGCACCCGCGGGTAGGCCGACCAGCCGGCGATGATCACCTTCGGACGGAACTCGAGCGCCTTGGCCCGCACCGCGTCCATGTCGATCAGATGCGTCGTCGGGTCGACGCCGTAGAAGCCGTTCTCGTACAACTTGCCGGAGAAGTTCAGCCGCATGCCGTGGGTCAGGTGGCCCCCGTTGGCCAGATCCAGCCCCAGCAGCCGCTCCCCCGGCGACATGAGCGCATGCAACACCGCGGCGTTGGCCTGGGCGCCCGAATGCGGCTGCACGTTGGCGAAATCGGCGCCGAACAGCGCCTTAGCCCGGTCGCGGGCAATGTTTTCCACCACATCGACGTGCTCGCAACCGCCGTAGTAACGCCGGCCCGGCAGACCCTCGGCGTACTTGTTGGTCAAGACGCTGCCCTGGGCTTGCAATACCGCTCGCGGGACGAAGTTCTCCGAGGCGATCATCTCCAGCGTGTCCCGCTGCCTACCGAGTTCCTTGCCCAGCAGCGCTGCGATGTCGGGGTCGACCTCAGCGAGCGGAGCCTCCATCACAGAAGCATTTCTCGGCGCGGATTTCGGGGCGGAAGTGCGAGCGTCAGGTGCGGCAGTCACGGCCGCCAGTGTATCCAGTGGTGCCGTTGCGGGCCCGATCTCCCAGTACCGCTGGCCCCAGGCGACAAGCATGCCCTCGCCCCTGTAAGACTTATGCCATGTCACGGCTTAGCGAGCCGAGCCCCTATGTGGAGTTCGACCGAAGGCAGTGGCGCGCGCTGCGAATGTCGACACCGCTGGCTCTCACCGAAGCCGAACTGATCGGCCTGCGCGGCCTCGGGGAACAGATCGACCTGCTCGAGGTCGAAGAGGTCTTCCTGCCCCTGGCCCGGTTGCTTCATCTTCAGGTCGCGGCCCGTCAACGACTGTTCGCCGCTACCGCGGAATTCCTGGGTGAGCCACAGCAGAACCCTGACCGGCCGGTGCCGTTCATCATCGGCGTGGCCGGCAGCGTGGCAGTCGGCAAGTCGACCACCGCCCGCGTGCTTCAGGCGCTCTTGGCGCGCTGGGATCACCATCCCCGGGTGGACCTGGTCACCACAGACGGATTTCTCTACCCCAACGCCGAGTTGGAGCGACGAAATCTGATGCACCGCAAGGGATTTCCAGAAAGCTACAACCGCAGGGCGCTGATGCGGTTCGTCACGTCGGTGAAGTCCGGGTCGGACTATGCCTGCGCACCGGTGTATTCACACCTGCACTACAACATCATCCCCGGAGCCAAACAAGTCGTCCGCCATCCCGACATCTTGATCTTGGAGGGACTCAACGTACTTCAGACGGGCCCGACGCTGATGGTGTCGGATCTGTTCGATTTCTCGCTGTATGTGGACGCCCGAATCGAAGACATCGAGCAGTGGTACGTGTCGCGGTTCCTGGCCATGCGCAGCACCGCGTTTGCCAACCCGGAGTCACACTTCCACCACTACTCGGCGCTGCCCGACCCGGAAGCGGTGGTCGCCGCGCGCGAGATCTGGCGAACGATCAACCGACCCAACCTTGTTGAAAACATCCTGCCGACTCGGCCGCGGGCAACATTGGTGCTGCGCAAGGATGCCGACCATTCCATCAAGCGGCTGCGGCTACGCAAACTGTAGGCCGCGGCGCCGGTGGGTTGATCCGGCGCCGAGTCAGCCCGGGGCCTGACTAAAGGCCACTCGCCCCATCCGCACCCCACAGTGACCCGCCGGTGCCTCCGGCACCGCCGCTGCCCGCCGACCCGTCGGCAAAGCCGGACCCGCCGGTGCCGGCCGCGCCGCGCTCACCGCCGGCGCCGCCATTGCCGATGTGCTGGGCGTCGCCGCCGGCGCCGCCATCACCGCCGTCACCCCCATCGCCGCCGATGTATTGGTCGTGAGTCGTTCCGCCTGGGCCGCCGCTACCGCCGGACCCGCCCGCACCGCCGTCGCCGTATAACCAGCCACCGGTGCCACCACCGCCGCCGTTGCCGCCGTTGCCGCCGGTGCCCCCGCTGCCGCCGAACCCGTTCGGGTATCCCGAGATGCCAGCGCCGCCGGTACCGGCAGCCCCACCGGCCCCTCCAGCCCCCCACATGCCGGCGGAGCCGCCCAGGCCGCCGTCGCCCGCCTGGCCGCCATTGCCGCCGCCTCGGGGAGCATTGCCGGAGGTGACATAACCGCCACCGTCCCCGCCATTGCCGCCGGCGCCGCCGGCCCCACCGTTGCCCAACAACGCTCCGCCGGCTCCGCCGACCCCGGCGTCACCGCCGGCCCCCCCGTCCCCGCCGGTGGACTGTGTGCCGCCCAGGAAGTCGGCCGTGCCTCCCGTTCCCCCGCCCCCGCCGCTGCCGCCGGAGCCGCCATTGCCGACCAGCCCAGCCGCACCGCCGCTCCCGCCGCGGCCGCCACCACCGCCCGGGTCGGGGAATTCGCCACCGCCGGCTCCCACACCCCCGTGCCCGCCGCTCCCGCCGGAGCCACCGTCTCCGCACAACCACCCGCCGCGTCCACCGGTGCCGCCGGCACCGCCGAGCGCGCCGACGCCGCCGGTGCCACCGACACCGCCCGCACCGCCGGCACCGAACAAGAAGGCGTTGCCCCCGCCGCCCCCATTCGCCCCGACACCGCCGGCGCCGCCGGCACCGCCATTGCCATATAGCCAGCCACCGACACCACCGGTGCCGCCGGGCGCCAGCGCCCCGCCGCTGCCCCCGGTCCCGCCGCTGCCGAGCAGCCCCGCATCGCCGCCGTTACCGCCGGCGGCCCCACCGGTGGTGCTGTTCCAGCCGTTGCCACCGTTGCCGATCAACAATCCGCCCGCGCCTCCGTTGGGATTGGCGGCGGTGCCGTTGGTGCCGTTGCCGATCAGCGGACGGCCCAACAGCGCCTGGGTGGGCGCATTGATCAACCCCAGCAGATCCTGCAGCGGTGACACGTTTGCCGCCTCGGCGGCCGCATAGGCGCCGCTGGCTCCGCGCAACCCCTCGAGGAACTGCTGGTGAAACGCCGCGACCTGCCCGCCGAGTGACTGATAGGCCTGGGCGTGCCCGGCAAATAGCGAGGCCACCGCCGCCGAAACGTCGTCTGCACCGGCGGCCAGCACCCCCATCGTCGGGGCAGCGGCGGCCGCGTTGGCCGCAGTGAGGGCCGAACCGATGCTCGACAGTTCCGTTGTGGCGTGCGCCATCAGGTCTGGGGCGGCTATCAAATATGACATCACTGTCCTCTAGAGGTTTACCCCCGCCGAACAGCCGGATCGTATCTCGGATCACCCATCGATCCGGGCCGATTTGAGCATTCCAACCTCATCGTCAGTCACCGCCGGCTCCCCCCGGGCCGCGGCCGCCCGACATGGCTGGTGCGGGGCACCCACCTCAGCTATCGGGGGTGCCCCGCACCAGCGGGAAGGGGAGTTCAGGCCGTGATACGACGCACTCCCAGGTACTGCAGCCCGGCAAATGCCGCTGTGAACACGCCGCTGGCCAGTGTCGCGGCCACCCCGATGCCAGTCATCGGCACTAGTTCGGCGGCGACGATCGCGCCCACGGTGTAGACGAGGTTGCCGACGACCACCCCTATCCCGGCGCGACGCAGGTTGGGTATCGCGGCGAGGCCGAACACCAACAGGCCGTAGAGCACGAAGAAGGCACCGATGCTGTATTCCTGAGCGGATGTCAGGCCGGTCAGCGACGAGATCGGGTCGGCGGCCGCGGCGAGGGCCAGGCCCATGAGTCCGGTCAATGTGGCGTCCGCGCGCATCGCGAAACGCAGCAGTGCGTCCGTCGAATCGGAGAGGGGCCGAGTTGTCGGGCCCGAGATTGCGGTCATTGCATTACTCCTTGGGACTGTGCGAGAAGGCGGTCGGTGGAACAGTTTTGAGACTGCCGCCTGCGCACTGCCAGATCGACGCATGGCACTGCCAACTGCTGCCATAGGCCCAGTGACCAGGTCGTTTTCCCCGCTGTCAGGCAGTTGCGGGCAGTGCCGTCAACGCCCGCCGGGCGGGGGCCGGCAAGACTAGTCGCTGGCCACCGTGATGCGCCCGCGCAAATCGGCCGCGATCAGCCGAGCGGCCGCGTTCTGCCAGTTGTGCAGTGACCGCTGCGGGACCTCGGTCACCAGCCATTGCCAGGCCTGCCGGGCGATGGGATCCAAACCCGCCGCGGTGGCATTCTGCGCGTAGGCGCGCACACCGACGACGTAGGGAAAGTACAGCGAGTTGTAATAACGCCACTGTTCGGTGGTTCCGAAATCACCATCCTCACGCGGCTTGAGTCGCTTGATGCCGTCGGCCAGGACGGCCTTGAGTTCGTTGGCCCGTTCCAGCGGCTGGTCGGGAACCCCACGGGTGGCCAGCCGCCGATCAATCACGGGCAACGCGGTCAACGGGCTGGCGACGAGCTTGGCCAGGTCACCGTAGTGCCCCAGCGCTCTGCGGGTCAGCCTGACAAAGGTCTCGTCATCGATGCCGGCAAGCGGATCCGCCGACCGCAGCGGTAGCGCCGCACCGGTGTGGCGCAGTGCCGCGCGGTCGGCGCGTAGTGCCGGCGATTTCGAAAACGCCAGCCGGTCCAGTACCCCGGCCATTGGGTCGGCCAACACCTGCACGGCGATGGCGATCGACAGGCTGGTGAACAGCAGCACCGTCAGCACGGTCGAAGCGGTGGGCTCATCGCGGATCAAGGCCAACCCGATCAGCGCCTGACCGCCCAACACACCCGCGACCGCCATCGCACCCGCAAACGAGCGCAGCATGTCCGCGCGCAATGCCTGGCCTTCGTCGAAGGCGTCCCATACCGCCACGGCCACACCGAGCAACAACACGTCGAATCCCGTTGAGGCCAGGGCCAGCCAGCTGGGCACCAGCCCCAGCGGAATCACCAGGATGGCATTGCCCAGCGCGAAGAACAGCGTCGCGACGATGACCACGCCGACCACCGGCATCGGCTGCGCCGGCCGCACCAACACGGCCACCATGGCGCCCAGCGTTGCCGCCGAGATCACCGCAAACATCAGCCAGTGACCGGGCCGCAGCGGCCCTGCCACGCTGCCCGCGATGGCCGCACCCAGCAGGGCCAGCGCGCCGACGGCCGCGATCAGCAGCAACTCGGCCTTGCGTGCCCAAGGGCGCTCGGGCGCCACCGACAACTCGAGCAGAACGCCGAACCATGCCACGCCCGGCACGGCGACCAGGTAGATCTCCAGCTGACCGAGCAACTGGGCGTGGGCCATGCTGGTGTTGCGTACCGCATCCAACGCCAAGACAAGGGCAAACCCGCATAGCCCAATGGCGGCCAATACCAGCACCGGCTTGCGCGGGTCGCGGGCCAGCAGGTAGAGCCCCAGCCAACCGCTGAGCGTGAACACCACCGCCGACAGCGCAGCCATGCGCCCAGTGTTCCACGCCACGGCCTCGCCGTACCGCCGATGCGGCCTCGCCGGTGGCCACGCCGGCGGAGAAGGAAGCGATGGTTGAACCAGATCATGAGCTCCTGCTGGTTGTCCCCCGGTTCTGCCCCAATTGCAGTCGGAGGTTGGCGCCCACCGAGCCGGTGCCGCAGCGCCAGCCCTCCTAGATCGAGGGGTATCCCAGCGGTGGGCTCAGCACCGCACGCGATTACTTGCCGTACCGGCGATGGCGCATGCTGTAGTCGCGCAATGCACGCAGAAAATCGACCCGCCGAAACGCTGGCCAGTGCGCCTCGGTGAACCACATCTCCGAGTAGGCGCTCTGCCATAACAGAAACCCGGACAGCCGCTGCTCGCCGGACGTGCGGATGACCAGATCAGGGTCGGGTTGCCCCGAGGTGTAGAGGTTCTCCGAAATGCCCTCAACGCTCACCGCGTCGATAAGCTCCTCGGCGGTCGCACCGTTGGCGAGTTCCTTGCTCAGCAGCGCCCGCACCGCGTCGACGATCTCGCGACGCCCGCCGTAGCCGACTGCCACGTTCACATGGAACTGGGCGGTGGCCGGCGTGGATTCCACGGCCTCGCGCAGCCGGCGCGCCGGTTCATCGCCGAGCAGCTCCAAGTCGCCGACGGTACGCACACTCCAGCGGTTGGCCGGGGCACAGATCTCTTCGACGACGTCGGTGATGATCTCGATCAGCGCCGCCAGCTCGTCGGGGTCGCGCTGCAGGTTTTCAGTGGACAGCAGGTAGACGGTGGTCATCTCGATGCCGGCTTCCTGGCACCACCGCAACATCTCGGCGATCTTGGCGGCACCCATCCGGTAGCCGTAGCTGACGTCGTCGTAACCCGCATCGCGGGCCCAACGGCGATTGCCGTCGCACAGCACCGCGATGTGCCGCGGCAACTCGGAGCTCGTGGCTGCCAGGCCTTGCCGCAGCCGCAGCTCATACAGCCGATACAACGGCTCCTTGAGCCGCGGCGGGATGATCTCCACGAGGATCCAGACTACTGTGACGCGCACCAAATTCCGGCCTTGATTCGCCGCAAGATCACGCCAAGTCGCAAGCCCGCTCACGCTCGGGGCGACTACTGTGATCGGTGACCAATATCCGGCAATCACCAGACGGGGCAATGGGCGAAATGAGCAGCCAGGCCAGCATGGCCAGCACCGCAGAACCCGAACCACAGGGTCTAGCCGTTCCCAACGCTGCGCATCACCTCGTCGAGGGGGTCGCACGGGCGCTCACCAAGCCGCGGTTCCGCGGCTGGATCCACGTCTATTCGGCCGGCACCGCTGTTTTGGCGGGCGCATCGCTGGTTGCGGTCTCCTGGGCGGTGGGCTCCACCGAAGCCGGCCTGGCCACGCTGGCCTACATTGCGGCCACCGTGGTGATGTTCACCGTCAGCGCCACCTATCACCGAGTCAACTGGACGTCCGCGACCACGCACAAGTGGATGAAGCGGGCCGATCACTCGATGATCTTCGTGTTCATCGCCGGCAGCTACACCCCGTTCGCCCTGCTGGCATTGCCGGGCCATGACGGGCGAGTGGTGTTATCGATCGTGTGGGGCGGTGCGATCGCCGGGATTCTGCTCAAGATGTGCTGGCCGACCGCGCCGCGCTGGGTCGGTGTCCCGCTCTACCTGCTGCTGGGTTGGGTCGCGGTCTGGTACACCGCCACGATTCTGCACAACGCCGGGGTGACGGCGCTGGTGCTGCTGTTTGTCGGCGGCGCCCTGTACAGCATCGGCGGCATTCTCTACGCCGTGCGCTGGCCGGATCCGTGGCCTTCGACGTTCGGCTACCACGAGTTCTTCCACGCCTGCACCGCGGTCGCGGCGATCTGCCACTACATCGCGATGTGGTTCGTGGTGTTCTGAGCGCTGCAGCAGCGCCTCACGTCGCTACAGATGGGTCACGTCGGCCGCTGACCAATACGCCTTCATCGCGGCCACTTTGCCGGAGCGATCGAACACCATGACCTCGATGGGCTCCACCCGCATCTTGCTGTCGCCGCTGGTCACGGTCAGCCGGAACTGAAAAGCCGCCTCGTTGCCGCACACCCGCAGCGACACCAACTCACACTCGCGCGTCAGGCCCGCGATCGCCGAATAGAAGCCGTGGATGGCTCGCGTACCGATGTGCACCTCTCCCCCGACCGGATCCTCGAGGGTCGCGTCGTCGGCGTAGAAGCCGACCAGATCGTCGGCGCCGCCGTCGGCCAGCACCGACATGTATCGGTTGACCGTTTCGGTAATCGCTTGGGACCTCTCAGCGGAATTCGGCATGTGACGCACGCTACTACCCGGGCACTGGCAGAGCTGCGGCCAGTTCGTCGGTACCGGTCACCGGCAGGTCGCAGACCCGTCCCCGGCAGACATAGGCGGCGTCCGCGCCCGCCACCCGATCCCGTCCGATCAGCAACGGTGCCGAGTCCAGCCGACCGCCGACGACGATGGCTCCGCCCGGCGCCAGCCGGCGGGCGGCGGCCAGTAGCTCTGATTGTGGATCGTCGCAGGCAACCGCGATCTGCAGCGGTCCCCGCACCGCCGCCTCCGCGACGGACAGCCAGTGCCCGGCCGACCTCGGGGCGCGTGCCAGCAAGACCGAATGTTGGCGCAACGTTTCCGTGGCGGCTTGCAGGTAGCGCGGGGCGCGGTCGTCGGCGACCAGGTGTGCGGCGGTCAGCAGGGCTTCGGCGATCGAAGACGCGCCCGAAGGCGTGGCCCCGTCGAGCGGGTCGCCCGGGCGCAGCATCAGCCGCTCGGCGTCGTCGGCGTTGTCGAACCAGCGACCGGGCCGCTGCGGATCGCCGAAGTGCGCCAATGCGGTATCCAGCAAATCGCAGGCCGAGGTCAGCCAACCCGGTTCGGAAGTCAACTGATAGAGCGCCAACAGGCCGGTGGCCAGCATGGCATGGTCCTCGAGGATGGCCGCGCTGTCGCCGACCACACCGCCCAGGCTGGCGCGGCGCAACCGGCCGTCGACCACGTGCAAGTCCAGCAACACGCGTGCGCATCGCCGCGCGGCTTGCGCCAATTCGGGCTGCTGCAGGGCAATGCTGGCCTCGACCAGCGCCGTGATCGCCAACCCGTTCCAGGAGGTGACGACCTTGTCATCGCGACCGGGTTGCGCGCGCCCGCGCCGGGCCGCCGACAGTGCGCTGCTGACCCGCTGCAGCCGCTCGCCGTCGTGCGGATCCGAGGGCAGCTGCAACACCGACGCGCCGTGTTCGAAGGTGCCGGCCGCGGTCACCGCGTAAACCTCTGCGGCCCAACGGCCGTCATCCTCACCTAGGAGCTCGATCAGCTGTTCGGGAGTCCAGACATAGGTCGAACCCTCGCGGCCGTCGGTGTCGGCATCCAGCGAGGAGGTGAACATGCCGCCAGCGGCCAGCCCGTCGAGCAGAAACCCCGCGGTCTGGGCCGCGACGCGGCGCGCCAACTCATCACCGGTCCGCCGGGCCCAGTGCGCATAAGCCCGCAACAGCAGCGCGTTGTCGTACAACATCTTCTCGAAATGCGGTACCACCCAGGCCTTGTCGACGCTGTATCGGGCGAAGCCGCCGGCAAGTTGGTCATAGATGCCGCCGCGGGCCATCGCGGCGCCGGTGCGCGACACCGCAGCCAGTGCGGCCGGGGAGCCGGTGCGCTCGTAGTGCCGCAGCAACGCTTCCAGCAGCCCCGACGGCGGGAACTTGGGCGCGGTGCCCCAGCCACCATGAACCGTGTCCTGCTCACCCAAGACGACCGCGACGGCATGGTCACACAGCTCCGGCGCCACGTCGGGACCGCCGCCGGGCGGTCCGGACGCCATCGAACGCAACTCACCGGCAATGTGGTCGGAGGCCTCCTCCACCTCGCCGCGACGTTCCCGCCAGGTCTCCGATACGGCCGAAAGCAGCTGCAGAAAACCGGCTTTCGGGTAGTAGGTGCCGCAGTAGAAGGGCCGCCCATCAGGGGTCAGGAAGCACGTCATCGGCCAGCCGCCCTGCCCGGTGAGGGCAACAGTGGCGTTCATGTAGACCGCGTCGATATCGGGCCGTTCCTCGCGATCCACCTTGATGTTGACGAAGCCCGCGTTCATCACCGCCGCCACTTCGGCGTCCTCGAACGATTCATGGGCCATGACGTGACACCAGTGACATGCGGCGTATCCGATCGACAACAGAATCGGCACGTCGCGCGCGGCGGCGTCAGCCAGCGCCTGCGGTGTCCATTGCTGCCAATGCACGGGGTTGTCGGCGTGCTGGCGCAGGTACGGACTGGTGGCCTGCGCGAGGGTATTGGTTCCGGAGAAACCGGCCGATGAATCAGCCGGGGTCATCGGCCGGCCCCGGCGATCGCGTGGTGGCGCCACCGTCCGCGGCGGGCGGTTCCTCGACGTCCACCACATCCGTGCCCTCGTCGGCCGCCTGATCCGGCTCGGGGTGCGCACGATCGAAGGATTCCGGGACCTTCCTGAGTTGCCGGTTCATCGATCGCAGCAGAAACAACGTGGCGATGACCAAGACCACGACGACGAGCAGCCCCAACGGACTGGCCTTGCCGAAATCGGGTCCGGTATTGCGCGGTGCATCGTCTGCAATCACAGTGAGCAGAAACTGGTTCATTGGCTCGACTCGATTCCGGCGAACAACTCGGTCTCAGGCAGACCGATGGGGATGCGCGAGCGGGCCAACTCGAATTCCTCGGTCGGCCAGAGTTCGCGCTGCCACGACAGCGGCGCCGCGAAGAATTCGGCGTTGGGGTCGATCTGGGTCGCATGCGCCCGCAAGGCGTCGTCGCGTTGGGCGAAATAGCCCGAGCACTCAACGCGGGTGGTGACTCGGTTGGCAAACGGATCGTGGTCGGGATGCCAGTGCTCGAGCCACTTGCCGAACGGACCTTCCTGGCCGCGCTTGATGAACTCGTCTTGCAGAATCCGCATGCGCTCACGCAGGAAGCCGTGGATGTAGTAGAGCTTGGACACCGTCCAGGGCTCACCGGCATCCGGGAACCGCAGATAGTCGGCAGCGGCCTCGTAGGCGCCGATGGAGACCTGGTGGCAGCGGATGTGGTCGGGGTGCGGGTAGCCGCCGTTCTCGTCGTAGGTCGTCATCACGTGGGGCCGGAATTCCCGCACCACACGTACCAGCGCTTCGATGGAATCTTCCAAGGGCACCAGGGCGAAACATCCCTCGGGCAGCGGGGGCGGCGGATCCCCCTTCGGCAGTCCGGAGTCGACGAACCCCAGCCAGGTGTGCTCCACACCGAGAATCTCGGCCGCCTTCGCCATCTCGTCGCGGCGAATTTCGGAGATGTGCCCGTGCACGTCGGGCAGATCCATCGCCGGGTTGAGAATCTCGCCACGCTCGCCCCCGGTCAACGTCACCACCAGCACGCGATGACCCTCATCCGCGTACCGGGCAAGAGTGGCGGCGCCCTTACTGGACTCGTCGTCGGGGTGGGCATGCACCGCCATCAACCGCAGTTTGCTCACGTGCTCCCTTGTCCGTCTGCTGGTCGGGCCGTCTGCTCGCCGGCCGATTGCGCCACTATAATTTCAGTTCTCAATCGTTCCATCTTGTCGTCCGGCGCCTGACGCCCGCCCACAGCCCTTCCCCGATCCGCCAAGCCAGGCATGAATCCAGCACCCATATCCCGTCCCGAAGCCCGCTATGGGCGGTCTCGACTCTCCGGTAGGTCGCGGCGCTACATCCTCATCGCTCTGGCGGTGTTGGTGGTGGTGGCCGGGACCGCGCTTGCCGTGATCGGCTACCAGCGGATCGTCACCAACGCCGTTACCGGCAAATTGGCCGGCTACCGCGTGATCGATGAGCAGACGGCATCGGTGACGATCAGCGTGACGCGGTCAGACCCGTCACGGCCGGTCGATTGCATCGTGCGCGTCCGGGCCAAGGACGGTAGCGAGACCGGCCGGCGAGAGGTGCTGGTGCCGCCCTCGGACCAAACCACCGTGCAGGTGACGACGACCCTGAAATCGAGCAAGCCGCCGTTGATGGCGGACGTATACGGTTGCGGCACAGATGTGCCCGCTTACTTGCGCTCACCTTGACCGCGCAACAAACCCCGAACTGCGCATATGCAGTCACCAACTGTTAGCGCGGTGGTAACATGGCTAGATACACGGTCCTGACCGGGACCGTGTATTGCTGCATTAATGGCCGTGAGCAGAAGCGGAGTGGCAGCGACCGGGGTGGGGGCCCGCGTACGCCCGATACCGGGTTGATGCGGGATCAGCAACTTGCGCGCATGCGCCAAAAGACAACACAAGGAGCGCCACGAGATGACGGATACTCAGGTGACCTGGTTAACCCAGGAGTCACATGACCGACTCAAGGCCGAGCTCGATCACTTGATCGCCAATCGTCCGATCATCGCCGCCGAAATCAATGACCGCCGCGAAGAGGGCGACCTGCGCGAGAACGGCGGCTACCACGCCGCCCGCGAAGAGCAGGGCCAGCAAGAGGCCCGCATCCGCCAGCTGCAGGACCTGCTCAACAACGCCAAGGTCGGCGAAGCGCCCAAGCAGTCCGGTATCGCCCTGCCCGGTTCCGTGGTGAAGGTCTACTACAACGGCGACCAGTCCGATAGCGAGACATTCCTCATCGCCACCCGCCAAGAAGGCGTCAACGACGGCAAGCTCGAGGTGTACTCGCCGAATTCCCCGCTCGGTGGCGCCCTGATCGACGCCAAGGTCGGCGAGACCCGTAGCTACACGGTGCCCAACGGCAGCGTCATCGAGGTCACGCTGATCAGCGCCGAGCCCTACCACTCCTGACCTGACGAGCAGACACAGAATCGCACCCAGCGCGCGCTGCGCGTGCGATTCTGTGTCTGCTCGCGGGCTGCTCGCGCCGGGGTTAGCCCAGCGCCTGTTTGAGGTCGTCGAGGAGATCGGCAACGTCTTCGATACCGACCGACAGCCGCACCAGGTCATCGGGCACTTCTAGCTGCGAACCCGCGGTCGATGCGTGAGTCATCGCGCTGGGATGCTCGATCAGCGACTCCACACCGCCTAGCGATTCGGCCAGGATGAAGATGTTCGTCTTGGCACACAGCTGTTCGGCGGCGGTGCGGCCGGCTCGCATCCGCACCGAAACCATGCCGCCAAACCCGCGCATCTGCCGCGCCGCCACGGCATGGCCGGGGTGACTGGGCAACCCGGGGTACAACACGGTGCTGATCGCGGGATGTTCGGCGAGGAATTCCGCCACGGCAGCGGCATTTTCACTGTGCCGCTGCATGCGCAGGACCAGGGTTTTCAGGCCGCGCATGGTCAGGTACGCGTCGAACGGGCCCGGCACCGCGCCCGCCCCGTTCTGCAAGAAGGCAAAAGACTGGTCCAGCTCTTCGTCATTGGTCACCAGTGCGCCACCCACCACATCGGAGTGACCACCGATGTACTTGGTGGTGGAGTGCAGCACCACGTCGGCGCCCAGTGATAGCGGCTGCTGCAGCGCCGGAGATGCGAAGGTGTTGTCCACCAGAACTTTCGCCGAGCTGTCCGCACCCAGCTGGGCGATGCCGGCGATGTCGGCGATCGACAGCAGCGGATTGGTCGGTGTTTCCACCCAAATCAGTCGGGTGGTTGGTCTTATCGCCGCACGCACCGCATCCAGATCCGCCAGGGCTACCGGCGTGTACTCGACGTTCCACCCGGTGAAGACCTTGTCAATCAACCGGAAGGTGCCGCCGTAGGCGTCGTCGGGGATGACGACATGGTCACCCGGTCGCAGCATTGCCCGCAGCGCGCAGTCGGCGGCGGCCATGCCGGAACTGAACGCACGCCCGAACGCCGCGTCTTCAACCGCGGCAAGCGCGGCTTCCAAGGCGGTGCGAGTCGGATTGCCGGTTCGCGCATACTCATAGCCGCCCCGCAGACCGCCGACACCGTCCTGGGCGAAGGTGCTGCTGGCATAGATCGGAGCGTTGACGGCTCCGGTCGCCGGGTCCGGGCGATAGCCGGAATGAATGGCTCGTGTTGCGAGTCCGGCGAACCGGTGCTGCGCCTTGTGATCGTCCTTCATCGGTGACCAGCCTAATAGCGAACGCCACCCCGGCCGTAATCGCACGGCCGAGGTGGCGCTTTGCTAATCACTCACTGACACAAGTGAGTTGCGTTGCACTCAGAGCGGTAGGCAAACCGTCGTCATGATCTTGTCGGCAAGCGTCTGCCGCTTGGCGTCCCACAGCGGGAACAGGAACCCGATGTAGCAGATGATCGCGTCGACGATGTGCGCGAGCTGGCGCACCACCGACATTCCGAAGCCCAACGGCTCCCCCGTGGTTTCGCTGACCACCTTGAACTTCATGATCGACTTGCCGATGCTCGAACCGGTGGTGCCTTGGCGGTAGCCGTAGTCCCACACCAGGTAGGCCAACCCCACCAGGGACAACAACCATTGCGCCAGCTGACCGATCATCGACGGCTGGGATACGCAGTACTGGCCGATGTCGTACTGACTGATGTCGGTCACGCACGACGAGGTCGTGGTCACCATCATGATCAGCCAGCCAATGCCGGAAACCACAACGTAGGGCGCGAAGTCGATGAGCGCGGCCAGCACGCGAGTGATCCACGGCGTGTAGGACTCCGCCGGCAGTGCACGAATCGCCGGCCCAGGTGGGGGCGGTGCGTATCCACCCGCCGACGGTGGTGGCGGCGGGTAGCCACCTTCCAGCGGTGGTGGTGGCGGAGGCGGCGGATAAGCGCTGCCGCCGGGCGCCGACGGCGGCGGCGGTGGCGGCGGATAGCCGCTGGTGCTGGGCGACGGGGGCGGTGGCGGCGGCGGGTAGCCGCCCCCACTGGGCGCCGAGGGAGGCGGTGGTGCTTGGTACCCACCAGCGGGCGGCTCCGACCCACCGGAGGATCCGGGAGGCGGAGGCGGTGGGGGGTAAGACCCGCCGGGAGGCGGCTGATCGGTCATGGGCAACCTTCCACTCGGAATTAGCTGAAGTAGGCGGCCTTACAGTACCTGAGGTTGGCGGTCTGCGTAGAGATCAGGCTAGAGCTGCGCCCGAGCCGCGATTCGCGCCATTACCAGCATGGTTGGGCACCGTCGGGGAGGTAGCTACCAGCCGAGTTTGTTCCTAGCCGGGCTAAGTTGTGGCGCCGCGGCGGACTAGCGCCGCAACGCCCCTTCGGAAAGGAATCCCAACAAGTCATACCGGGTGATGACCCCGACCGGCTTGCCCTCCTCGACGACCATCAAGGCATCCCAGTCCCGCAATGCCTTGCCTGCCGCACCGACCAATTCACCGGCGCCGATCAACTTCAGCGGCGGGCTCATGTGCTGGGAGACGGCGTCGGCCAGCTTGGCCTTGCCCGAGAATACGGCCGAGAGCAGTTCGCGTTCGGACACGCTGCCGGCAACTTCACCGGCCATCACCGGCGGCTCGGCGCCGACCACCGGCATCTGCGACACCCCATATTCCCGCAGGATTCCGATGGCATCGCGCACCGTCTCGGAGGGGTGGGTGTGGACCAGAGCTGGCAATGCACCGGACTTGCGCCGCAACACATCACCGACCGTGGACGCATCGGTCCTGCCGTCGAGGCGGCTGCGCAAGAAACCGTATGACGACATCCACGCGTCGTTGAAGATCTTCGACATGTAACCGCGCCCGCCGTCGGGCAGCAGCACGACAACCAGCGCGTCGGGCCCTGCTTGTTCGGCGACCCGCAGGGCGGCCACCACCGCCATCCCGCAGGATCCGCCCACCAGCATCGCCTCTTCTCGGGCCAGCCGCCGGGTCATGTCAAAGGAGTCGGAGTCCGACACCGCGATGATCTCGTCGGGCACCGTGGCGTCGTAGGCCGCCGGCCAGAAGTCCTCGCCCACCCCCTCGACCAGGTAGGGCCGCCCGGTCCCGCCGGAATACACCGACCCCTCCGGGTCGGCGCCGATGACGCGGACCTTGCCGCCCGACACCTCCTTGAGGTAGCGCCCCGCGCCGCTGATCGTTCCACCGGTGCCGATGCCGGCAACGAAATGTGTGATCTTGCCGTCGGTATCGGCCCAGATCTCCGGGCCGGTGGTCGCGTAGTGGCTGGCCGGGCCTTCGGGGTTGGCGTACTGGTCGGGCTTCCACGCACCGTCGATTTCTCTGACCAGCCGGTCAGAGACGCTGTAGTAGCTGTCCGGATCCTCCGGCGGCACCGCCGTCGGGCACACCACGACCTCAGCGCCGTAGGCCCGCAAGACGTTTCGTTTGTCCTCGCTGACCTTGTCGGGGCAGACGAATACGCACTTGTAGCCACGGTGCTGGGCGACCAGGGCCAGACCCACCCCGGTATTGCCCGACGTCGGCTCGACGATGGTGCCGCCGGGGCGCAGCGCGCCGCTGGCCTCGGCCGCGTCGATCATCTTGATCGCGATCCGGTCCTTGGAGCTGCCGCCAGGGTTGAGATATTCGACCTTCGCCGCCACCGTGCCGATCCCGGCCGGAACGACCGCGTTCAGGCGAACCAGTGGTGTGCCGCCGATGAGATCACTGATGTGCTGGGCGATCCGCATGGGCTTCATCGTGTCAGGCCGGTCCCGGCGAACCACACTCCGGGTACGGCGCAACCCCCTAGCCGGTTGCCTCGCGGATGTAGTCGCCGATCTGACGCAGGGAGCGGGTCGCCTCGGGCAACAACGGCCCGGCGACCTGAAAGTCGTGCACCTGTCCCGGCCAGACACGCACCTCGGCGGGCACCCCGACCGCCGCCAACTTGCGCGCCGCCAGCTGGGCGTCGTGCAACAGCACCTCGGATCCCGACACGTGAATCAGGGTCCGCGGCAGCCCCGGCCGGATGTGCTCGAGCGGCTCGTAGAGTTCCTCGGGTTTGCCGTCGACTTTGTTTTTAGCGGCCGCGCTAGCAACCAATTCACCAAGCGCGTCGAAAGCCTTCGGCGGGAACATCGCATCCCGCTTAATGTTGGGATGAGCCTTTTTCTGCTCCTTTGCTAGCTGCAGCAGTGGCGAGATCGCGACAAGGGCGGCCGGCTCCTCGCCTTCGTCCTGCAGCCGCTGCGCGAGAGTCAGCGCGAGATAGCCGCCGGCGGAGTCTCCGGCCAACACGATCTGTTCCGGGTCGTACCCCAACAACCTCAGCCAGCGGTAGCCGTCGTGGCAGTCATCGAGCGCCATACCGATCGAGTGTTTGGGCATCAGCCGATAGTTGACGATCAGAACGGGCGCGTCAGCAAACTTTGAGAGCAGCTCGACCAACCGGCCGTGCGAGTTTGCTCCACAGGTCAGGAAGGCGCCGCCGTGGAGATAGAGGACCACGCGCCGGGTCCCGTCGGCGGGCAGCACGCCCGGCGCCCGAACCAGTTGCGCTGCCGCATTTGGCAAGCTCACCGCGGCCCTCACGGTGGCAGACGCCGGGACCAAAGCCTTCGCGGCGTGATCGATGAGGCCCCATGGCCAAGGTAGATGCGGCACGTGGCTACCGACCGCCAGCACCGGCCGAATGGTCAGCCGCGAGGCAAGCGTCGCGACCCGCGCAGCAACGCTCGGGCCCGACTCGACAACCTCGACCGGAGCGCCATCACTGATGGCGAATCTGCGTGCCTCGAGTCTACGTGTCTTGAGTACGTCTCGTGGGCGAATGGCATGGATAGGGTTACTGGGGACCCTGCTAGGTGCGGTCATGCGCAACACTTCCTACGTCGTTGTAGTCCGATAAGGCATGTGATGGAGCGGCCAAGCGTTCGGATTGAACCTGCTCCCCCGAGCGATTTGCCAACTCCTCCGACTTAGCTTGACAGCTTACTTCTTAAACAACGCTTAATGAGTCTGATTCGATACCACAATTGATCCACAACGTAATTCACCTGTTTTGTCAGGTAGACCCGCAAACAGAGAAGCCGATCTAAACTGATCGCGTGGGCATACGCGTGCCGCGGCGTTCGACGATCGCTCTGGCCACAGCGGGTGCACTCGCCTCGACAGGTACGGCCTATCTGGGCGCACGCAACTTGCTGGTCGGCCAGGCTACGCACGCGCGCACCATCATCCCCAAAGCCTGGGACGTACCTCCCCGTGCCGATGGGGTCTACTCCCGCGGCGGTGGGCCGGTGCAGCGCTGGCGCCGCGGAACCCCCTTTGACCTACACCTGATGATGTTCGGCGACTCCACGGCGTGCGGATACGGCTGTGGCAGCCCCGAGGAAGTGCCGGGCGTGGTGATGGCACGCAAGCTCGCCGAGCAGACCGGCAAGCGGGTGCGGTTGAGCACCAAAGCCCTGGTCGGCGCCACCTCAAAAGGCGTGTGCGGTCAGGTCGACGCGATGTTTGTGGCCGGACCGCCACCGGACGCCGCGGTCATCATCATCGGCGCCAACGACATAACAGCACTCAACGGGATCGGCCCCTCCGCGGAACGGCTTGGCTCGGTGGTACGCAAGCTGCGCGCCCGCGGCGCAATCGTGGTGGTCGGCACGTGCCCGGACTTCAGTGTCATCACCGCAATACCGCAACCGTTGCGGTCCCTGGCTCACACGCGAGGAAGCCAGCTCGCCCGCGCTCAGACCGCCGCCGTCAAGGCGGCCGGCGGGGTCCCGGTTCCGCTCGCCAATCTGCTGGCACGCCAATTCCGGGCCGAACCCGAACGGATGTTCTCCGCCGACCGATATCACCCATCCGCAACGGCGTACGCCCTGGCGGCCGATCAGCTGCTCCTCAGTCTGCGCGATGCGTTACGCGAAAAGATCGGGAGCGCAATGCTTCCCGTGCCGTCGCGGCCTAGCTTCCGCACCAGCAGCCAGGAGCGTTCCCGGGGCGCCATCGTCACCCGGCTGTGGCGGCGGCCGGTCCCGGTGGTTGGTGGACCCGTCCCGATCCCGGCTAGCGGCTAGTCGGGCAACGGGCCGCTGCACGACCCGAATCGTCACCAGGCTCGTCGTCAGGCTAGATTCGGCTTCGCCACACCCCAATGGAGGGAGCTGTTATGCCAGAAGCCGTCATCGTCTCAACAGCCCGCTCGCCGATCGGCCGCGCCATGAAAGGGTCGCTGGTCAGCATGCGCCCCGACGACTTGGCCGTGCAGATGGTGCGCGCCGCGTTGGACAAAGTGCCCGCGCTGAACCCGCACCAGATCGACGATCTGATCATGGGCTGCGGCCTCCCGGGAGGTGAGTCCGGCTTCAACATCGGGCGCGTCGTCGCCGTGGCGCTGGGCTACGACTTCCTGCCGGGGACCACGGTCAACCGGTACTGCTCGTCTTCGCTGCAGACCACCCGGATGGCGTTTCATGCGATCAAGGCCGGCGAGGGCGACGCGTTCATCTCCGCGGGCGTAGAGACCGTGTCCCGGTTCGGCAAGGGCAACTCCGACTCGCTGCCCGACACCAAGAACCCCCTCTTCGATGAGGCCCAGGAACGCACCGCCGCCGCGGCCGCGGGTGCCGAGGAGTGGCATGACCCGCGCGCTGACGGAAATCTGCCTGACGTCTATATCGCCATGGGTCAGACCGCTGAAAACGTCGCGATCATTTCGGGCATCAGCCGCGAAGACCAAGACCACTGGGGTGTGCGCAGCCAAAACCGTGCCGAAGAGGCGATCAAGAGCGGCTTTTTCGAACGGGAGATCTCCCCGGTGACGCTTCCCGACGGCACCACAGTCAGCACCGATGATGGCCCGCGCGCGGGTACCACCTACGAAAAGGTCAGCCAGCTCAAGCCGGTGTTTCGGCCCAACGGCACGGTGACCGCCGGCAACGCCTGTCCACTCAACGACGGCGCCGCGGCAGTGGTGATCACCAGCGACACCAAGGCCAAGGAGCTGGGCCTGACGCCGTTGGCGCGCATCGTGTCCACCGGCGTGAGCGGTCTGTCCCCGGAGATCATGGGCCTTGGCCCCATCGAGGCCTGCAAGAAGGCGCTGCAGCGGGCGGGTATGTCCATCAGCGACATCGACTTGGTCGAGATCAATGAAGCGTTCGCGGTGCAGGTGCTGGGTTCGGCCCGGGAGTTGGGCATCGACGAGGACAAGCTGAACGTCTCTGGCGGAGCGATCGCCCTGGGACACCCGTTCGGCATGACCGGCGCCCGTATCACCACCACCTTGCTCAACAATCTGCAGACCCACGACAAGACGTTCGGCCTGGAGACCATGTGCGTCGGTGGCGGCCAGGGCATGGCCATGGTGATCGAGCGGCTGAGCTAGCGCCTCAGGCACCGACGTCGAGCGTGCGCCCAGGGCGGTGAGTGTGCGCCCTGGGCTGTGAAACTCGGGTCAGCCCGCCACCAGCACACACTCGGGGCCACCACCGCACACCCAAGAGACACCAAGCGGACACACGAAAAAGCCGGCACATATGTGCCGGCTTTTCGCGTCGAGCCGAGACTAGTCGTTCTGCAGATAACTCAGCAGACGCAGGATCTCGATGTAGAGCCAGACCAGCGTCACGGTCAGGCCCAGCGCGATACCCCACGCCGCCTTCTCCGGCGCTCCGGCGCGGATCATCTGGTCAGCGGCGTCAAAGTCGATCAGGAAGCTGAACGCCGCGATACCGATGACCACCAGTGAGAACAGGATCGCCAGCGGTCCACCGCTGCGCAGGCCCAAGCCCTCGCCGCCGCCGACTCCGAACATCCCCAGCAGGAAGTTGCCGAGCATGAGGGCCAGCGCGCCGAACATGGCGGCCACGATCATGCGAGTGAACCGAGGCGTGACTCGGATAGCCCCGGTTTTGTAGACGACCAACATCCCGAAGAACACGCCGAGCGTGCCCAGGACCGCCTCCCCGATGAGCACTCCCGCGTTGGCGGACCCCACCGTGTAGGCGGCCAAAACGAACGAAACGGCGCCAAGGAACAGACCCTCCAGCGCGGCGTAGCTGAGCACGATCGCCGGGTTGTCTTGTTTGCGGCCGAAGGTCGCGACCAGCACCAGCGCCAGCCCGCCGAGCGCGCCGACCAAGGTCAGCGGCATCGCCAGAGCGATGTTCTGGGCAACCAGGAAGTAGGAAACGACGGCCGTTGCGGACAGCATGGCCAGCGTCAGGCCAGTCTTGGTCACGACGTCGTCGATGGTCAGTGGCCGGGCCGTCCCAGCGTCACGAGTCTCCTGGTAGGGAGTCATGTAGGGGTCGGCGGCATATCCCGCCCCTGCTCCCGTACCGAATTGCGCGTATCCGCCCCGCTGCTTCGGCAGCGAGCGGAATACCGGGTTACTTGTTTCCCGCACCGTCGGATCCTCTCTTATGGCTATGGGTTCGAGCTGTGCGAACAACTGCTCAACGATCAGTGGCCCGCGCGGGTTCCCAACGCACCTGCCGGTTTTCTGTTTTCCGGACTCGTGCCCAACCGCGCCGATGTCGTCCGGCTAACGATAAACCTTAGCCCCGGGGCCACCCAGGAGCGAGTCACGATCTAGATTGCTGGTCAAACTCTTGGACGATTCCCTGGAGGGGAGATCTAGCGTGACCGAAGCCGTGACCGGCGAGTCCGACGAAGTTCTGACCCGCGTCGACGGCGGTGTCGGCTTTATTACCCTCAACCGCCCCAAAGCGATCAACTCGCTGAACCAGACAATGGTGGACCTGCTGAGCACGGTGCTTACCCGCTGGGAGCGCGATGGCGAAGTACGCGCGGTGGTGGTCTCCGGAGCCGGCGAACGCGGATTGTGTGCCGGCGGTGATGTGGTGGCCGTCTATCACAGCGCCCGCCAGGACGGGGCCGAAGCGCGGCGGTTCTGGCGCGACGAGTATCTGATGAACGGCCAGATCGGCCGGTTCAGCAAGCCATACGTGGCCTTGATGGACGGCATCGTGATGGGCGGCGGCGTGGGCGTGAGCGCCCACGGCGACATCCGGGTGGTGACCGATACCTCCAAGGTCGCGATGCCCGAGGTCGGTATCGGGTTCATTCCCGACGTCGGCGGGGCGTACCTGCTCTCGCGGGCCCCCGGCGCCCTGGGGTTGCACGCGGCACTCACCGGAGCACCCTTCTCCGGTGCCGACGCCATCGCACTGGGGTTCGCCGACCACTTCGTGCCGCACGCCGAACTCGACGCCTTCAGCGCGGCCATCGCCTCCGACGGAATCGAGAGCGCACTGGCCCACCACGCCGTCGAACCTCCGCCCAGCGGCCTCGCCGCCCAACGCGGCTGGATCGACGAGTGCTACGCGGGTGACACGGTCGCCGACATCATCGCCGCGCTGCGCGGCCACGATGCCGGCCCAGCCAACGACGCCGCCAATGTGATTGCCAGCCGCTCCCCCATCGCACTGTCGGTGACGTTGGAGGCGGTGCGTCGCGCGGCCAAGCTGGAAACGCTCGAAGACGTCTTGATCCAGGATTATCGGGTGTCCTCGGCGTCGTTGCGCTCGCACGACCTGGTGGAGGGCATCCGCGCACAGTTGATCGACAAAGACCGCAATCCGAAATGGTCGCCGGCGACGTTCGCCGAGATCACCGAGTCTGACGTCGCAGCGTATTTCGCGCCGGTCGACGACGACTTGAGTTTCTAGAAAGGCAGGTCATGAGCTACGAAACCATCCTGGTCGAGCGCGACCAGCGAGTCGGCATCATCACCCTGAACCGGCCACAGGCCCTCAACGCGCTCAACAGCCAGGTGATGAACGAAGTCACCAGCGCTGCAGCCGAGCTGGACAACGATCCCGGCGTCGGGGCGATCATCATCACCGGCTCAGCCAAGGCATTTGCCGCCGGAGCCGACATCAAGGAAATGGCGGACCTGACGTTTTCCGAAGCGTTCGACGCCGACTTCTTCGCCGCCTGGGGCAAACTGGCCGCCGTACGCACCCCGACCATCGCCGCGGTGGCCGGGTACGCGCTCGGTGGCGGTTGCGAGGTAGCCATGATGTGCGACTTGATCATCGCCGCCGACACCGCGAAGTTCGGCCAACCCGAGATCAAACTCGGTGTCCTGCCGGGGATGGGCGGCTCACAGCGGTTGACCCGGGCGATCGGCAAGGCCAAGGCCATGGACCTGATCCTGACCGGACGCACCATCGACGCCGCCGAAGCGGAGCGCAGTGGTCTGGTTTCACGGGTGGTGCCGGCCGACGACCTGCTCACCGAGGCAAAGGCGGTGGCCACCACCATTTCGCAGATGTCGCGGTCAGCGGCCCGGATGGCCAAGGAAGCCGTGAACCGCGCTTTCGAAGTAACCCTGGCCGAAGGACTTCTCTACGAACGTCGCCTCATCCACTCCGCCTTCGCGACAGCCGATCAATCCGAAGGGATGGCGGCATTCATCGAGAAGCGCCCGCCCAATTTCACCCACCGATAGGTGACGCACCGATGAGCGACATGGATTCCGCAACCAGGACCGACGCCAGCGACGAAGCGGCACCGGCGGCCGACGAGTCGGTTGAGACTTCCGGCAGCGGGGAAACCGCCGCACCGAAGACGACTCGCAACGCCTGGTGGGTTCGCCACTACACCTTTACCGGCAGCGCAGTCGGCTTGATTTTCCTGTGGTTTTCCATGACGCCGTCGCTGCTGCCCCGCGGCCCACTGTTTCAGGGGCTGGTCAGCGGCATCTCCGGGGCCATCGGATACGGCCTGGGTGTTTTCGCCGTCTGGCTGGTCCGGTACATGCGCTCGCAAGACGACAGCCCACCGCCGCCCCGCTGGGTGTGGCCGCCGCTCATCGCGGTCGGCGGGGTTGGCATCGTGCTCATGGCGATCTGGTTCCACTTCTGGCAGGACGACGTGCGCGACCTGATGGGCGTTGTACACCTGAAGTGGTACGACTACCCGTTGACCGCGGTGGTATCGCTGATCGTGCTGTTCGCGTTCGTCGAAGTCGGTCAGTTCATCCGCCGGCTGTTCAGTTTTCTGGTTCGCCAGCTCGACCGGATCGCACCATTTCGCCTGTCGGCGACCATCGTGGTGGTGCTGCTGGTAACTCTGACGATCACGGTGCTCAACGGTGTGGTGCTCAAGTTCGCGATGCATTCCATGAACAGCACCTTCGCCTCGGTCAACGACGAGTTGGATCCCAATAGCGCACCGCCGAATACCGCACTGCGATCCGGAGGACCGCAGTCATTGGTTTCGTGGGAATCCCTGGGGCATCAAGGCCGGGTCTTCGTCGAGGGTGGGCCAAGCCGGGCCGATCTCACCGCGTTCAACGGTTCCCCCGCCACCGAGCCGATCCGGGCCTATGCCGGGTTGAACTCGGCGAACGGGATCATCGCGACCGCGGAGCTGGCGGCGCGGGAGTTGCAGCGCACCGGTGGTCTGCAGCGCGCGGTGGTCGCGGTCGCCACGACCACCGGAACCGGCTGGATCAACGAGGCGGAAGCCTCCGCGCTCGAGTACATGTACAACGGCAATACCGCGATCGTGAGCATGCAGTATTCCTATCTGCCGAGCTGGCTGTCGTTCCTGGTGGACAAGGAGAACGCCCGGCAGGCCGGCCAGGCCCTGTTCGAGGCCGTGGACAAGCTGATCCGGCAGATGCCGGAGTTTCAGCGCCCCAAGCTCGTCGTATTCGGCGAGAGTTTGGGTTCCTTCGGCGGCGAAGCACCGTTCATGAACCTCAACAACATCCTCGCCCGCACCGACGGGGCGTTGTTCAGCGGACCGACGTTCAACAACACCGTCTGGACCGAGCTGACCGCCAACCGCGATCCCGGTTCCCCAGAGTGGTTGCCCATCTACGACGACGGCTACAACGTGCGGTTCATCGCCCGCGCCAGTGATCTGCAGCGCCCGGACGCGCCGTGGGGCAAACCGCGGGTGGTGTATCTGCAGCACGCCTCCGACCCCATCGCGTGGTGGACGCCGGACCTGCTCTTCAGCGAGCCGGACTGGCTACGCGAGAAACGCGGCTATGACGTACTGCCCCAAACGCGGTGGATCCCGTTGGTGACCTTCCTGCAAGTGTCTGCGGACATGGCGGTGGCTGTGGACGTTCCCGACGGGCATGGACACCGCTACGTCAGCAACGTCGCCAACGGCTGGGCCGCGGTCTTGTCGCCGCCGGGCTGGACCCCCGAGAAAACCGAGCGGCTACGACCGCTGCTGCGCGCCAACTAGCGGCTCCGGCGTAGGACGCCGATCGGACCGTCCCAGCATCGTCTCGCGGTGAGACGCGACCAGTGGCCGCAGGGTGTCGTTGCCGCTGGTCGCACCACCCGTGGTGAGACAACCGCACGCCCGGGGTTAGAGGGTCCCCACTCAACTTTTCACGATGCCGCCCATTCCGCACATACGGCCCTGACCTGCAGATTAACGTGGCCCAGTTCGTCTGGGACTTCTCCGCAATGGGTTGATTAGGTGGGTGGGCTGTGTCGTTTGTGAATGTGACTTCCGAGGCGGTCGCTGCGGCGGCGTCGGATTTGACGGGGATCGGGTCGGTACTTGGTGAGGCCAATGCGGTCGCGGCGAGGGCGACGACGACGGTGCTGGCCGCGGGCGCCGATGAGGTGTCGGCGGCGATCGCCGCGCTGTTTTCCTTCCACGGTCAGAGCTATCAGACACTCGGCGCGCAAGCCGAGGCGTTTCATGCCCAGTTTGCGCAGCTGATGGCCAACGGCGCGGGGACCTACGCCAGCGCCGAGGCCGCCAACGCCGCGCCATTTCAGGGTCTGCTCGGCGCCGTCAATGCGCCCGTGCAAACCCTGACCGGACGGCCGCTGATCGGCAACGGCGCCAACGGCGCCCCCGGTACCGGAGCCAACGGTGGCGCGGGCGGCTGGCTGATCGGTAACGGCGGGGCCGGGGGCTCGGGTGCGCCCGGGCTAAACGGCGGTGCCGGCGGGGCGGCCGGGTTGATTGGTACCGGAGGCGCCGGCGGGGCCGGCGGGAGTTCATCGACGGTCAACGGTGGAGTCGGCGGAACCGGCGGGGCCGGCGGTTGGCTGTTCGGCAATGGCGGCGCGGGCGGTGCGGGTGGCGCCAGCGCGATCCCGCTCGGCCCGGACCTCATCGGCAACGGTGGCGCCGGAGGGGCCGGCGGGTCCGGCGGGTTGTTCGGTGCTGGCGGGCTGGGCGGGGCCGGCGGGTTCGGCGGTAGCGCCGGTGGCGCCGGCGGCCAG